>SCTZ01000003.1 GCA_004297765.1 Chloroflexota bacterium | reverse complement strand
AGCATGTTTGCCCGCCCTCACTCCAAATACATGAGAGAACGCGTGCATAAGCCCACCCAGCCTATCAGCCCCCCATGGTCCGGCGGCTGTCTCCCCCACCGCATACAGACCGGGCACTGACGTTTGCGCGTTTTCGTCAATTCGTAGGCCGCCGTTGAAGGTTTGACAGGCCACGTTGATCTCGACCTCTTTGCTCCAATCCACACCACGATTGCTCAGCGTCTGGAACCGCCACTGCGGGACCGTGTTCGGGTTGATAGGCTCGAGGTACAGAGCGTTATGCTCGTTTGCACGCCCCTCTCTTGTCTCCTTGACGAAGGCTATCTCAAAATACTTTGACACATCCCTTGTTGTGAAGACCGTACGCTGCGGCTTGGGCTTCAAGCAATCCTCAACCGTCACGCCCTTGGGGAGGTATTTGTGAATGAATTCCTCACCGGTGCCGTTGCGCACCCTAGGATACAATCCCCAGTTCCCGTTCGGCAGAAGGCTCACCATGGGATACACTATTCCGATGTTGAGGTGCATGAATTCCATGTTAACCAGTTCTGCGCCAGCCTCGTAGGCCATTGCATATCCGTCCCCGGTGTCACAGGAGGGATGGAAGCAATGCATAAATAGCTGTCCGCCACCACCCGTGGCCAGAATAGTGGCTGCGGCTCTGAACAAGCAAAGCTCTCCTCTGTCTTCATCCACGCCGATGGCTCCGATGCAAGCGCCGTCTTGGACCAGAAGATCAGTCACCGTCATACGCTCGCGAACGCGGATGTCACCAGCACCCCTGATGACATTGGCTAACCCCGGCATCGGGACCAGCATTTTCGCTATCCTGCCGCCAGCAAAGGGCATCATGTTCATTATGACGCCCCATTTCTCAAGCTTAGCTCTAGCTTGCATGGCCTCGTCGACAAGTATTCTTGAAAGTCGCCTGTTAGCCATACCGAGCCCGGTTTGAATGATGCGCTCAAAGACTGCGTCCGCTTCCTTCTCCGGAGCAAGCTTCCCTCCCGGAACAAAGTAGGTGAACATGCTTGTCCGACCGCCACCGCTGCTCCCCGAACCCCGGAATCCCGCGATGCCGAAGTCCCCCTTTACAGCCAATGTGACCTTGGCCCCGGCTTCATTGGCATCGAGGGCGGCTCGGGCTCCCGCTCCCCCTCCTCCCACTACGAGAACATCGGTATCAATTACCTCTACCTTATTCACTTGCTCTCCCGACAGCGGGTCTCGTTCAAGAGTTGGCTACTTCTCGGCCCACCCCAAAGATTTCCTCCACTTAAATCCAGCACAGTGCTGCCCTGCATTTTGCTTCTAGCTTCCTCCCTTCAAAGCCCTTTAGGTCTAGATCCACTACTGCGACTGAAGCACCTTCGTGGGCCACCAGGGCTATTGCTTCACCAATTCCCTGACCCGCCCCAGTTACTACCGCCACCTTTCCCTCTAGTCTCATCTTCTCGCTCCGTCATATCACATTAACAACTGACAAGGCCCTCTAAACCCGGGGCCGACCCCGGCGTTTGCGCGGCGCCGGCTTTGGAATCAAGTCGACCGGTGCGCTGAACGTGGCGCGAATGGCGCTCTCGTGGACCCCGCGATTGCGTCCGTACCTGGAGTCTGCAATTGCACGGCACGAGACAACCGCGCGGTCAACCGCTTATGACCGGGCCTCAGTCAGTTTGTCCAAACCGATGCCATCTTTGAACTCTATGGCGAGTGCGCCAGGCTGTCTCGAGCGTGGCGCTGGACGAGCGTCTTGACGCCTTCGTCGACGTGGAACTGGGGTATACCGAAGAGGCCGCTCCGGCCGTGCCGTTTCCTATCCTAAGGATATCGTCCGGTTGAACCAGGTCAATAGTGATGATTTACACTAAAGGTTTGGGCATCCGACCCCTACACCTTGTACAGTGTCTACAGAGCCAGCGCCAAAAGGCGTCAATAGCTCTGCCAGGTAGTCCATCAATTCCTTGCCTGCCTCCGGCTCAGCCAAGCAGAAGGGATCTTTCGTCTTTGTAGACCGATATCCGGCCGTGGATGATAGCATCACCCGTGACCGCTATCGTAAGCCCGTCCGGCATTCTACTTGTGGCTTCCCTCCTTCACAGATTCTGAGCAGAAGACCTGCGTGTGCCGGCGGATTAACTATGTGTTTGTCCCCTGAACAAACCACGTACCCCTGTTGCTACGCGTTCTCTTCAAGGCTTATTACATCTAACTCTTTCAAGGCCTTCTCCAGCTTCTCTTGGGCAGCTTCATCTGGCAAGAGGAAGGGCTTTCGCAGATAGCCGGCCGGCAGCCCTAGGATATTCATAGCAACCTTTAGCACTCTGGCCATGGGAGGTGGGAAGGCGTCGTAAAGGATGCTATTAATAGCCATGACATTCGAATAAGCCTTTCCAGCCTGGTCAATCCTACCGGCCCGGAAGTGATTAACTACGGACATGCAGAGTTTCGGAGCTATGTTAGGGATGCCATCGACGAAGCCCTCACCACCCAGTGATAGATTCGTGATAGTGTTGGCAAAACCGCCCGAGTATATGGATACCTTTGATCCAACCGCTCTGTGGACACCCACCAGATAGTTCAAATCCGTTGTCCCAACATTAATGCCCGTGATGGGATAGTCCTCTACGAGTCTCTGTAAGATATCGATTGGCATGACATAACCCACGAACCCATGCGACACTAACTGGGCTGGCAGCTTGATCGCCGTCAGGACATCTCTATAGTACTGCTCCAGTTCAGCCGGCGTCGGCCTGAAGCCGTGCCCGCCGTCAAGCGGGTGGATAAGCAAGGCGTCCAAGCCTGCCGCCTCTGCTTCACGACCTATCGCGACAAGCTGCTCGGCGCTATGAGGTTCAAAACCTGTTGCGTAGACGGGCACCTTTCCTTTGCACTCTTCGACCCCAATCTCGAAGACTCTCCGGAGTTCCGGTGGGGTAAGTGCGTGTCCCTCTCCCGACCCAGGGCTTCCCAGATAGATTGCCAAACCTGCTGCAGCCATACGGCGCAAATGTCTGCGTAAAGCAGCCTCGTCTAACCTATCATGCGAATCGAAGGGTGTAATACTCATTACAAAAGCGCTTGTCTTAGGCATCGTTACAGACCTTTCCTTCTGCCTTGATTCCGCCTACTCTTCAAACGACGGGTACCACCCCATTGAACTGTGATTGGGAGGTGAAACCTTGAAAAAGACGGGTCCATCGTGCACCCTTGTGGACGTAACTACGACATTGCGTCCGCCAGAGGGAGACCATGGACCCGCACAGCCAATTCTGCCGCAACCCGAGCTTTCCTGCCAGGGGACAACAGGGGCAAGGTAACATTCGGGTGTTCAGCCGCAAAGAGCGGCGCTATCAGTGCACTACGTGTAACCAGACCTTCACCGCCACGAAGGGTACGCCCTTCTACCGTCTGCACAAGACGGCGAACGTGATGACTGTTGTGCTCACCCTGCTCTGCCACGGCCGCCCTCTCCAGGCGATTGTGGCCGCCTTTGGCTTCGATGAACGCACAGTGACCAGCTGGCAAGCCCGCGCCGGGGCACATTGCCAACGGATTCACGAACACCTTGTCCAGCAGGGACAGATCGAACTGCAGCACGTCCAAGCCGATGAGCTGTGGGTCAAGATGGTCGGGCAACGGGTCTGGATGGCCATGGCGCTGGCCGTCCCATCGCGGCTGTGGCTGGGTGGCGTCATCAGCGCCAAACGGGACCTGGTGCTGATCACCGCACTGGTTCAGATGGTCCGCGCGTGCGCCCGCAGTCTGGCGATCCTGGTCTGTGTGGACGGCTTGGTGAGCTATGTTACGGCCTTCCTGCGGGTGTTCTGCCCCCCCATACGGACTGGGCGCTGCGGTCGCCCTCGGCTGGTCTTGGATAAGGGGCTGCTGCTGGGACAAGTCATCAAACGGCATGCGCAGCGGCGGGTGGTGAGTGTGACTCGCCGGGTGGTACGTGGTACCGCGGAGAGCATCAGGGCCGTACTGATCACGACAGGCGGAGGGAACGACATCAACACGGCCTATATTGAGCGTCTCAATGCCACCTTTCGTGCCTCCATGGTGGCCCTTGTGCGGCGCGGACGGGCTTTGCTCCACAAAGAGCCAGCACTCACGGCGGGAATGTATTTGGTCGGTTGTGCCTATAACTTTGTCTGGTATCACGAGAGCCTCCGCGTGGCTGCTCCCGCAGGAGCGAGCCACAAGTGGCAGGATCGGACACCGTCCATGGTTGCCGGATTGACCGACCACTGCTGGACGATGTTCGAGTTGCTGCAGTACCAGGTTCCGCTGGCGCCTTGGGTCATACCCAAGCGTCGGGGACGTCCACCCAAACACCTGAATCAACCAGCTATGGCGGTGGCGTCATGATCACAGTTCAATGGAGTGGTACCAAACGACGTTGTGCCACAACGTATTGCCAAATACGTTGCCAAGAACTTCCCGTTCGTTCCCGCGCCATCTATCACAGCATCATACGTCATATCTTTGAGGATGCTGGAAATTTGGTCCACTTTTTATCTCTTTAGACCGCCTGAGCTTTCATGGCCCGGAACCCAAACTAGGGCAGCAGTCTCCAATCCACAGATTGGAGACTGCTGCAATGAACCTAGGCAGCCTCCAATGGTACGTGCAGGCCGGGATCTATTTCTTTGTTGACCGGATTTCGAGGTCTCTTTCCAGATCTGCGAGGGCGATATCCGGATTCGTAGCTGGGGGATATACTCTGTCAAACCCCATGTTGAGGAACAGTCCCTCTGTGACCTTATAATCTTCTGGCCCTGAAGTCAACATACCTCCGATGTACATGATGATATCTCCCATGCCTGCCTCGACGAGCTTAGCCCTCATGTCAGCGCAATCAATGCGCGCCATGCCGTATAGCGACGAGACCCACAGAGCGGCCGCGTTTGTTTCCCTGGCAGCGTTAATGAACTCTACCGGCTGAGCCGCCGACCCCAGGAAAGCAACGTTGTACCCAGCATCTTCCAAAGCGTGGCGAAGTACCGTGCTGCCAACAATGTGGGAATCATACCCCACGGTGCCTACTACAACGTTATATTTCTTGGCCGCAGCCTTCTTTTCCTCCGGCACAGCCGCCTTTTCAATCGTTGTTGCCTTCTTCTCTTCAAGACCAGTCTCCATACTCCTTAGCCTGGCAGACAATTCGGCAGCCTCTTCCTCTATCGGAATGGTAGTCCAGGTTGGTTCACCTATGACCCACTGCAGGCCGGCTTTCATTCCCTCGCGTTTCTCTCGCTCCGCGATCTTCGCTCGGTGGTATTCTCTCACTTCGGGAGGCAGAGGAACGTTGCCAGCATCGAGGTAGCGGAAGGCGCCGTTCGCATCCCTGATCGCCACAACCTTATTCTTCAAGTGCTTCCACGACGCGAACTGCGTGTCGAGTACCCCCTGTTCTATGGCGAGACAGGCCCCCACGGCCACATCTCCATCGCCCAACTCCAGTATCCTCTCCATCACCGCCCGCACTTCCTTCTCAATCATCTCTCTCTCTAGCTGCAGGTCGGGGCCTTCGGGAAGCCGCTGACTACCCATTATGCGCAACGTCTGTTTCGCAATCGCAATTGACTGTCGATGCCCCTCACCGGTGGGTGCATAATCCGCTTCATCCACGGACTTCATAAGTATGGTTCTGATACCCCCCAAGGCAGAGTTGGCAATAGAGTACGTGAGCTGGGCAGAAAGGGCTGACCTATCAACAGGCCAGGCATGGAAGAGGGAATTCATGGTCCACACTGGGATGTTCTTGTATCCAAAGCGTTCGAGGTATTCATGGGTCAGTTTCTTCAGGACCTGAATAGCTGCCGTGTCTTCGACGAGGTTCAGTCCCTGGCAATAGAGTACGTTAAGGTATTTGATGCCTTGCTCGGCAGCCATAAGACTGCCCAACAGGCTCGTCGCCAGCTTTATGCCAGCCGTGCCCCAGCCATATTCCGCGCCCGCGGTCATTGCGCACATCGGGACACCCTGCTCAGTGTAATAACCCGCCAGGCGGGTCATATACTGGTCAAGCAAAATCGCTTCCTCGGGCGAGGTGTCCCGTAGCGTCAGGAACCCCCTTACAATCCCTTGAACACCAAAGTGGGTACAGCCTCCGGCGTACATTATTTCAGCAGTCAGGCGTCCATCAGCATCGTTGTTGGGCGAGTGCAAGTACGCATCGGTAGACGCGTTGATGGCGCGGACACCGGCCACCCCATGTATGGCAGGAGGATAGCCGTTAAGGTAAGAGTAGTTATCTCTCCGGCTTCGCTCCACCATCTCCTGAGCTTTAGCGAATTTATGTGCGCGGCTATAGGTGTCATCCCAGAGCCACCAACCATCCGGTTCAGCTTTTGAGCAGGCCTTGATGTGTTCTATCTGCTGCTCGGTCAGGGCATGTCCTACCTGGCAGGCAAGCTGGATCCGGTCTTCCTTCTCGGCCTGGGCATTACGGAGCGCCGCGAATTTCCACCAGGGCTGTGACTTCTGATAAGCAACGGCTTGATCTAAGGCCGCCTGGCCCATGAGCTCCTTTCCTGTCGGCCACTCAGACAAGACCTGCTTCCGTTGCTCAAGAAAGAAGTCCCAATCCATCTGCTTATTTCGTACGCTAAGCCTGGCTGCCATGCACAACTCCTCATGAATTTTTGTCTTTTGCTCAGTTTCTAAGCCTAACGGGGGCGTCACATTTAATATGGCCCCCGTTTCTAAGGCTGAAAAACCCGTCATTGAGCCTGATACGCCCGCTCCCGCACCAAAATGTCGCGGTAGTTGGGGTCATGGTCGAACCGACCCGTCTCCCAGTTTGTTACCTTTTGCGGGTTGGCGGCATATAGTTCGTCTAGCTCGAATAGTGGCACGACAAAGTGATTATCCCGTAGATATTGGGCTATCTGAAGTTGATCGGGTCCAACTTTCCCTATATCTGTTTCTGCTCCCAACTGGTCGATTAGCGCATCGAGTTGCGGCGTCGTGGCCAGGACATAGTTTGCTTTGCTGGTAAAGACAGCCCGCCATGTAGTGCCCCAGAAGGGACTATTAGGGGCGCCCAGTACGCCGATACTGTTCTGAGCTTTCTTAGCAATCAACTTCTGCCGGAGAAGCACGAAATCCGAAGCAGGCACGACTTGCACATTTATTAGATCTCCAAACGTCTTTTGCCACATCCCAGCCACAGCCTCGACGACCAACTGGGCCTCAGGTACGCCCGGGCGTGGGTAGGAGTAGAACGTAAGTTCCACCTTGCCCCACCCCTTGTCCTTTATCGCCTGCTGAAGCAGGGATTTCGCCTTGGCCGAGTCGTACTCATAAAGAGGCATAGGCTTGTAGCCATTTGCCCAACTGCCATACCAAGCACCAGATATGCTGCCCGCCTTCTTAAAGATCTGGTCCAACGTTGCCTGCCTGTCTACAGCCAGATTCAAAGCCTCCCTGACCCTGACATCGTTGAGATACGTACCTTCGTCCCACGTCTGCCCCAGCAATAGTATTAACGTGCTACTGCCTTTCTTGTTGAAGGCTTTAAGCCCGGCTGCTTCCACGTTCGAAAGGTTGGCCGTAGTCACGGAGTCAATGACATCGGCCTCCTTCGTCTTGAGCATGGCGATGCGAGTAGACTCCTCGGGAACCAACATGAGGGTCACCGTTTTATACTTGGGCTGCTGAAGCCAGTGTTTGTAGTCGATGGCTTCATACGTCACACTTGTGCCCCGTATTTGCTCCTTGAATCTGTACGGGCCGGTGCCGACAGGATGCTTGTTGAAGTAGTCCGTCCCGTTCTTCTCGATGTAGGCCTTGGGCAGCACCATTCCCTCCTGGTAACCGAGAGGAGACAGGTCGGTAAGGAGGAAAGCATAGGGCTTTTTGGTATAAACGACCACTTGATTTTGCGCAGGCACCTCGATCCGGTCAATCACTCCTCTTAAGTTCGCGGAGCCACCGCTCGTGCTCTCAGGGCGCAAAAAATATTCAAGACTGAACTTCACATCCTGGCCTGTAGCCTCGGTCCCGTCATGGAACCTGACCCCCTGGCGTAGGTCGAAGGTATACACGGAGGAGTTGCCGCGCTGCTCTATCTTCCAGTCCCGCGCCAGGCCATAGTCCTTGGAAAGCTGGCTATTAACGTCGGCCCCTACTAAGTAGTCGTATATTGGACCTATTATCGGTTTAATAAGCGCGTTATCGAGAGTTGGATCCAGCACTTCCTTGGAAAAGGTGGCCATGGCAATCTTTAGCTCGCCCGTGGGTTGTTCGGCACTGGGTGCGGATGCTGACGCAACAGGTTTGGGCGCTGACGTAGCAGGTGTGTTTGAGGTACAACCACCTCCGAGCGACCCTACCAGAAGCACAGCCACTATGATGGGCGCTAAGAATAGACCTTTCCTCCTACTCGGCATTCTAGCTCCTCCCCGAACGAAGATTTGCTCGAAGGATACGCTCCCCCTCTCGCGCTGTCAATCGTCCGTCACAACAATCCTGACGGTCAAGGTTTGAGTGCATTTGTACGGACTCTACAAATATCAGGCAGAGTGTCAATCGGTAATCAAGAAACCACGTTCTTGGCTCCGACTGCGCGCATACCTTCCTGTTGAACAACAGTAACTGTTTGACTTTTCCAAACGCTCCGCGGACACAACAACCTATGAGTCTTTCAGGACCCACCTAGGGTGGATAGCCAAGATACCGCTATTCATGACCAGTCCTCAGTCAGTGTGGCCAAATCGATCCCATCTTTGAACCCGACCGCACTGTCAAAAAGGGGCAGATAACTCTGACAGGTAGTCAAATAGTCCTTACCTCTGGGGATCGGCTAGCACGGGAGGCCACGCTGTGTGTTTGGTCCCCGAACGTGCGTAAAATGCGTTAGAGTCAAAGGCATCCATCCCAGAGGTCTCTTGCCACGTCAGGCAAACCAAGCTGCTCCAGCTTGGTTCTCGAGGGCTTACCGCTCTCCCAGTCCCAGTCCATCAGCGCATTGTATTCCTGTACCATACCTTTGAGGTGGGGGGCGATAGTCCTGCCTTTGGCACCCCCGTCCGGCGGTGGTTCGAGCAGCCTCGGCGACAAATCCAGGTCCATCTCCGGCCTGAATCCACGCCTGACACTAAACGCCCGTTGGACGTTGGCTATCCTCTCACCTATTACGATCGCTTCGTCAACATCGAGCGGCCAGCCAATGAGAGCGGTATACGTCTCAACTACGGTTTGTATGCTCGCGAAACCAAACCAGCATACGCCCAGGGTATCCAAGAAAAGCCTGTTGATTTGGCCATTTCTGACGGCTTCAGCTCTTCCCTCTACCTCGTACCTCGGGCCGCGCCCCGGGGCTTCCCATCTCGGACCAGCCCCGGCTATGCAGAGTCCCAGTAACTGACCCCAGTTTGCCCGGCTATCGTGGGCGTGGTTAGTTTCCCCCTTGATATGCACCGCAAAGGCGGCGGCTTCTTCGCCACCAACCTCCTGCGGCCCCCTCTTCAGACCAAGAGCCAGGACGTCGCCGATGCCCTCTCTATAAGCTATCCTCCTTATCAATTCGGCCGCCGCCTTTTCATCGCCCCAACGAAGCTCCAGACCTCCAAGAGCATCCCGGCTCAGAATGCCTCTCTCACTGGCCTCTATCGCCCAGCTAACTATGGACCCGGCCCAGTTGGCATCGAGGCCCAGCCTGTCCACATAATCGTTCAGCCAGGCCACCGTGCCGGCATCGCTCACCCCGATAAGAGAGCCGAGATTCGACATAGCCTCATGCTCGGGCTCCTCTCCCACGAAACCCTTATAGGGGCCTTCTGTCACTTTCATCGTGTGGCAGTGTGCCAGGCTGCAACCATAACACGGGTTCCGTTTCATCTCATATGTCTTCCTCACGTATTGCCCGCTTAGCGTTTCATACTCCGGGAAGACACCGGTGGTAAAGTTCTTTGTCGGTAGCTGGCCGGCCTCGTGAGTCTCCGGAACGAGGCCGGCAGTTCCAAACGAGTTAACCATGGCCCCGAGATGCGTCTTGAAGCTCTCGTCCCGCCACTTCCTGGCGAGCGCCGTGAACTCGGCAGGGTGAGCGACGGGCACTTTGCCAGTTCCATAGACAGCTATAGCCTTAAGACGCTTTGAACCCATAACCATGCCTATGTTGCCTTTGGCGGCGATATGCCCGTGTTCGTTCCCTATCATGGCTGAAGCACAGAGGTTTTCCCCGGCCGGCCCGATCGCCGCTACCGAAGCCCTTTGTTGGCCAAGCTCTTTCTTGATAAGGTCCTCGGTTTGAAAGGTGTCCGCCCTGCCCCAGATATGGCTGGCATCACGAATCTCGCACTCCCCGTCGTGGACCCACAGATAGACAGGCCTGTCGGCCGCACCCTGGACGACTATGGCGTCAAAGCCTGCGAATTTGAGACGCGGCCCCCAGAAGCCGTGGGAATTAGCCACGGCGAGGTGACAGTCGGTAATGGGATTCTGTGAGATAACTTGAAAGTTAGCGGGGGACTGGACATGCGTTCCCGTAAACGGCCCGGTCGCGAAGATTAGCCGATTCTCCGGGTC
>SCTZ01000040.1 GCA_004297765.1 Chloroflexota bacterium | reverse complement strand
GGACGGCGACAGCTATGTCGTGAACGGAATGAAGACCTGGATCAGCAACCTCGAGTACGGGAGCTGGTTTATCTCCTTCGCTCAAATGGACAAATCACGGCGGCACAAGGGCATAACGGCTTTCGTCTTCCCGAAAGACACTCCCGGACTATCGGTGCGACCGTTCAAGAACAAGTTAGGTTTTCGGCCGCTCTCTTCTGGCGAGTTGATGTTCGACGACTGCAGGATTCCGGTGGAGAACCGCATTGGTGAGGAGGGGCAGGGATTCGCCGTGGCCATGTCCTCCGTGGAGAACGGTCGGCTCGGGGTGGCAGCGCGGGCCTGCGGGGTGATTCGCGCCTGTCTGGAAGAGAGCGTGCGCTACGCCAAGGAGCGCATCGTCTTCGGACAGCCGATCGGACGGTTCCAGTTAATTCAATCCAAGATCACGGACATGGTAATCGGGCTCGAGACGGCACGGCATCTGACCTACCGCTTGGCCTGGGTCAAGGATCAAGGGGGAGAGCGCTCTAGGAAAGATAGCTCGATGGCCAAGATGTACGCCAGCGACACCTTGATGAAGGTGGCGACCGATGCCGCCCAGATCTTCGGCGCGTACGCCTGCTCCGACGAGTACCCGGTTTCGCGCTACTTCCGCGATGCGAAGATATTCCAGATTGTCGAGGGGACGAGCGAGCTGCACCGCACGCTGATCGCAGAGCATACCCTCGGACTTCGGCACGATTGATAAGTCGATTCATGCAAACTCGCGTGTGGAGAAGAGGACCAGAGATTTCGGTTCTCCTGGGGCGAGTAACACTGAACGCTAGAAGGGACGTTGGAAAGGACTGTCCATGTCGATACTGATAACGGGCGGTACAGGGTTCATCGGTTCTTATCTGGCCAGAAAACTTATCGATGAAGGTGAAGATAGGCTAACGCTCTTTGATCTTACTCCAAACCTTGACAACGTTCAGGACATAGCTGCTCATGTAGATGTCGTCCAAGGTGATTTCTCCGACCCGCTCGAGTTGATGACTGTCCTGAAGAACCACGACATCACGGTCATATTCCATCTAGCCTATCTGATCTTCCAGGACCAGAAACATCCTTCGCAGGCTGTTCGTACCAACATAGTTGGCACGACAAACCTGTTTGAAATGGCTCGTGTTAGCGGGGTAAGACGGGTGATCTGGGCCAGCTCCGCCGCGGTGAACGGGATCGTTTCGTCTTCCGAGAAGGCCAGCTTTTTGACTGAGGATGATAAGCCCGCCATCAATTCGCTTTATGGCGCTTCCAAGCTTTTCAACGAGCACTATGCCGAGGATCTGGTGCGAAAGTACGGATTTGATCACATCGCGCTGCGGATAAGTTCCACCTATGGACTGGGCCGAGCGCAGCGAGCTGGCTTTGCGTCCTGGGGTATTTACCCAGGGACAGGCGATGTCCACTCCTATCTGATTGAACGAACCGTTCGGGGTGAGGCGTCGACGGCGCCCCCAGAGAACCATTTGTTGCCCTGGTCTTACGTGAAAGATTGTGCTCTCGCTTTTTACTGTGCCTACAAGGCCGACAGACCCGAGCACCGCATATTTAACTTCATGTGCGAAGTGCGTCCGGTTAAGGATACCGTCGACTACTTGAAGACCCTGTTTCCAAATGCCGCCATAGAGATAGGCACGGAGGCCGCAACCATGGTGCCCTACCTCGATACCCAACGCATTCGTGACGAGCTTGGATTCAAGCCCGAGTACTCCATGGAGCAGGGCATCAAAGATTACGTGGACATTCTATTGAGCAAGCGACCCGAGCGTGTCTAGATAGACAAGCGCCATCGGGTGGTTGGTCGCGTGACATAATGGCCCGGAACGATGCACGTCCTGGCGGATGCCAGAGATGCAAAGGAAGAGAGGGGAAGATCCAATGGCCATTCTTTCTGAAGAGGCAAAGACTATCATAGCCCAGACGCATCCGGGACTGGTGGCTACCGCAGACAAGTCCGGCCGACCAAACGTTTCGGCCAAGGGCACCTTCCAGGTGCTCGACGACGAGCACGTGGTTTTCGCCGACGTAAGGTCCCCGCGAACCATAGCCAACCTGCTGGAAAATCCTCAGGTCTCCGCGTTGGTTCTCGATCCGGCTACCCGGCACGGCGTGCGGGTGTGGGGGCGGGCCGATGTGCTTTCCTCGGGCGAGTTGTTCGACCGCCTCAGCCGCGACCTGGCCGCGGAGCGGAAGACGGAAGCCAAGAACTTCGTCGTCGTCTCGGTCGATGAGTACGTTACCTTCTAGGTGTACTGGAGGACCGTCCTTCAGGGACGACTGCCCTTGCCGCGTGGCTGTGGAATCTGCCCCCACGGGCTCAATGGAATAGGGACGATCGAACGAAAGTTCGATCGTCCCTGCGTTCAATCTGTTTGAGAGCCGCTGTAGGCACAGTGGGAACGATGATTGGGGAGATGAACTGATGACAAGCGAAGGGACGTCTGCAGGTACTCGTGGGGCACTCGACGGAATCAGGGTCGTCGACTTTACTGAGTTCGCATTCATGCCTTCGGTCGCGGCGATCCTTGGAGACTGGGGAGCTGACGTAATTAAGATAGAGCATCCGACGCGCGGGGATGGGACAAGAGGACTGCTGTCCGTGGGTGCCATTCCAACAGGGGCCTGGAACTACAGTTGGGAGCTCAACAACCGGAACAAGAGGGGCATAGGCATTGACGCGAGTCAGAAACAAGGGCAGGAGATCATTCGCCGGCTGGTAGAGGAAGCCGATGTTTTCACGGTTTCCCTTCGTCAAAGTGCCCTCTGCAAATATGGACTTGACTACGAAACTCTCAGGAAAGCTAACCCTCGACTGATCTATGTTCATGGCAGCGGTTACGGCGAAGAAGGCGATGAACGGGAACGCCCGGGTTATGATATCGCCGCTTACTGGGCGAGGTCGGGTATCATGGCATCCCTGGCGGGAGAGGGACAAACGCCGCCCTTTGTTCCAGTCGGCATGGGGGACCTGTCAGCTTCGTTGGCTCTGGCCGGGGGTATCGGACTTGCGCTTTATGCCAGAGAGCGAACGGGCTTGGGACAAAAGGTATCTCTGTCCTTGCTCGGCATGGGAATATGGGGTTGTGCCGTTCCTTTGCAGAGCGTCATCGCCACTGGCGCGGAATACCCCTTCCATGATAGGAAGCGGGCCGTCAATCCCCTCTGGAATACATACCGAGCTAAGGATGGGAAGTGGCTTGTGTTGGCCTCATTCCAGTCGGACCGTTACTGGCCTGGCTTTTGCCGAGCGCTGGAGCGGCCGGATTTGGAGCGGGACCCTCGTTTCATAGATGTTCCGACGCGGGCAGCAAACAACGTCGAGCTCATCACTATCCTGGATGACGTATTCGCTACAAGAGACAGGGACGAATGGGGCAAACGGTTGGATTCGGAAGAAGTTATCTGGGGCCCCGCCCAAACGTTTCCAGAAGTGATGAATGACCCCCAGGTCTTGGCCAATGGATACCTTACGGATGTAGATCATCCGGCTCTGGGACCAATAAGGCTCGTGCGCAATCCAATCGAGCTAAGCGAAATGCCACCAGTCGTCTCACGCACCGCTCCTGAACTGGGACAGCATACAGAGGAGATCCTTATGGAAGTCGGCTACGATTGGGACGACATCATACGACTAAAGGAAGAAGAGATAGTAAACTAGCCGCTATCCGAAAGTGGTAGACGCCAGAGCCGGCGGATAGAAGGAAGCAGGAGTCATGAAGGAATCAGGTGCGCTGAGTGGGCTTTTGGTTTTGGATCTTTCCAGGCGCTTCCCAGGTGCCTACTCGGCTATGGTTCTGGGGGATTTTGGCGCCGAGGTTATCAAGATCGATCCCCCCGGAGCTCAGTTTCCTATCAGCTACAAGGGCCACGACATAGATACGACCACCGCGGACTTTGCGGCCCATTATGCTCCGGATCGGAACAAGAGGAGTATTGTGCTCGATCTGAAAGATGAGGAAGCACGCGATGTACTCTACAAACTTGTCCAGAAAGCTGATGTGCTCATCGAGGGCTTTCGGCCAGGAGTTATGAAGCGTCTGAAGGCCGACTATGACACGCTCAGAGAAATGAATCCCAGGCTTGTCTACTGCGCGCTTACCGGATTCGGTCAAAGCGGTCCGTACCGCGAAATGCCAGCTCACGACGTGAACTTCATCGCACTAGGCGGTGCGCTAAGCCTGGTTGGTCCAAAGGATGGGGCACCCTGTCCGCCATCCAACCTCCTGGCCGATATGGCTGGTGCGGGCATGCAAGGCGTCATCGGCATCCTTATGGCGCTCATGGCGCGAGAGAGGACGGGCAGAGGGCAGTTTGTTGACTGTGCGTATCTTGACGGCGTAGTATCCTTGCTGTCTATGGAAGCGTCCTACTATTTTCTCAGCGGTCGAGTTCCGCAACAAGGGGAAAGTGTCGGAGGTGGGGGCGACGCTCCATGGGTGGGCGTCTACAAATGCAAAGATGGAGAGTATATCTCTATCGGATGCTCAGAAGACCACTTCTGGAAAAACCTGTGCCTTCTTCTCGGACGTGAGGATCTGATCGCTTTGAAATTCGATTCCAAAGCCTCGGAGTTGGAGCATCTGCGCGTGGTCTTGACCGAAATATTCCTCACCAAGACGAGGAACGAATGGTTTGAACTGGCGAAAGACAAACAGACATGCCTTACGCCGGTTTGGCACATGGATGAGACGTTTGCGGACCCGCAAATCCTCCATCGGCAGATGCTGTTGGAGGTTGACCATCCAAGCCTCGGGAAGGTCCGACAGGTTGGCGTCCCCACAAAACTATCCGAAACACCAGGGCAGGTAAGGAGCCTAGGTGCCGTTGCCGGAGCTCATACCGACCAGGTCCTTGCCGAGCTGGGTTACAGCGAGGCAGACATCGGAAGACTGCGCAGTGCTGGAGCGGTGGGCTAAGAGCTGGGATCCACAAGAAGCTACCATTTTGGAGGAGGCGAAGCTTGTCTACTCAAGAGGGAAACTCCCTACTCGAAGCGTCCGTAGTGACGGGCGTTTTAGGTGCAGATGCTCACATTATAGGTACCTGGCTGGTCTCCCACGTTCTGGAACAGGCCGGTTTCAAGGTCCATAGGTTGGGGAACCTGGTGTCGCAGGAAGAATTCATTGATGCTGCCGTGGAGACACATGCCGCAGCCATCTGTATCACCTCCATCTACGGACTGGGGAGTATCGATGCGAGGGGGCTGAGAGAGAAGTGTGAAGAGGCCGGTTTGAAGGATATTCTGCTGTACATCGGAGGCTATCTGAGCCCCAGGCAAGCAGAATGGAGCGAAATAGAAGAAGAGTTTAAGTCTCTGGGTTTCAATAGGGTCTATCCTTCAACCGTTGACCTGAAAGACTTTGTGCGAGACCTGAAGGCTGATCTTGCGCTCACGCCTGGAGTGTAGCAGTATTCCTCAGAATAACGGAGGGCACCAGATGGGCTTAGTTAGCAACAAGAGATGGAGCGACGAAGAGCTTCTGCAGAGAAGAAAAGACGTGCTGTCAGGGTGGCCCACCGGCCGAGCGGTGGACCTTGAAGAAGCCATTGAATACCACAGGCGACTGCCAAAACACAGGGTCTTCACAAACAGAGTACAGGAGGCGCAGAAGAAGGGAGAGATCCTGGTTGAAGTCGGCCTCGGCCATACCACTGCTGAAGAAACGGGCGAGCATCTGGCTGCGGTTCGGGATGCCGGCGCTGATCTCGTCATGTTTCATACCGACACTTATACTCGCAAGAATCGGTATGAGGATGCCGAGAAGGCATTGGAAGAGAGCAAGAGAAGCAATCGCTCCATGCTGAATGGATTCCCCATTGTCTGCTACGGCGTGGAAGAGTCCCGGCGGGTGTTCGAACTCGGGGATATCGCCATCGAGGGCTACAGCGCAGATGAGGATCCAACGCTGACCTGGGAGATAGCCCTGGCGGCGGGCGCCACGGCCAATTTCAACCATGACCTCCAGGAGTTGGTGTTACACAGCAAACGCTACCCCTTGGACAAGCGAATACAGAATAGCCAATATATCGCGCGGCTGGCGGCCTACTACACTGAGAGAGGCGCTCCGGTGCATGTTCACTCTTATGCGCTCATGCACGGGTACTGCCCTCCCAGCTTGAACATAGCTATTGCCGTCTTAAATTTGTTGCTTACCGTGGGGCAGGGTGTAAGGCACACCGGTTTGTGTCACGCACTCCAGGGGCATTTGGTTCAGGATGTGGCAGCTCTGAGAGCCTGCAGGGAACTCGGAGAAGAGTACCTCCAGCGCTTTGGCTATAGGGATTTGGATTTCACATTGAGTTCCTGGCCTTTCATGGGAGATTGGCCCAAGGATTTGGCACGAGCTTCCGGGTTTGCCTCGATGTTCGCTGTTGCGTCCGCGCTGGCTCCGGTTGAGTACATCTACCAGAAGTCGGTTGAGGAGGCACTTGGGATAACGAAATTCCAGGGAAATGTGACCGTCACCAGGTTGACCAAGCAAGTCAATAGCATGGTGAAGAATCTTGGTCCGTTTGACAACGCGGCGATTCGAGAAGAGAAGGACGTGATCGTAGCGGAAGCCCGGTGCATATTGGACAGGGTCATCGAAATGGGCGAGGGCGATCCACAGGTCGGGGAAATACGAGCGGTCGAGGCCGGCGTATTGGACGTGCCGTTTTCATCCTGGCTGTCACTAAAGGGGAAGGTGCTACCGGTGCGAGACGCAACGGGCGCCATGAGATATCTCGAAACCGGTGGCTTGCCATTTACCAAAGAGCTGATTGAGCGCAATACACAGAAGGTCGCTGAGCGGGAAGCAAAGGAGCACCCCGGGGCATCGCTTGACATGCTTGTGAAAGACATCAAGCTGTATTCTGAAGAGTTTGTGGCAGCGAATTGCATGCCAGCCTGATGGGGAAAGGGGGGACTCCAGGTCAAGTCGGCGTTAAGCAACTGGTAATCCGCTGGCAGTTATTGAGAATTGTAGGAGGATAGTGTGGTGATGAAGAAGAGACTCCTGAGGGCAGGCTACACGACAGTTTGCCTTTTGTTGGCGACCATATTGCTGGCTTCATGCGGTCAGGGCTCCAGCCCAACGACGGGGTCTGAGACCCCTAAGACCTCTGGCACCACCAGTAAGGAGAACACGGCGGCGGGTCAAGAGGTGGTGTTACCGATCGGCGTCAGTTTGAACTTGACCGGCACAAACGCGAATCTGAGCATAGAAGTGTCACGGGCGGCAGAGATGGCTGTCGCGAAGGTCAATGCAACGGGGATCAAAGTTGGCGATACGGTGTACAAGTTTAGGCTGATCGCGGACGATGACGCGGGAGACCCGTCCAAGGCCGTCACTGTGCTCAACAAGCAGTTGTACACCGACAAGGTGAACTATCTCTTCACCTTCTCAAGTGTCACGACCTTGGCTACCCTGCCCACGGTGGACAAGAGTCCAAATGTCCTGCAATTTGCCCTGACCAACTCTAAAGACGCAATTGGACCGACTCACACGCAGACATTCCGCCTGACGCAAACGCCAGCCGAGATTGCTGGTCCTTGGGTTAGCTGGGTGTCCAAGAACCGTCCTCAAGTCAAGACGGTGTATACTCTCGCCACGGACAACGCTGGGATACAGGCAGGGGTGGCTGCCTACAACAAGGCTTTTGCCGCGTATGGCTTGAAAGTCGTTGGCGACCAGACTTTTCAAACCAGTACAACGGATTTCTATACCATCATCGACAAGGTGCTTGCGGCAAATCCGGACGCAGTCTCGATTCCGGGTAGCGTACCGGGCCCTGCCATCATCAGCCAGTTGAGGGAAAAGGGGTATAAGGGGCAGATATGGTCGCAAACAGGCCTTGACCCCAACGTATTCAAGACGGTGGGGGCCGCGGGCATGGAAGGCGTGATGGGCATCGAAATGGATCCCGCATCGCCACTCGTCCCAAGCGGGATCGCGCAGTTCTTGAAAGACTTCCAGGCTAAGTACAACACAGCGCCATCGCCCTTCTCCACCGAATTCTATTCGTACCCGTTCGTCCTTGCCAGCGCCATTACCAAAGCGCAAAGCACTGACGCTAGCAAGCTGATCAAGGTGATGGAGACGCAGCCGCTAGATAGTCCGTGGGGTCCGATTAGCTTCGGCGGACAAGGGTTCTACGGCATCAACCGTCAGGCGTACACTCCCGCTTTCGTCAGCGAGGCTAAGGGCGGAAAGCACACAGTCTTGGCCGCTATTTCACCCGCCGACATGGTGGACAGCCAGAAGCAATTGTACGGTAACTAAGTACGTCGTTCCGTAAGTCAGTAGCGCACTGCGAAGGCGGCGCAATTGGACCGCCGCCGGAGACCGCCGCGGTTTCGGAAACCGCGGCGGTCTTGTCCGACAGGATACCGCATGTGAGGAACGACGCACCAGGGACCTAGATGGCAAGTGCGAACGTACCTATCTGGTGCACACCGCAGCATCAGGCAGGAAAGACATCACGCGCCGGCAGACGGCCACGGCGGAGGAGTCGCTGTGAGTGGCACCGGTATGTGTCCGATAGCAGCGGGCACTTCCCCGCAGGGAATCGTCTGCCGGCATTCTCTCCTATACGCGGCCACGTGGCAGTGCGGGGAGAACCGTGGCCTGAAAAGTTCGACACAGTCGGTGTAGCGTCCTGTTCCCTCTCCCTCTGGGAGAGGGTTAGGGTGAGGGCGCGAGGAGATGTGCCTCGCCGGGACACCCTCACCCCAGCCCTCTCCCAGAGGGAGAGGGGGCAAGCTCGTTCCCCTGAGCCGGACTTCTGTGAAACAACACTAGCACCGATCTCAGAAGACGTGACAGCCGATGCGCAGGATTCGGCCCGGGAGGACGGTAGATGCTTCAAGGTATCAAACTGACCAAGCGCTTCGGAGGACTAATTGCTGTCGACGAACTCGACTTGCAGGTTGCAGAAGGGGAGTTAGTCGGCTTGATAGGTCCCAATGGTGCCGGCAAGTCCACTGCGGTGAACTTGCTCACGGGGAAGTGTGCGCCCACCTCCGGTGAGGTACTCCTCAACGGCTCAAGGATAACTCGCTGGCCGCCGCATCGACGGGCCTGTGCCGGGATCATGCGTACCTTCCAGATGAACAGCCTGTTCTGGCAATTCACCCTTCTGGACAACATGCGCGTGGCCTGGTATGGCCAACACCAGAAAGGTTTGGCATGGCATTCAATCCTGGGAAGGAAACTGCGCGACGGGGAAAGGCAGTTTTCGATTCAGGCCACGAACACTATGGACCGTCTCGGCATTGCCCATCTGAAGGACCGGCAGGTTTCCAGTTTGACGCCTGGCCAGCAGCGGATAGTGGGATTAGGCGTTGCGCTGATTGCCAACCCGCAATTCCTCCTGCTGGATGAACCGCTTGCAGGCCTGAGTTGGCAGGAAGCCAATAGTGTTATGAAGGTGGTGCGGGAACTGGTCTCGCCATCGAGTGGTATGGGGGTCCTGCTGATCGAGCACCATGTGAAATCCATCGTCGATTTCGTGGACCGTCTCACAGCTATGTCCTTCGGCCGCAAGCTGGCTGAGGGGTCGGCTAGGGACGTGACGTCTGACGAAACGGTGATACAGTCTTATTTGGGAAGAAGGCTCTAGTCGTGCTGCAAGTGAAGAATTTGGCTGCGAGTTATGGCGCCGCGCCCGTATTGCGCGGTGTGTCCCTGGATGTTGAACCTGGGAGCGTCACGGCGGTGATCGGGGTCAACGGGAGCGGCAAGAGCACACTGCTTCGCGCGATCTCCGGTTTGGTTCCTAAGGTTGCGGGTGAGGTGATACTGGATGGCGTTTCAGTTGCCAGGAAGAAGCCTCACGAGATGGCGAGGCTAGGAGTAGCACACTGCCTGGAGGGCCGCCGCGTGTTTCCTTTCATGACCGTACTGGAGAATCTGGAAATCGCCGGATACGGAAGTAAAGCCCCGATTGAAGAAGGGCTGCACAAGGCCTTCGAGCTCTTCCCCATTCTTAAGCAGAGGAAGAAGATAGCTGCTGGCAAGTTAAGCGGTGGCGAGCTCCAGATGTTGTGTGTCGCACAGACTCTGGTAAAGGATTGCCGCTATATTCTAATCGATGAATTGACCGCCGGCGTCTCACCGCTGGTATCGCAGTCTATGGGGCAGGTAGTTAAGGAACTAAGCCGTAGCGGCATAGGTATTCTGTGGGCAGAACAAAACGCAGAAGTAGCCTTGGAATGGAGCGATTTCTGTTTCCTGCTGCAACTCGGTGAGGTCGTTCTGCACGGTAAAAGCGAGGACCTCATGGCAGACGATCTAGTCAAGCGAGAATACCTTGGGATATCGTAGGATAGCATCATGCTGTCGCCAGGGCGCCTGTGTTTCAGCGCAGGTCGAGATAGTGTACTCCATAGGTGGTCGATATGCTGAGTATCATCGTTAATGGCCTATTCGTTAGTATGACACTGATGCCGATGGCGGTCGGCTTCAGCTTGATCTTCGGCATTTTGCGCATCGCCAACCTAGCCCACGGAGAGCTATTCATGCTAGGTGGTTACATGGTGTGGTTTCTGGTCGCTCTCCATAATGTGAACTACTGGTTGGCTCTTCTTGTGGCTCCGATTCCCGTGATAATCTTGGGCGTCTTCCTGGAACGGTACGTTTTCCGTCAGTTCCGCACGATGTTGCTCCCCAGCTTGATCGTCTCGGTCGGCTTGATCCTTATACTGCAGACGGGGGTACTCGTCACAGTGGACCTGATGGGGCAAGGACTGGGGACACAACGGATTCCGTCCCCATTCTCGGGGAGCTTCAATCTCCTGGGAGTGTTTATCCCTCAGACGCGCGCTTTTGTGACACTGGTGGGGATAGCGGCACTTGTTGCCCTGCTGGCTTTCCTGCGTTTGACCCTCCTGGGCAAAACTATTCGCGCCTGTGCTCAGGACCCTGAGGCCGCATCCGTCCACGGCATCGACATAAATCGAAATGGCGTCATCGTTATGGCGATCGGCACCGGCTTGGCAGCACTGAGCGGCGGCATCAACGGAGTGGTTTTTGGTGTCGGTCCTTACATGGGGTTCGGTTTCTTGTTGACCGCTTTGGTTGCAGTTGTCGTAGGAGGAATGGGGAGCCTGTTAGGGACCGTACTAGGCGTGTTGATCATTGGTTTCACCAGCGTGCTGACGTCGCAGTTCATTGGGGCGGACTTCAGCGACGTCGTGGTCTACAGTGTTCTGTTTGCGCTGCTAGTCTTCAGGCCCAATGGTCTTTTCGGCTATCTTATCCATTCGCACTAATGTGCCGATAGGCTGAGGGACCGTTCGCCATAGGCGACCGAAAAACCCAACCGAAGGCTGGGTGGCGCGGGGTAAACCGGAGCGGGCTTCCTGATCCTATGGTAGTTGGAGTGCGCAAGCACCACGAAACAGATAGAGCGGGGAACGGATAATGTTTACGTCCACGAGATTAAGCGAGTCAAGCGGCCATACCGCTAGGAAGATCATGTTCGTGTCCACGCGATGGAGAGGGTATTGGGCGCTAATAGTGCTAGGAATTGCGCTTCTTGCACTACCGTTCTTAGTATCGAGGGAGTACACTCACCTCGCCATCACATTGGTCATTCTCGTGGTGGGGACCGTGGCGCTGCGGCTGCTGTTCTTGTCCGGCCGCCTTACCATCGGACAGAACTTCTTCCTCATGACGGGGGCGTACGGGGCTGGGTTTGTCATCCTAAGACTCCAGCTCGACCCTTGGATTGGGCTGGTAGCAGCTGCTGCAATCTCGGTCCTGATAGCATTGATGCTGGGACTGATTCTTCTGAGGGTGCCCGGCGTTTATTTCAGCATCGCCACGGTAGCATTGGTATTGATTTCAACGTCCGCAATGAGGTCATTCCCAGCGCTTACCGGCGGAGACCAAGGTTTGACCGGTATCCCAGGCCTGGCTGTCGGTTCACTGCAATTCAGCACTGATCCGCGGATCCTATACAACTACTACACAATGTTAGCGATCGGAGCTATCAGCCTGGCCGTTATGTATCGCATTGAGCGATCGCCCCTTGGTCTTCTAATACGCAGCCTGGGTGGCAACGATGAGCTTGCACAACATCTAGGTGTCAGCATGTTGCGCTATCGGATGCTGGTATTCTGTGTCGGGGCCGCTTTTTGCGGGCTTGCCGGGGCCTTCTCCAGCACTTATCTCCACCAAGCGGCCCCCGAAACGTTTGGCCTTAATAGCGGCCTCTATCTACAAATCTATGCTGTGGTTGGTGGCCTGACGAGTTTTTGGGGACCAATAGTCGGAGTGCTGTTCATCGAAGGTCTCGTGCATTCCCTGAGGGCGGCAAGATACGTGCAGCCCATCATCTACGGACTCATTCTTCTGCTTTTCTTCCTGTGGTTGAGAGGTGGGTTGCTAAGCCTTCCAAGTGCAGCCCGAGACGTTTTCCGCAGGGTAACAGGCAGGGGTAAGCAGGAGTAGGCAGGGACCCAACCTCACAGGGGGTAGAACTATGCCTAGAGCAAGCACCGGTCCCGGACTCATCGTAGTCTACACGGGCAACGGCAAGGGCAAAACCACGGCCGCGCTGGGTCTGGCTTTCCGAGCTGTCGGGCGTGGCAAGCGCGTCTTCATGGTACAGTTCATCAAAGGCTCGCAGAGCTCCGGTGAGTACGAGACGGTCAAGCATCTTGGCCCGGATCTGGAGATCGTCCCAAAGGGCATTGGCTTCGTACCGACGCCCGCGGCTAAGCGGCACCCCAAGCACATCGCGGCCGTTCAGCAGGCCTGGGAGCTCGGCATCCAGAAGGCCACCTCCGGCGATTTCGACGTGGTGATTTTCGACGAGATCAACAACGCCCTGTCGTACGGAATGCTCGACCCAACCCCGGTACTGGAGTTCTTGAGGCAGAAGCCAGAACAACTGGACATCGTGCTGACCGGGCGCGACGCCCTGCCGGAGATCATCGAGGTGGCCGACCTGGTGACCGAAATGCGAGAGATCAAGCACCCGTACCAGAAAGGTCTCGCCGCCCGAGAAGGCATCGACTTTTAGGGATCAAAAGTGCCGCTAGAGAAAGCTATGTCGGTGCAGGTCTATCCCGTCCAGCATTAGCGGTACTACGTCCACCACATTAATGCCTCCCAGTTGGTCGAGACTTAGTCATAATCGCCGGGCGAGGCCACCTGGGAGCGCGGACGAGACCGCCGCGGTCTCGGAGACCGCGGCGGTCTGGCGCTTGCTCGCGGGCGAGATGCCCGCGGCCCTGGGGCGTGCCTCCGCGAACCACGCCGACTCTTATCTGTGACCGCCTCTCAGTTAACCGATCACCTCCTCCCGTAGCTCGGACTTTCTCTCTATTACTGAACCTTCACCAAAGCTTCACGCGGTTTGGTCTTTCCGTCTTGTTCTCTTCAGCCGATCAATGGGAATGAGGGGGTATGGGGCTCGCACAGGGCCGGAGTAGGTCGACCGCGGCGACCGGCGGCAAATCGCGGTCGCGTTCTTTGGCATCGGAGGACGGAAAGGACTCAGTCTTACTGCAGCAAAGGAGGCTGTAAGAAATGGGCGTCAGAATCAACACTAACATCGAGGCGCTGGACGCCCAGCGCAACCTGTTCATGAACAGCTTATCGTTTAGCAAGTCGGTGGAGAAGCTCTCCTCGGGCTTGCGGATCAACCGGGCGGCAGACGATGCCGCGGGTCTCTCAATCAGTCAGAAGCTGCAGGCGCAGGCCAAAGGTCTGAACCAGGCCTCGCGCAACGCGCAGGACGGCATCTCCCTCGTCCAGACGGCTGAGGGCGCGATGAACGAGATCCACGGCATGCTGCAGCGCATGCGGGAGCTAGTGGTTCAAGCCCAGAATGGCACGCTGGCGACCGAGGACATCTCGGCCATTCAATCAGAGGTGGATGCGCTAAGCAGTGAGATCGATCGGATCGCCACCGCGACCGAGTTCAACACGACGGCTATCCTGGATGGCACGACGACGACTGTCACCCTGCAGGTCGGCGCTAACGACAGCCAGACGATGGCCCTCACGATGCAGGACGTGACGGCTTCTACCCTGGGTGTCTCCACGGTGACGGTGAACGGGACGAGCGCTCTGACCGACATCGACACGGCCATCGACACCGTCTCCAGCGCCCGCAGTAACTTGGGCGCGTACCAGAACCGTCTGGAACATACCATTGCCAATCTGGCCATCTCGGCCGAGAACCTGCAAGCGTCGGAGAGTCGAATCCGCGATCTGGACGTCGCGGCGGAGATGGTGAATCTGACGCGCGCACAGATCCTGAACCAGTCGGGTACAGCCGTGCTGGCTCAGGCCAACTCCGCACCACAATCGGTGCTATCGCTTCTCCGTTAGCAATAGATTGTGATATATCTCGGGAGGCCGATCCTGTGGGTCGGCCTTCCTTTGCTCTGTAATCCCTATGACAACAGGTCACGCCGTAGTGGTAGAGCAAGGACCGAAGTACCTCCCCTGATAGGAGCCCAGTGTCAGGGTAAACAGCCAGGAAGAACATCTTTGGGACCTGTGCGATGGGAGGGGTATAGCCGATAAATAAATACGGAGGCGGTCCAGCTCGGGCGAGCTAGGATTGGGAGGTGACCGACGAGCCAGTAGGCCGGGGTGACCGCCAGAAAATCGTTGAAGGGGCTGAAAGGATTCAGTCTCGGCACAGCAGAGGAGGCTGTAAGAAATGGGCGTCAGAATCAATACCAACATCGAGGCATTGGATGCGCAGCGTAACTTATTCCTGAACAGCGTATCGTTTAGCAAGTCGGTGGAGAAGCTCTCCTCAGGCTTGCGTATCAACCGGGCGGCAGACGATGCCGCGGGTCTCTCGATCAGTCAGAAGCTGCAGGCGCAGTCCAAAGGTCTGAACCAGGCCTCGCGCAATGCGCAGGATGGCATCTCTCTCGTGCAGACGGCCGAGGGTGCGATGAACGAGATCCACACCATGCTGCAGCGCATGCGGGAGCTAGTGGTTCAAGCCCAGAACGGCACGCTGGCGACCGAGGACATCTCGGCCATTCAATCAGAGGTGGATGCGCTAAGCAGCGAGATCGATCGGATCGCCACCACGACCGAGTTCAACACGACGGCTATCCTGGATGGCACGACGACGACTGTCACCCTGCAGGTCGGCGCCAACAGCAGCCAGACGATGGCCATGACCATGCAGGATGTGACGGCTTCTACCCTGGGCGTCTCCACGGTGACGGTGAACGGGACGAGCGCTCTGACCGACATCGACACGGCCATCGACACCGTCTCCAGCGCCCGTAGCGACCTGGGCGCGTACCAGAACCGTCTGGAACATACCATTGCCAATCTGGCCGTCTCGGCTGAGAACCTGCAAGCGTCGGAGAGCCGAATCCGCGATCTGGACGTCGCGGCGGAGATGGTGAATCTGACGCGCGCACAGATCCTGAACCAGGCGGGCACTGCCGTGCTGGCCCAGGCCAACTCCGCACCACAATCGGTGCTTTCACTCCTCCGAGGCTAGACCAGGTAGAGCAAGGCACAGAGAGTCCGGGTCAATAGCCGGCCTCTCTGTGCCCTTGCCCTGAGTACCCAAGCACCGGCTTGGGCGGGCTTACAGTGCAGTGAGAAATAGACCGCCGGAGCATAGGACCTTGATCCAGGCAAAGCTACACTGGACGTAGCACCTGTATTGGGCACGGTCAGACTCGCTCGATCCTCGACGGGCGAGCATCAGACCGTTTAGATGAGGAGAGGTAGCGCCGCTTGAGCGGCTAGGAAGCGAGGATGTTGAAGATTCCGCGGGATCGCGGGCTAGCCCGTGGGGTCATGGCAGGAGCTTACAGGAGAAACAACGTGCTACAGAACATCTCTATCAAAGTCAAACTGATCGGAGCCTTTGCCGCGGTCGCAGGAATGGCTGCGGTTGTCGCGTTTCTAGGCTGGTATGGGCTCAACTCGGCCAAGGCGACCTATGACGAAATGGCAATGAGTCATTTGCCTGCCGTGACCACGTTGACGGATATGCAGGGAACCCTGGCCGCCATCCAGCGAGCAGAGCGCACATTGCTGATTCCCAGCCTGGATGCCAAAGAGCAGAATGGCGAGCTGACCCGCCTGCGACAGGACTGGGATCAGGTGGACCGAGACTTCAAGATCATGGATTCCACGATGAAGAGCGCCGAACAGGAGATCGCTTGGAAGCAATCGGTCGAGCTATGGAACGATTGGAAGAAGCAGCACCAGTCTGTCATCGACCTGATCGCGCAGGGTACGCCCAGTGCGCTCAAGCAAGCTTCAGACCTATCGTTCGGGCAGACTGGCGCATCCCTTGACAAGGTGGAGCAACAGCTATCGAAGCTGCTCGATCTGAATCAGAAGTCCATCGAGGTAGCCACAAAGGGGCTGGGGGATGGTATCTCCAGCACGACCATTGTTCTGTTCCTCGCGGCAGCGCTGGGCACGCTGACGTTTGCGTTGGGCGTTTTCCTGACCCTGAGTATTACCAACGGCATAAACCGGGTGGTAGTGATGCTCAAGGATATGGCCCAGGGTGAGGGAGACCTGACCAAGAGACTCGAGGTCGGGGCCAGCGATGAGGTCGGCGAGCTGTGCAGTTGGTTCAACACGTTCGTCGACAACCTGTACGGCATCATCGAGCAGATCGCGGTCTCGACCGAGCGCATTGCCTCGGCCTCGGAGGAGTTGTCGGCCACAACCGAGCAGTTCTCTTCGGGTGCCGACACGCAACTGCAGCAGAGCCAGCAGATCGCCTCGGCCATGCACGAGATGAGCGCCTCCATACTGGAGGTGGCCAAGAACGCTCAGGAAGCGGCCATCGCCGCGGAGCAGGCCTCTGACACGGCACAAGGCGGCTCGCGGATCGTGGGAGATACCATAGAAGGTATCAAGCGAATTGCCGAGACGGTGGATGAGACGGCTGAGAAGATGGCGGCCCTGGGCGAGTCTTCTTCCCAGATAGGGGAGATCATCGGGGTGATCGACGACATCGCTGATCAGACCAACCTGCTGGCCCTCAACGCGGCCATCGAGGCCGCCCGGGCCGGGGAACAGGGGCGAGGATTCGCGGTGGTCGCGGACGAGGTGCGCAAACTCGCCGAGCGGACCACCAAGGCCACCAAAGAAATCGCCACGATGATCACCAACATCCAGCGAGAAACACAGCTTGCCGTCCAGGCCATGGAGGGTGGGCGCGTATTGACGGCGGAGGGGGTGGACCGGGCCAACCGTGCCGAGACAGCCCTGAGCCAGATCGTGCAGGTGGCTGACCGAGTGGGTGGTATGGTGACCCTGATCGCGACGGCGGCCGAGCAACAGAGCTCAGCCAGCGAAGAGATCAACGCCAGTGTCGAGAACATCACTATGGTTATCAGGCAGACCGGAGAAGGGGCGCACCAGAGCGCGAAGGCGACGGAGGAGCTGGCGCAGCTGGCCTTGGACCAGCAGTCCGTTGTCGGCCGGTTCAAGCTCGCCCGGTCTTCTACGGGACCGCGTCTGAAGGCTGTGGCGACGGGGACCAGAGCTGCGTAACGTGTTTCCAGGGCTGGCACAGGGGAGGACCGGTGCCAGCCAGCATAGTGCCAACGGCCGCTCGATTGTCATCCTGAGCAGTCCTTTGTCTGTTACTCGGAGCAGTCCCTTGGCTATCAGCCAGAGCAGTCCTTTGGCTGTCATCCTGAGCCGCAGCGAAGGATCTCCCCGTTGGAGGGACTTGGTGCGTCGTTCCACAAGTGAGATATCCTTTGTGGGACGTTCTTCAGCGGAAAGAGCAAGAATAGACACGCTTCGATCTCGATGGCATCGGGATAGCTGACGTGCCATCCCCTCTCCTTTCGCAAAGGGAGAGGGCGAGGGTGAGGGTCCCCCGGGTCTTCATTGGTCCGGGACGGCGATCCATCGGCGTCAGGGGCTGAACCCT
>SCTZ01000039.1 GCA_004297765.1 Chloroflexota bacterium | reverse complement strand
AGACCCCACCTCACGATGACGCCCTTGCCTTTGGCTAACGGTTCGGTGCTGCCTCCACCGTAGAGGACTTTCACCTCCAGGTCCGCGCCCATGCCGGGCGCACCCCTCGCCCTCTCCCTTCGCGAAAGGGCGAGGGGATGGCACGTCAGCTATCCCGATGTCATCGTAACCAAAGCCTATACACTACTTGAGGATCGACGCACTAAGCGGCCGCGTCGATCCTGGCTCGACGGCCTCGGCGAAGGTTGACTTCAAGGTGTGATGCACGTTGTGTCGGCGTGTCGAGAGCACGCCTATCCTGGGAGCGCGGGCGTCCTGCCGCGAGTCCTCGCGCGGGCAGGATGTCCGCGCTCCCAGGAAGCCCATCAATCTCTACTGGAACGTGGTAACGGGCAGTTCTTCGTCGCAAGAACGCTAGGATACCGCGGCATGCGCAGCATTACGTACTTCCCCTTGAATCGCCCCTCGCGAGCTTGCGCAGTTATCTATGTTCATGATATAATAACAAAATGGGGCTACTTTCGTCACCGTGATATGGTGACGATACTATTAAGGACGCTGACGGACCGACAAAAAAGCCCGTCCAACGCATGCGGACGGGCCGATGGAGCGGGAGACGGGACTCGAACCCGCGACAGCCTGCTTGGGAAGCAGGAACTCTACCAACTGAGTTACTCCCGCTAATCTGCGTGGGATTATAGCTGATCGATAGAGACGGTGTCAACTCTTGACTTCTTCTTGCGGCTGATGTATACTGTAAGTCTGCGTGGATAAAAGCCTGCCTGATTCTACATTATTATGGCCTCCACAGGAAAGACATCTGTACCTGACCGGTCCTAGCTTCCCCAGCGAAGGTCTGCGGTGGTTCCTTGCCCAGCGATCCTTACAGGAGCGTGTAGATGGTTTCGACTGCGATTCCCGTTGAGCTTAACAAGTCCCTTTCGACTAATCGCAAATCCTATGCCCGGATTGCGGACGTGCTTCGCATCCCCAGCCTCATCGACGTGCAGCGCCGCTCGTTCAGGTGGTTTCTTGATGAAGGCCTGCGCGAGTTGTTCGCCGAGATCTCCCCGATCCAAGATTTTACAGGACAGCGCCTCGAGTTGCGCTTCCTGGATTACGCCTTTGGCGAGCCAAAGTACAGCGACATTGAGTGCCGCGAGCGCGATATGACATTTGCTGTTCCGTTGCGCGTGCGCGTGCAACTCCTGATCAAGGAGACCGGTGAAATCAAGGAGCAGGACATCTTCATGGGGGATTTCCCGAAGATGACCGCCAACGGGACCTTCGTGATCAACGGCGCCGAGCGCGTTGTTGTCAGTCAACTCGTGCGATCGCCGGGCTCCTACTTTACACTGGTCGAGGATCCTACCACCGGACGCGAGTTGTGTTACGCGAAGCTGATTCCGAACCGCGGCGCCTGGCTGGAGTTCGAGACCAGTAATAAGGATGTTATTTCGGTCAAGGTCGACCGCAAACGGAAAATCCCCGTGACCACGCTGCTGCGTGCTGTTGGGGTGGGCACGGATGAGGAGTTGATGGCCCTTTTCGAGGAGGTCGAGTCCGGCTCGGAGCGAAGCTACATCCGCGCCACCATCGATCGGGACCCTACCAAGAAGGTTGACGAGGGGCTAATCGAGTTTTACAAGCGCCTGCGTCCGGGCGATCCGCCGACGCTGGACAATGCCCGCTCGCTTGTTAGCTCGCTGTTCTTCAACTTCCGCCGCTACGATCTCGGCAAGGTGGGGCGACACAAGCTGAACAAGCGACTCGGCATGACTGTGCCAATGACGCAGCGGGTGCTGACCAAGGAAGATTTGGTCGAAATCGTCAGGCAGATCATTCGCATCAACCGAGGCGAGGACCACCCCGACGATATAGATCATCTGGGTAACCGGCGCGTTCGGGCCGTGGGCGAGTTGATCCAGAACCAATTCCGCATCGGTCTGCTCCGCATGGAGCGGGTCGTGAAGGAGCGTATGAGCATCTCGGACCTGGAGACGGTCACGCCCAGCGCGTTGATCAACATCCGGCCCGTGGTAGCGGCCATCAAGGAGTTCTTTGGCGGATCGCAACTCTCCCAGTTTATGGATCAGACCAATCCGCTCGCCGAGTTGACCCACAAACGTCGCTTGAGCGCGTTGGGTCCGGGCGGTCTGTCGCGTGAGCGCGCAGGGTTCGAGGTGCGCGACGTTCATCATTCACACTATGGTCGCATCTGTCCCATCGAGACGCCTGAGGGGCCGAATATCGGATTGATCGGCTCGCTGGCGACTTACGGCATGATCAACGAGTATGGCTTCATCGAGACCCCCTATCGCAAGGTGATCAAGGAGGTCGAGAACCAGCCTGGTGCGCTGGAAGGGCATATGCTCAACGAGAAGCTGACTGGCAGCGCGGGCGAGACGATTGCTGATCGTGGGACTCGTATCGATGCCGAGCTGGCAAAGCGCATCGCAGCCGAGATCCAGGCGCCGAGCGTGCGCGTCCGCCCGTTCGTGTCGTCTGAGATCTCGTACCTGACGGCCGACGAGGAAGAGCGCTACGTCGTCGCTCAGGCGAATGCCGGGCTCAGCGAAATGAACGAGTTCAAAGAGGATCGCATCGAAGCGCGGTATCGCGAACGCTTCGTGCTCGAAGCGCCCGAGAAGCTTGACTACATGGATGTGTCGCCCAAGCAGTTGGTGAGCGTGGCGGCGTCGTTAATCCCCTTCCTGGAGCATGATGACGCGAACCGCGCGCTGATGGGCTCCAATATGCAGCGCCAGGCGGTGCCGCTATTGCGGCCCGAGGCCCCAATCGTGGGGACCGGAATGGAGCGGCAGGCCGCGGAGGACAGCGGACAACTGGTGCTCTCCACTGTGGAGGGCGTGGTTGTCGGCTGCTCGTCGGTTCAGATCGACGTCCGCACGGATGATGGTGAGTTGGTCAGCTATCCGCTGATCAAGTTTACGCGCAGCAACCAGGGCACCTGCATCAACCAGCGCCCTATTGTCACCAAGGGTGATCGGGTTGCCCCGGGCTCGGTCTTGGCCGATAGCTCATCCACGGAAAAGGGAGAGCTAGCACTGGGACAGAATGTGTTGTGCGCCTTCATGAGCTGGGAAGGCTGCAACTTCGAGGACGCTATCATCATCAGCGAGAACGTCGTCGCGGAGGACAAGTTCACCTCCATTCATATTGAGAAGCACGAGGTGGAGGCCCGCGATACCAAGCTGGGTCCGGAAGAGATCACGCGCGATATCCCCAACGTCGGCGAGGAGAGCCTACGTGACCTGGATGAGCGCGGGATCATCCGCGTTGGAGCGGAGGTTGGACCTGGCGATATCCTGGTCGGCAAGATCACGCCCAAGGGCGAGACTGAGCTGACGGCGGAAGAGAAGCTGCTGCGGGCCATCTTCGGTGAGAAGGCGCGCGAGGTGAAGGACACCTCGCTGCGCGTCCCGCACGGTGAGCGTGGCAAGGTCGTGGACGTGCGCGTTTTCTCGCGCGCCAACCACGATGAACTGCCGGCGGGCATCAACGAGTTGGTGCGTGTGAGCATCGCCCAGAAGCGCAAGATTGCCGAGGGCGACAAGATGGCGGGACGCCACGGGAACAAGGGCGTCATCGCGCGTATTTTGCCTGTAGAGGACATGCCGTACCTGGCGGATGGCACGCCCATCGACATCATTCTCAACCCTATCGGTGTCCCGAGTCGTATGAACGTGGGGCAGATTTTGGAGACACATCTGGGTCTAGCCGCCCAGGCGCTGGGCTTCAAGGTTCAGACGCCGGTTTTCGACGGGGCGTCGATCACGTCCATCGAAGATGCGCTGGCTCGGGCCTGGCTGATCGCTCGTGCCATGGAGCCCGCATCGCCGGACGGGACGCACCATAGTGACACTCAGAGAGTGAAGCAGACTAAGGGCTGGCTCGCCGAAAAGGGCATGGACGCGGATAGAGTCTTTGGTGAGTACCACTACGGTGCCGCGAAGGATGCATGCCTGCGGATCTGGCTTGAGGATCTGGGGGTGGACCCACAGGGGCTCGAAGGCGAGGAACTCGAGGCGCTGGCCGAGAAGACCGGCATGGAGATGAGAGAGCCAGTCCCCGTCTATGGCAAGGCGCAGTTGTACGATGGTCGTACTGGAGATCCGTTCGACACGCCGGTGACCGTCGGTTTCATCTACATGCTCAAGCTGGTCCACCTGGTCGAGGACAAGATTCATGCGCGTTCAACCGGTCCGTATTCGCTGATCACGCAGCAGCCGTTGGGCGGTAAAGCCCAGTTCGGTGGGCAGCGCTTTGGCGAGATGGAGGTATGGGCGCTGGAGGCCTATGGGGCGGCCCATACTCTTCAGGAGATTCTGACGGTCAAGTCCGACGATGTGGTGGGGCGCGTCAAGACCTACGAGGCCATCGTGAAGGGCGAGAACATTCTGGAGCCCGGGGTGCCCGAATCGTTCAAGGTGCTGGTCAAAGAACTGCAGAGTCTCGGATTGGCCATCGAGGTGCTAAACGAGGACGAGGAGCGCATCACGTTTGTTGAGGATACGGGGGCTGATGTCCTCCCTGAGTTGACCGGAGAGTTTGGCATGGATTTCGAGGGAGAACTGGAACCGCACGACCACGACGAGGAAGAGTGAGGGAGGTCATAGCGCATGCTGGAAGTTAACGATTTCAACGCGGTCCGGATTAGCCTGGCCTCGCCCGAGCAGATCAAGAGTTGGTCGTATGGTGAGGTAACCAAACCCGAGACTATTAACTACCGTACGCTCAAGCCAGAGAAGGATGGGCTGTTCTGCGAGAAGATCTTCGGCCCTACCAAGGACTTTGAGTGCTACTGCGGCAAATACAAGCGCGTGCGCTACAAGGGCATCGTGTGCGATAAGTGCGGGGTTGAGGTCGCTCGCTCTAAGGTTAGGCGCGAGCGCCTGGGACATATCGACCTGGCATCGCCCGCGGCGCATATCTGGTTTGTTAAGGGGACGCCTAGCCGGCTCGGTCTTCTGCTAGACATATCGCCGCGCAGCTTAGAGCGGATTCTGTACTTCGCGCAGTACATCATCACGAGTGTCGACGAAGAGGCCAAGCGGAAGCTGGTCCAGCAGTACTACGACGAGGCCAACCGCGAGCTGGGACGACATGAGAAGACGGCCCACGATAAGATCGCGGAGATCAACGCCAAACTTGAAGAGCACCTCGACGAGCTGCATGGGCGCAAGGAAGGTGAGCTCAAGCGCATCGAAGAGGAGCTTGCGTCCGCTATCGACGCGGTAATGGAGGAAGCCACCGCCCGCGAGGCGTTCTTGAGGGAGCATCTGGGGCAGTCAGCTGAGGAGCAGATCCGATTCCGCGACGATGTATTGGTGGAGCAAGGGGCGGCCATAAATCAACTGCGGCTGGACGCTCTGCGCGAGCTGACGCAGGCGATCGTGGCCGAGGTTGAGGCTCGCTACCGCGAGGAGCAAGCGCGGGCCCGAGATCTAGCGGACGCCGATGCCGATCAGAGGCGCTACGCGGCTGAACAGGAGATCGAGCGCATTGAGCGCGCGCTGCTTCAAGAGAAAGACCGCGTCAACGGCGATCTGGAGACGCGCATCGACGATACGGAAGATATCAAGCCACTGGTGCTGCTGACCGAGACCAAGTACCGCGATCTGCGCGACAAGTATGGCTCAATCTTCAAGGCTGGTATGGGTGCGGAGGCGATTCGGGAGATCGTCTCGGGCATCGAGCTGGATCAGATGCGCGAGACCCTGCGCAAGGAGATCAACTCCAGCTCGGGGCAGCGCCGAAAGAAGGCCACCAAGCGTTTGCGGGTGGTCGAGGCCTTCCGAAAGAGCGGCAACCGTCCGGAATGGATGATCTTCACTGTGCTGCCAGTGCTCCCACCGGAGCTGCGTCCGATGGTGCAGCTCGACGGCGGACGTTTTGCTACCAGCGACCTGAACGATCTGTACCGCCGAGTGATCAACCGGAACAACCGGTTGCGCCGGCTGTTGGAGCTGGGAGCTCCCGAGATCATCATTCGCAACGAGAAGCGCATGCTACAGGAGGCTGTGGACTCGTTGATCGACAATGGGCGACGGGGACGAGCTGTCTCCGGCACGCGGACGAACCATAAGCTGAAGTCGCTGTCGGATATGCTGCGCGGTAAGCAGGGGCGGTTCCGCCAGAACCTGCTGGGCAAGCGTGTCGACTACAGTGGTCGCTCTGTCATCGTCGTGGGGCCGGAGCTGCAACTGCACCAGTGCGGGCTGCCGAAGCGGATGGCGCTGGAGTTATTCAAGCCTTTCGTGATGCGGAAGCTTGTCGAGCGGGGCTACGTTCACAACATCAAGAGCGCCAAGCGCGTTGTGGAGAGGCTGCGACCGGAGGTCTGGGATGTCCTGGACGAGGTCGTGGCGGATCGCCCCGTGCTGCTGAACCGAGCGCCCACGCTGCACCGACTGGGTATTCAGGCCTTTGAGCCGATCCTCATCGACGGGAGCGCGATTCAGATTCATCCGCTGGTCTGCGCAGCCTTCAACGCTGACTTCGACGGTGACCAGATGGCCGTGCACGTGCCGCTGTCTGCGCAAGCGGTTCAAGAAGCGCGCTCGACCATGCTCAGCACGTTCAACCTGCTGCTGCCGAGCTCGGGCGAGCCGACGGTAGCGCCTACCCTGGACATGGTCCTGGGTTGCTACTACCTCACCGTCGCACGACCGGACGCGAAGGGCACGGGCAAGACGTTCGGCAGCTTCGAGGAAGCTAAGCTGGCGTACGATCTCCAGCAGATCGATCTGCAGGCGGTGGTCAAAGTTCGAGCCATCGAGAGACCCGCTCAGGTTGGGGATGGCGTGACCAGTGCGCCTTTCATCGAGACAACCGTGGGCCGCATCATCTTCAACGAGGTGCTGCCGCAGGAGCTGCGTTTCAAGAACGAGGTGCTCGACAAGAAATCCCTTAAGGGGGTTGTGTCCGAGTGCTGCCGTGTGTTGGGTAACTGGGAGACCGCGAAGATTCTCGATGACATCAAGCGGGTTGGCTTCGAATATGCCACCAAGTCAGGGATCACCATCGCCATCAGTGACATTCGGGTGCCAAAGGCCAAGGCCAAGCTTCTGGAAGATGCGGACCGGCGCATCGCAGAGATAGAGAGGCAGTTCCGGCGAGGCCTCATCACGGATGACGAGCGTCGCAACTCCGCTGTGGAAATCTGGACGGAGACGTCAGAGGCCGTCGCCACGGCGGTGGCCGATTCGCTCGATCGCTATGGCCCGGTGTACATGATGGCGAACTCCGGAGCCAAAGGTAACATTTCGCAGATTCGGCAAATGGCGGGCATGCGCGGTCTGATGACGGACCCAACCGGTACTATTATCGAGCTTCCGATTCGGTCGTCGTTCCGCGAGGGACTGACCGTGCTCGAGTACTTCATCTCGACACACGGTGCCCGCAAGGGTCTGGCAGACACGGCTCTACGTACGGCAGACTCCGGCTATCTGACGCGCCGGCTCATCGACGTGGCGCAGGATGTCATCATCATCGACGACGACTGCGAAACCACGGCTGGTATCTGGCTGAGCGAGCCGGCTGAGCAAGGCGTGTCGGCTACGCTGGGAGAGCGGATGCTGGGGCGGCTCGCGGTGGCTGACATCGTGCATCCGACTACTGGAGAGGTGCTGGTCGAGCGTGATCAGGCGTTGGATGAGGAACGCGTCAAGATGGTGGTTGCGGCGGGCGTGAAGCGCGTGTACGTGCGATCGCCGTTGACGTGCCAGTCACGCCGCGGCGTGTGCCAGAAGTGCTACGGGCGCGACCTGGCGCGCGGTCGGATGGTCAACAAGGGCGAGGCAGTCGGCATCATCGCGGCGCAGAGTATCGGCGAGCCTGGCACGCAGCTCACCATGCGCACGTTCCATACCGGTGGTGTGGCGTCGCTCGGTGGTCGTCGATATCTGGAGGCGGACATCACCAGCGGTCTGCCGCGTGTCGAGGAGTTGTTCGAGGCGCGCGTGCCGAAGGGGCAGTCCATCATCTCCGAGATCGACGGAACGGTCGAGATCAGCCGGAGCGAGGAATCGCGCAAGGTCAAGATCGTGAGCTCTGAGGTATATCGGGATGAGTACGCGATTCCATCGGGTTTCCGCGTTCTGGTGGCTGATGGCGAGCCTGTAGAGCCGGGTGCGGTCCTGGCGGTGCCGGCCGCTGAGGCTCCTGTCTCGGGTGAGAAGCTGCCCGCGATTCCCGAGGGCGCGGTGATCGCGAAGCTGGGTGGGCGGACAGAGGTAGAGGATGGCCATGTGCTAATCTTCTACGAAGAGCGCGAGGAGCGCGAGTACGATATCCCGGCGACGGCCCGCTTGAAGGTCGAGGACGCGCAGCGAGTGAGCGCGGGTGACCAGTTGACTGAAGGCTCGATCAACCCGCAGGATATTCTGCGTATCATGGGCAGCGACGCCGTGAAGCTGTATATCCTGGACGAGGTGCAGAAGGTCTACCGGTCGCAGGGTGTGACGATCAACGATAAGCACATCGAGACCATCGTGCGGCAGATGCTGCGCAAGGTGGCTGTGGACCAGCCCGGCGATACGGAGCTGCTCCCGGGAGAGCTCGTGGATCGCTTCACCTACGAGGATATCAATGCCAAGGTGCTCGCCGAGGGTGGCGAGCCGGCCACAGCTCAGACGGTCCTGCTTGGCGTGACGAAGGCCTCGCTGAATACCGAGAGCTTCCTGGCCGCGGCGTCGTTCCAGGAGACGACACGGGTCCTGACGGAAGCCGCGATCAATGGCACAATTGACCGTCTTGTCGGTCTCAAGGAGAACGTAATCATCGGCAAGCTAATCCCGGCCGGCACCGGGGTGGCGGCGCGCCAGGAGAAACGAGCACTTCCGCCGCGTTCGCTTGACAACATTCTGGCTTGATGGTAAAATTACTGCTCGGTGTTCCTTTTAGGGACATGCAGCACGGTCGAAGGCCCTGAAAGTGATTACGGTCGGAAGGCGGGGCAAGATTCCTTGCTCTGCCTTCCAGACTAGCTCAGGAATAAGGGCTTTGGGCCGTTCAGTATGGCCTGCAGCAGGGAAGTCCATCCGTCACGGACGGATGGCCCACCCATAGGGGGCGCAGCTAAAGTATTGCGCTCGCTCCATATTGCTCGCGGGCCGCGTCCAGACCTCACAAGGTCGCACGCGGCAGAAGTCCAGCGGTTGGACAGCCTCGCGAGCGCTACCGGCATGGGTTGATAGGCTGCTCACTGAGTTGGGGATTCAAGATCCGCTGTCGCAGCTCGCCGTCCGCGGGCGAAGCACGCTGTCGCGGCCGTGGGGCTGGAGCGGGTGTGTGACCGCGCCAGTAGAGATCGAAAGTGAGGTAGAGGGTTTGCCCACTATTAGTCAGCTAGTCCGCAAAGGTCGCTCCAAGATGGAGAAGAAGACGAAGGCCCCGGCGTTGCGCTTCACGCGCAATGCGCTGACGGGGAGCACGAATCGCGGGAAGGGGTCGCCACAGAAGCGGGGTGTCTGCACGCAGGTGAAGACCATGACGCCCAAGAAGCCCAACTCGGCGCTGCGCAAGATCGCGCGTGTTCGTCTCACCAACGGCATGGAGGTTACGGCCTACATTCCGGGAGAGGGGCACAATCTCCAGGAGCACTCGGTGGTGTTGATCCGCGGCGGTAGAGTCAAGGATCTGCCGGGCGTGCGCTACCACATCATCCGTGGTGCGCTGGACTCCGCCGGCGTCAAGAATCGACAGAAGGCCCGCAGCAAGTATGGTGCGAAGAGGCCCAAAGGCGGCGAGGCCGCGGCAAAGGGCAAGGGCAAATAAGCGTCTGAGCGCGTCTCTGCGGGACCACTCAGCATAACGACGAGGACGGTAGTATGCCGAGGCGAGGAAAGGTTGTCCGACGGGAGGCCGCTCCCGATCCGAAATATCATAGCAAGCTACTTGCGAAGTTCATCAACAAGATCATGTTCAGCGGCAAGAAGAGTGTTGCAGAGCGGATCGTGTACGATGCGCTGACGCGCATCGAGACTCAGCAGAGGCGGAATCCTCTCGAGGTATTCGAGCAGGCCATCAAGAGCGCCACGCCGATCCTGGAAGTGAAGCCCCGCCGCGTGGGCGGTGCGACCTATCAGGTGCCCATCGAGATCCGTAGCGACCGGCGCCTTTCTCTTGCCATGCGCTGGCTGGTGAACTCGGCGCGGGCCAGGTCTGGCAAGACCATGGCCGAGAAGCTGGCTGGCGAGCTGATGGACGCCGCCGCTGGGACGGGCGCCACGATTAAGAGACGGGAAGACCTGCACCGGATGGCCGATGCCAACAAGGCCTTCGCCCACTATCGCTGGTAGAGTAGTTTGAACCCGTCGAGCCTTATTCTGCGTATTGCATTGCACCCGGCTTCCGGGCCGGGTGAGGGTTGAAAGAAAAGGGAGCATGCCGCGAACTGCACCGCTGGAGCGGATTCGAAACATCGGAATTATCGCGCACATCGACGCTGGCAAGACCACCGTCACAGAGCGCATCCTTTTTTATACAGGACGGACGTACAAGCTGGGGGAGGTCCACTACGGCACGGCCGTGATGGACTGGATGGAGCAAGAGCGTGAGCGTGGGATCACGATCACGGCAGCGGCGACGACGTGCCAGTGGCTCGATCATCGCATCAACATCATCGACACCCCTGGCCATGTGGATTTCACCGTTGAGGTTGAGCGCAGCTTGCGGGTGCTCGACGGTGGTGTCGTGGTGTTCGACGCCGTTGCCGGGGTTGAGCCGCAGTCGGAGACCGTCTGGCGGCAGGCGAATCGCTACCACGTACCGCGTATCTGCTTCGTCAACAAGATGGATCGCGTGGGGGCCGATTTTTGGCGGACTGTCAAGATGATCGAGGATCGGCTCGGGGCCAAGCCTCTACCGATCCAGTTGCCGATCGGGGCCGAAGGCGGCTTTCGCGGGATCATTGATCTGATCAGCAACGAAGCCGAGATGTATGTCGGTGAAGGTGGGTCGGAGGCGACGCGGACCGCTATCCCGGAGGACAGTGCAGAGCTGGCCGCCGCGGCGCGGCACGAGATGGTCGAAAGGATCGTCGAGACCAGCGATGAGCTGATGATGCGATATCTGGATGGTCAGGAGATTGGTCCCGAGGAGTTGCGTGCTGCCTTGCGCCATGCAACGCTGAAGAACCGGTTGGTTCCTGTTCTATGCGGCAGCGCATTGCGCAACAAGGGGGTCCAGCCGTTGCTGGATGCGGTCGTCCATTTACTGCCCTCGCCGCAGGACGTGCCGCCGGTGCCTGGGGTCGATCCACGGACTGGCGCCGAGATGGTACGCAAAGCCAGTGACGATGAGCCTTTCTCGGCTCTCGTCTTCAAGATAGTGTCTGACCCATTTGTCGGTCGGTTGGCTTATCTCCGCGTGTACTCCGGACGGTTGGAGTCAGGAGCAGGTATCTACAACTCCACCAAGGACCAGAAGGAGCGCATCGGGCGGCTGTTGCAGATGCATGCCAACCACCGCGAGGAGATCTCCGATCTCTACGCGGGAGATATCGCGGCCGCCGTGGGGCTGAAGTCGACCTTTACCGGTGACACGCTGTGTGACCCGAACGCCGCCATTATTCTCGAGTCGATCCAATTCCCTGAGCCGGTCATCTCCATCGCCGTCGAGCCAAAGACCAAGTCCGACTCGGATCGCTTGGTCGCGAGCCTGGGGAGGCTAGCCGAGGAGGACCCGACCTTCAAAGTGCGCGTGGATCCGGACACGGGACAGACCGTGATCTGGGGCATGGGCGAGCTGCATCTGGAGGTTCTGATTGATCGGTTGCTGCGGGAGTTTCGCGTGGAGGCCAACGTAGGGAGGCCCCAGGTGGCCTACAAGGAGGCCATCACCGCGCCATCGCAGTCCGAGGGACGCTTCGTTCGCCAGACGGGCGGTCGAGGGCAGTACGGTCACGTGCTGCTCAAGGTCGAGCCGCTGCCGCGCGGTGGGGGTATCGTGTTCGAGAACAAGGTCGTGGGAGGAGCCATCCCACGTGAGTACGTGTCGGCCGCGGAGAAGGGCGTGCGCGAGGCCGCCGAGAGCGGCGTGGTGGCTGGCTATCCGCTGGTCGACCTGAAAGTGATCTGCTACGACGGCAGCTACCATGAGGTCGACTCGTCCGAGATGGCGTTTAAGATCGCCGGGTCCATGGCCCTGAAGAGTTGCGTGCAAAAGGCCAAAGCGGTCTTGCTGGAGCCTTCTATGAAGGTCGAAGTTGTCGTCCCGGACCAATTCATTGGTGAGGTCATCGGCGATTTGAACTCGCGACGGGCCCACATTGTGGGAATCGAGCCGCGGGGAGATCTGCAGGCTGTCCGTTGCACAGTGCCTCTCGCCGAGATGTTTGGCTATGCGACCCAATTACGGTCTATGACACAGGGACGCGGGACCTTCTCGATGGAGTTCGATAGTTATCAAGAGGTGCCCAAGCATCTGACCGAAGGCATTGTCGGCAGAACTAGGTAGGGCGCCGCAGGTTGTCGCCCGCGGCCGATGGAGGGCGACGAACCGACGCGCCGCCACCGGCGGCGCGCTGGATCCGAACGGAACGTACCTAGACATTTCCAGGTCAAGGAGAAGGAGCTGAATGGCCAAGAAGAAGTTCGAGCGGACCAAGCCCCACGTAAACATCGGAACGATCGGGCATATCGACCACGGCAAGACGACCCTGACGGCGGCGATCACGAAAGTGCTGGCCCTGAAAGGGGAAGCGGAGTACCGGCCGTTCGACTCGATCGATAATGCTCCCGAGGAGCGGGCGCGGGGCATCACGATTGCCATTGCGCACGTCGAGTACGAGACCGACAAGCGTCACTACGCCCACGTGGACTGCCCGGGGCATGCCGACTACATCAAGAACATGATCACCGGCGCGGCCCAGATGGACGGAGCCATCCTGGTGGTGGCGGCTCCGGATGGACCGATGCCGCAGACCCGCGAGCACATCCTGTTGGCTCGGCAGGTGCAGGTGCCGCACATCGTGGTCTACCTGAACAAGGTGGACATGATGGATGACCCCGAGCTGCTCGAGCTGGTGGAGCTGGAGCTGCGGGAGCTACTGAGCAAGTACCAGTTCCCCGGGGACGAGATCCCCATCATCCGGGGCTCGGCCCTGGCGGCGCTGGAGTCGAGCTCTAACGACTCGAACGCACCGGAGTACGCCTCGATCCAGGAGTTGATGAAGGCGGTCGACGAGTACATTCCGACGCCGACCCGTCCGCTGGACAAGCCGTTCTTGATGCCGATCGAGGACGTATTTGGGATCAAGGGACGTGGGACCGTGGTGACGGGGCGCGTGGAGCGCGGACAGGTGAAGACGGGCGAGGAAGTCGAGATCGTCGGCTTTGCCCCGACGCGCAAGACGGTGGTGACGGGCGTAGAGATGTTCCGGAAGGTGCTGGACTTCGGGCAGGCGGGAGACAATGTAGGGTGCCTGCTGCGGGGCGTGGAGCGGACGGAGATCGAGCGTGGGCAGGTATTGGCGAAGCCGGGATCGATCACGCCGCACACGCACTTCGAGGCTCAGGTGTACGTGCTGAGCAAGGAAGAGGGGGGGCGACACACCCCGTTTTTCAACGGGTACCGCCCGCAGTTCTACATCCGGACGACGGACGTGACGGGAACCGCGGAGTTGCCGACCGGGGTCGAGATGGTGATGCCGGGCGACGACATCCGCATGACGATCAAGCTGATCACACCGGTGGCGATGGAAGAGGGACTGCGGTTTGCCATCCGCGAGGGTGGACACACCGTTGGTGCTGGTGTCATCACCAAGATCCTCGAATAGCGGATTTGGAATTAGGGATCGTTGTAGTGAGAGAGAATCTGAGTTATGGCTAAGAAAGGCGAAGCCAGAATCATCATCCACCTGGCTTGTAACGAATGCAAAGAGCGAAGTTACACCACAACAAAAAACAAGAGAAACGACCCAGATCGGATGGAGCTGTCGAAGTACTGCCCACGGTGTCGGAAGCACACGCCGCACCGCGAGACAAAGTAGCCAGACCGGTGAAGCAAACTCCTGCCAGCAAGCGTCTCCAGGTCAGGAAGCCGAGTGTAAGCTTCTCTTTCGCTCAGGACATTATCGCGGAGTTGAAGCGTGTCGCCTGGCCCAGTCGAGAGGATGCCAACAGGCTGACCTTCATTGTGATCGTGGTTTCTCTGGCAGTGGGAGTCCTGCTGGGCATAGTCGACTTCATATTCTACTGGATCATCAACGGGCTAATCCTGCGGTAGGTCTCAGGGTCTGATCACCGTGCGTCGGCGTGACGACGGGAGAGGACGGCCAACGCGGGAGCACATGTGAGAGTGATGGAAAAGGCCACTAACGACGAGAAGAAACAAACGCGGGCCCGCAAGAGAAAAGTGGACCCCGGCACCCAGGAAGAACAGATCGAGCCTGTGAAGCGAAGCGGAGGTCGCCGTGCCGCGGTGGCGCATCCCCCTGAGATCCAGGAGGAGCGCGAGGATACCGAGAAGCGGTGGTACGTGATCCACACCTACTCCGGCTACGAGGCGAAGGTCAAGCGAAACCTCGAGCATCGTATTCAGTCGATGGACATGCAGGACAAGATCTTCCAGGTCATCGTTCCGACCGAGGAGGAGATCGAGGTCAAGGATGGCCAGAGGAAGACGGTGCACAAGAAGGTCTTTCCGGGCTACGTTCTCGTCGAGATGAAGCTGACCAACGATAGCTGGTACGTCGTCCGCAACACGCCGGGCGTGACCGGCTTCGTCGGCAGCGGCACCAAGCCGACGCCCCTCAGCGAGGATGAGGTTAACGCCATCATCAAACAGATGCGGGCCGAGGCGCCGCGCGTCAAGGTGGGCTTCCAGAAAGGTCAGACGGTTCGCATCATCGATGGACCTTTCGCGGAGTTCATGGGCACGGTCGACGAGATCAATCAGGAGAAGGGCAAGGTCAAGGTTCGCATCTCGCTCTTCGGCCGCGAGACCCCCGTCGAACTCGACTTCTTGCAGGTAGAAAAACTCTAGAGGCGATTATGGCAAAGAAGGTACGGGCAATCGTCAAGCTGCAGATCCCCGCGGGCAAGGCCAATCCGGCACCGCCGGTTGGACCGGCCCTGGGTCAGCATGGCGTCAACATCATGGCCTTCGTGAAGGAGTACAACGAGCGAACGTCCTCGCAGGTTGGAAGCATCGTTCCCGTGGAGATCACCGTCTTCGAGGATCGATCGTTTACCTTCGTGCTTAAGACGCCGCCTGCCGCGGATCTCCTGAAGAAGGCTGCTGGGGTGGATAAGGGTAGCCCCACCAGCAACCGCACTACAGCTGGGAAGATCCCACGAGACAAGCTGCGCGAGATCGCCAAGCTGAAGATGCGCGATCTCAATGCCTACGACGTCGATGCCGCGGAGCATATCATCGCAGGCACGGCGCGCAGCATGGGCATCGAGATCGAGTAGTCTGTAGCACCGTGCCGCCTGGTGCCGGGTGGTCGCGGTTAGCCTTGGATGCAATGTTCCAGGGAGGATAGGCGCCTATCCGTCATGAGGAGGTAGACAAATGGCTGAACGCGGAAAGACTTACCTGGAAGCCGCGAAACTGGTTGATTCCAATAAGAACTACGCCCCAATGGATGCGATCGAACTGGCGAAGAAGGCCGCGCGGGCCAAGTTCGACGAAACCGTCGAGCTGCACTTACGCATGGGACTGGATCCGCGCCGAGCCGATCAGCAGGTTCGCGGTGTCGCAACTCTGCCGCACGGTCTGGGTAAGAAGGTCAACATTCTGGTGTTCACGCAGGGTGAGGGCGTGCTTACGGCCGAAGAGGCGGGTGCCGACTATGTGGGCGGCGACGATCTAATCAAGAAGATCGACGGCGGCTGGCTTGATTTCGACGTAGCCCTAGCCACGCCCGATATGATGGGCAAGGTCGGACGGCTCGGCAAGGTTCTCGGCCGTCGTGGGCTCATGCCGAATCCCAAGTCCGGCACAGTCGTGAACGCTCAGGATCTCCCGCGCGTGATCAAAGAGGCGCGCAAAGGACGGGTTGAGTACCGTCTCGACAGGACCGGTATCATCCACTTGCCCATCGGAAAGGTCAGCTTCGAGCCTCAGGCTCTTCTAGAGAATCTGGCCACGGTCGTCGAGGCGGTCGTGAAGGCCAAGCCGACGGGCGCCAAAGGTCAATACGTCAGAAGCGTTGTCATCTCGACAACGATGGGCCCAGGTATTCATCTGGATCTTCAGCCAACGCTTGGCCTGAAGTCCGCGTAGCACCACGGCCGGGCCGTCATCGAAAACAGCATAGTTGTGGAACCAGCGCCGAAGACAGCGGGTGCCCAAGTGAAGGGCTCAATACAACAGCCCGCCGAGGTTGCGAACAGACGGATCACGCGATTCCCGCGACGCTAGCCGGGAGGTCGTGCCGTGATAGTTGTGCAAAGCCTCGCCCCGTGTCTCGGACGCGGGGCTTTCTTTTTGTGAAAAGGAGGTGAGAAGATTGCCAACAGCGAAGAAGGTCGAGACAATCGCCGAGTTAACGGATCTCTTGAGACGCAGCCAACTGGCTATCCTCGCGGAGTACCGCGGCACCAGTGTCGCCCAGTTGAGTGATCTGCGCAAGAAGCTGCGCGAGGCCGGGGCGGAGTTGCACGTAGCCAAGAACACCCTGACTCGGATTGCCGCACAGCAGGTGGGCAAGGGCAATATGGTGCCGGCACTCGAAGGACCGATGGCCATCGCCTTTGCCATGGGAGATCCTGCTGCGGCGGCCAAGGTGATGACGGAGCATTTGCGCATCAGCCGTACGCCCATGAAGATCAAGGCGGGTCTCATCGAGAACCGTCTGCTTGGAGCTGCGGAGGTCGAGGCGCTGGCTACGCTGCCGCCGCGAGAAGTTCTTCTTGCTCGGGTACTCGGTGGAATGCAGGCTCCCATGGCCGGTCTGGTAACTGTCCTCAATGCTAACCTGCGTGGCTTGATGGTCGTGCTGCAGCAGCGTGCGGAGCAATTGGGTGGCGGGGAATCCCCCGCCGGGGCTGTAGCCTAGGTGCCACGAAGCCAGCGTTCGTGGGATGCGTCGCGGAGTCTGTGGCGCCGTACTGACGCAAACCATCTCAAACCGTAGCGTGGTTGCCTCAAGCGACTGCGTCTTGCCAAAGAAGAGAGGAGAAAACGATGCCCCTGACAAAGGATGAGCTGATCGACGCGATCAAGAACATGACCGTTCTCGAGCTAAGCGAGCTCGTGAAGGCTCTCGAGCAGGAGTTCGGCGTATCGGCAGCAGTTCCGATGGCTGCCGCGGTGGCGGCTGGACCGGCGGCGGCTCCGGCGGCCGCGCCTGTCGAAGAGCCGACCGAATTCAACGTCATCCTCAAGGAGATCGGCCCCAACAAGATCAACGTGATCAAGGTCGTTCGCGAGATCACTGCCCTCGGCCTGAAAGAGGCCAAGGACCTGGTGGACGGCGCGCCGAAGCCTGTCAAGGAGGGTCTGCCGAAGGAAGAGGCGGCCAACCTCAAGAAGAAGATCGAGGAGACCGGAGCGGTCGTGGACGTCGTCCCGGCGTAGCGATATCACGGCGGGGAGTCCGAGAATGGATTCCCCGCCTGCCTATTCCGGTGGCGGCCAGACGGCGAGACCAAAGAGTATCACAATCCTGAGCGTGGCCCGTCCGCTTCCGGGTCGGACTCCTCACTGGGGTCGCTCACAGCGTTCAACGGTGCTCATGCGGCTCCCAGTTAGTCTTCGACTACGATCTCCAGGTCTCCGTCAATACGCAGGATATCGGTGGCAGTGCCCCTGGCGGACCGCTGAAAGAGCAGGTCGGCCCGAGCCTTGCCGACTTGCAGTCGTCGAACCTCCAGGCGATCCACGAACTCTGGCAGCAGGGGCCGGATGATGCGCAGCCGACCGTCGAGCCCCTCGGGGGTCAACCCCAGCATGGTCTGGATGAGATAAGGTACTGTCACCGTTGAAATCGCCGTATTGCACCATCCACTCGATCGCGCGTTCCACGTTGCTTCTGAGCTCGCTGAAGAGGGTCAAATCTCCCGTCCAGGCGGCATGACGTTGGGAGTCAGTGGACGGAACCGATCTACCGCACGGGCGGCTCTTGTTCGCTTTGGCACAGAGACCCCTCCAGTATTCCGACAAGCAACGTCGTCTCATGCACAGGGGCAAACGCCCGCAGGATTAATGCCAATCTGAGAGAAGCTCCATACCGCCCGTGACAGCAAGAGACCCCGCCCCCATCTCGGCTCAGGCCCGCTCTCCAGTGATGTCGATCAGATTGACCAGATCTCGCACTCCTGACGCCATCACTGCCAACTGAGCCGCCTCTTGGCGCAGCTCGGCCGACTCAACGGACCCGCGCAGTGTGACGACGCCATCTCGCACGTCTACCTGTATGGGATGCGTCTGAAACTGCAGCTTCAGTAGCAGCGCCCGGCGCACGTCCGCGGCGACCTCCGCGTCTGGCATGCCCTGCGTCACCCTTTGCTCGCCTTGATCGAACTGCAGATTCTCGTTCATAAGTCCCTCCTCTGCCTGACGTGGACAGATGCACGCCCGCGTCTTTCATGGCTGGCGTATATACTCTGCTGGACTATGCCGCAACATGGATGCCACGTCTTCCTGAAGTAAAGGCGCAATCAATTGCGCCCCTACGGATGGAAGTATGCATAAGCCCTGCCACGGCAGATTGGCTACCTGGACTGGCGTTAGGGCATCTGATATGATGCTGGCATTCCGTGAGGTTGTGGGGTGGAGGTAGTGCGGATGATCGGAAATGGTCTACTAGAGAGTGCTGCACGGGCGGTGGCTGGAATTCGGTCCCGCGCTTATTACATCGGCCGCCGTCGCGTCAGAGCATGGCATATCCTGGTTATCCTCGCACTGTCAGTGCTCTTGTTGACCAGTACGGCAGCCATGCTGCGTCCCTCCGGGCTACCCGACGCCGCGACACTGGAGAGCAGCGCTAACCTCAGAGTATCTCAAGCTGCGCCCGAGATCCTACAATCTGCGGGGGCACAGCCGCCTGCACCGTCGCAGTCGGAGCGGCCCGCGGAAGCGCCGCGGCTATCGCCAGCACCTGCTGAAGTCGTCGATCCGCTCTCCCGTATTGAGTGGGCACCCAGCCCCAACTATGGTCGTCGCACGGCGAAGGTCGATACGGTAGTCCTGCACACGACGGAGGATACTCTGCAGGGAGCCCTGAAGTGGTTCCAATCCACCGCGAGCATGGCCTCCTCGCACTACATGGTGGGGCGCGATGGGCGTATCCTGCAGGTCGTTAAAGAGGATCAGGCTGCCTATCACGCGGGCGTTGTGACCTCGGGACCCGGCACACGCTGGTACGGAACGAACCCCAACCACTACTCCATCGGCATAGAAATGGAAAGCCTGAAGTCGTTCAAGACGCCTGCCGACATGCCGGACGCCCAACGCCGGGCGGTTTTTGCGCTGGTTCGGGACATCGTGACGCGTTACAGCATTCCTATCGACCGCCAGCACATCGTGGCCCACGCTGAGATAAATCCCGGCGATCGAACGGATCCTGGCCCGGGCTTCCCGTGGGACGATCTGATGGCTTACCTGAAAGCGGGACGATAGCGCTATTCATGACACTTAGTGCGTCGTTCCACAAGTACAGCGAGCGGGCGGCGCTCTTCCCTCGCCCTTGCGCACAAGGGAGAGGGTCAGGGTGAGGGTTCAGCCCCTGACGCCGATGGATCGCCGTCCCGGACCGATGAAGACCCGGGGGACCCTCACCCTCGCCCTCTCCCTTGTGCGCAAGGGCGAGGGGATAGCACGTCAGCTATCCCGATATCATCGTAACCACAGCCTATACACTACTTGAGGAACGACGCACTAGTCGGCCAGCTACGGATCCGTGAACAGTCCGTTGGGTCCGACGAGCAGCTTCCCGGAACAAAGTGCCGAACAGATATTGACATCAGCCGTAAGGGGCCTAGGTACCGCCCTTCTTCTCGTGACTGACATTCAGATATCGCATCAACTGCGGTGACGAGACGATGCGCAGACCGGAGGCACTGGCTACCGCCGAGGAGAAGTGGTCTGGATTGTCGGACACTAACCAGTCAGGGTTAGCCAGAATCGCTGAGACCAGGACGGCGACATCGGTCTTGTGGCGCATTAAAGGCAGGTACTTTTCGATCCCCGCCTGTACGTCTGCTCTCGACGGCTTGGGGTGGAGAGTGAGTCGAAGCTTCTTCAACAGCTTGGCGAAGTCGCTTGTGGGGCCTGTTGGTATGTCTTTCCGCTGTAACGCAGCCACGACCTCGGCCAGCACCACCTCGGAAGTCTCCACGACGAGAACGCTGTAGCATCCGAGCACGAGAATGGCCTTGGCCGCGCCCCAATCGGCACAGATCGCTTTGACGAATACACCTGAATCGAGAAATACCCTCGCCATCTACCTGTCGATCAGCTCAGGGTATAGCGAGCGGAATGTCTCCGCCTTGTGCGCCTCAATGTCCGCCAAGATATCGTCAATGGTCAGATCGGCACGCCGTAGTCTATTCTGCAACTGCGTCATCAACTGGCTCACGACTTCGTGTTCCGGAATGTATAGCAGGCAATCTCCGAGCACGATCTCGAGCAGGTGCGTACCCTTGCCTATGTCCAGCTTATGTCTGGCAGCGGCGGAGATGGTTATCTGGCCCTTTGAGCTCACTGTAAGGGTCTGCGGGTGATCTTGGTGCTCCGACGATCGGTGGGTATTCATGCTGGCCTCCGAACTCACGATCCATCCTATCTGCTGGTTGTAAGACATATCTTACCACGAAGATGGCTGCGTTGTCGAGATGGTACAACCGCCACAGAGCAGGGCTGATGGGTTCTCCGGTAGCCCGCGGATGCGCCTACTGCGATGAGTTGTTCAAACTCAACCTGGCGATGACCGGTAGGTGATCGGAGCCAGTGGGACCGGCGACGCGGGCCTCGCGCCCGGTTAGCTCGCGCGAGTGGAAGATATAGTCGATGCGTAGGACGGAGAACGGAAGCCGCGGAAAGTAGCCGGCGGCCGGGAAGGTGTGACCGAAGCCCCAGCCGACCTCACGATAGACGTCTGTCAGATTGTGCGTGAGCTGACCGTACTGGCGTGATTGGTCGGTCGTGTTGAAGTCGCCCACCATCACGATAGGGCCCTCCGCTTCCTCCACTTTCTTCTGTATGAAGGCCATCTGCTTCGTCTGCCACTCCGTGTCAAAGCCCCGAATCATGTACGGTGGCAAAGAGTGCCCTGTGATCCACTGGATGTCCGGAGCCATGGGGTGAAAGTTGAAGACGTGGACCCTCTGCCCGCGGATATTGAGAACGAGGTGCTGGGCCAGGTGACCAACCGTGAAAGACTCCTCGGACTCAATTGGGAAGCGGCTGAAAACCCCTACGCCGCTGTAGTCGGCCCGCGGCAACAGAGCACGATATCGATACTGATCACCCAGGCGAGCGATGAGCGCTTGGGCGGTCTCATCCGTCAGCTCTTGAATGGCGACGATGTCTGCGTTCGTCTCATCGACGATCTGTGCCACGCTCGGAGCATTGGGACTCCCTGCTCCCACGTTGTGGGTCATGACGGTGAAGGTATCTTGTCCCGCGGTAGGACTGGAATGCCTGGGCAAGAACAGCCCACCGTACAGAAATACGAATAGAAGGACAGGAAGCAGACATAGCAGCAACGTTGGCCGCGAAAACGTCAGCAGACCTAAGACGAGCAGGGGTACAGTGGGGATGAAAAGATAGAGCGTAAACGTGTTCGCCAGATCCAGCCACCAGGGAGGGTTCGCTGGAATTCCACGCAACAGCATAAAGCCCGTGAGAGGCACGACGTAGACCAGTCCCAAGCCAAACAGGATCAGCGAGAGAAACGTACGCATCTCCTAGCTCTTCTAAAATCACACGCTGTTCTCGCAATCGATCTCGCAAGGGCCGTGCCCTGGGCGTCGGTTGGCCCCATCTACCCCTGGCCGTGGTCGAGCACTTGTAGTGCGGGCAAGGTCAGCCAGCGCGGCGGATGGCGCTTCTGGCTGTACTTTCACATTAGTCGCCGATCGATACCAACTGCGCCCAATCATCGTAGCGGCGGTTGTAGGTTTCCTCTAGCTCGACGTACTGGCGGCCCAGTGCCGCGACCTTGTCCACGTCCTGCGCGATGCTGGCGGCTTCCAAATTGGATTTGAGCTGCGCGATTTCTTGCTCCAGACGCATGACTTCGGCCTCCAGTTGGGCCAGGAGCTTGCGGTTCTGCCTTTCCTCCAGCGATGGACGCCCGTTCTTGGAGGGTGCGCTGGCGGCCGTGTTCTCTGCGCGTCTGTCGTTGGACTTCGACCGCTCGCGTTTTGTTGCCTGTCGCTCCTTCTCCAGCTTGGCCGCGAAGTCGCTGTAATTGCCCAGGTACTCGGTCAGATAACCGTCGCCGATGATCCAGAGCTTGTCGGCCAGGGCGTCGATGAAGTAGCGATCGTGGGAGACGAATAGGATGCTGCCAGGGTACTCCTTAAGGACTGCTTCCAATGCCTCGCGGGCATCGATGTCGAGGTGGTTGGTGGGCTCGTCCAGAATCAGGAGGTTGCTGGACGTGTGCGTAAGCTGGGCCAACGCGAGGCGACTGCGCTCGCCGCCGCTCAAGTCACAAACCTGCTTGAAGACATCGTGGCCGCTGAACAGGAATCGACCCAGGAGCGAGCGGGCGCGCTCCTCGCCGATGGGAGGATCGAGGCGCAGGATCTCCTGCAGAACGGTGGCATCTGGGTTGAGCCACTCGTGACCCTGGGCGTAGTAGCCGATGTCCACGTTGTGACCAAGTCGGGTTCGTCCTCCGAGGACTGGGAGGTTTCCCACCAGCGTCCGCACGAGCGTGGTCTTGCCGCTACCGTTCGGACCCATCAGGGCCACGCGCTCGCCGCGGCGCAACTCGAGCTTATCGGCACGCACTAGCAGATGCTGTGAGCGCGTGGTCGTGTCCTTGTAGCCAACCTCCAGCTTGTCGAGAGTTAGGACCAGATCGCCGCTGCGTAGCTGGCTATCGAGGAGAAGCTTGAGCTTACCTGGATCTTTCGGCCGCGCGATCAAGCTCTGTTCCTTGAGACGATTGAGCCGTTTCTCGCGCCCCTGGGCCTCCTTGCTGCGCTGACCGGCCTTGTAGCGGCGAATGAACTCCTCCGTCCGGGCGATGAACGCTTGCTGGGCCTCGTATTCCTTCATCAGTCGTTCGAAGCGCTCGGCTTTTAGCTGCAGGTAGCGATTGTAGCCACCCGGATAGTCTTCCAGATGACCAAACGCTATTTCGAGGGTGCGCTTGGTGACGCGGTCCAAGAAATGACGATCGTGCGAGACCACGATCAGCGTGCCGGGCCAGGTTTTCAAGAAATCGTCCAGCCACTCCATGGCTTCGAGATCGAGATGGTTGGTGGGCTCGTCGAGCAGGAGCAAGTCCGGATCGGAGAGCAAGGTCGCGGCCAATGCGGCGCGTGTCTTCTGGCCACCGCTGAACTGGCTCAGGGACTGCTGGTGCTGGTTCTCGACGAAGCCAAGCCTCTGCAGCGTGCGCATGATGTTATGCTCGCTGAGATAGCCGCCGGCGTGTTCAAAGCGTGCCGTCAGCTCGCCGTAGTGCTCCAGGCGCTCGGCCCAATCGGGTGCGGCGGTGTCGTGTAAAGACTGCTCCAACGCTCCGATCTCCGTCTGCAGGTCACTGAGATGTGAGAGAGCCGCTTCCATCTCCTGCCAGAGCGTACGTTTGCTGTCGAAGCGCGTCTCCTGTGCCAGGTAGGCAACACGGAGGCCTGGCGCTACCCGGGCTTCTCCCTGGTCGGACTCCTCCAATCCGGCAAGGATCTTGAGCAAGGTGCTCTTGCCGGCACCATTGACGCCGACCAGGGCCACTTTCTCACCCCGCGAGACTTGAAAGCTCATATCCTTGAAGATGAGATCCGCCCCATAGTATTTGGTCAGGTTGCTCACCCTGAGCAAGGTCAAAATGTTCTCCCGTAGCAGCGCATGTTTTGCGCTGGAGCTTAGTACTACAACCGTACTTCGTCATTCTGAGCCGGAGCCGCAGCGGTCTCCGAAGGCGACTCGCCTCTGGCGAGAGGCGAAGAATCCGTGCCCCTCGACTCCGTGCGCTGGGGGTACGGATTCCTCGGCGCCTGCCCTGAGCCGAGCCGAAGGGTGCGCGCCTCGGAACGACAGATTCAGCAAAGTACGGTTGTAGTATTGGTAGCTATCCCAAAACGGTCTCGGTGGTGACTGAGGGATGTACTGTCAGCGGATTCGGGGGGACTGTTGCCAAACCCATCTGGCAGACCAGGCTGCCGGACAGACGTGCAAGCGCTGAGGCGCTGAGCGCCACCGCCCCATGGATGGGATGCTTGCCGGGTC
>SCTZ01000038.1 GCA_004297765.1 Chloroflexota bacterium | reverse complement strand
ACTACAACGTGATTTCGGCGTCCCGTTGTCATTCTGAGCGCCGCAGCGCGAAGAATCCGCGCCCCTGGGGTACGGATTCTTCGGCGTGCGCGCCTCAGAATGACAAGGAAGTCACGTTGTACTACTAGCCTCGGACTCCGTCACGCCCTGCCCTCTTGGCTTGATAGAGAGCATCGTCTGCCCGCTTTATCAGACTGCCAAGTGTATCGCCGGGCTTGTATTCTGCCACGCCAAGACTTGCTGTCAGGTGCTCGACGGTCGGGAAGCGGTGAGCCTTGATCGCCGCTCTAATCCTCTCGCCGATAGCCCTGGCATCCGGCAGGCTCGTCTCTGGCGCCAGGATGACGAACTCCTCTCCACCCCACCGGGCCAGAATATCAGTGCTTCGGATGCTTGCCTGCACTACCCGCGATACCTCGCTCAGGATTTCATCGCCGACGGGGTGTCCCCAAGTGTCGTTGACCTTCTTGAAGAAGTCGATGTCGAGGATCAAGAGAGATAGCGACTGCCTATTTCTTTTCGCCCGTTCGACCTCATGTTTGGCTACTTCGTCGAGCTTCCGCCGATTGTAGATGCCGGTCAGCTTGTCGGTGGAGGCCAATCGCTCCAACTCGACCAGCGCTATCTTCAACTTGTTCGTCCGCTCTTCCACCTGCTCTTCCAGGGTCTCGTACAGGCGCGCGTCTGCCACCGAATTACCAGCCTGCCCTATCGTTTCCCCTCTAGCAGCCCCAACAAGCCTCCGGATCAAAGTCCACGGAGCCCGAAACCATGTCACCACTGGCCTTGCCGGCACACTACTGTGCCGACAGTTGCGCCCATTATGATCCCTAACGAACATTCCTTTGCCTGACCGAATCCCCATTGTTTCGATAATAGTATGGTCCACGGGCGCAACGCTGGGAAGTCGGGATGGCCCTACTTCTGTAGGTAGGAGACGGAGGGTATGCCCCCATTCATGCCGGCGGGAGTGGATCGAGAGGTATTACTGGTGGTTGGAACTTACTCGCTGTCCAGTCTGAGCCATCCTTTGCGGAGGGCGTATTGAACCAAAGCTGCTCGATTGCTGAGACCGAGCTTCCTCATGAGCTCTGCTTTGTGCTTCTCGACCGTCTTGGCGCTGAGCACGAGTCGATCGGCGATCTCCTGGTTGGTGTAGCCTTGAGCGGTGAGCAATAGGACCTCGTGCTGACGGCTGGTCAAGTCGTCGTATTCTCGTGTCTCCTCGCCGGTCTCGACCCGCTCCAGGTAGTCCTGTATCAGCCGCTTGACCGCCGAGGGATAGAGGAAAGCATCACCATGAGACACCGTGCGGATCGCCTCGATCAGATCGGTGTGGGCGCCTCTCTTCAGAACATAGCCCTGGGCGCCGACCCTGATGGCTTGGAACAGGAACTCTTCGCTCTCATGCATGGTCAGAACCAGGCATTTGGCGGCAAGCCCCTTTCGCGTTATGTGGCGAATGCACTCCAGTCCATTCATGCCGGGCAGGCTGATATCCATGACCACCACGTCAGGT
>SCTZ01000037.1 GCA_004297765.1 Chloroflexota bacterium | reverse complement strand
CCTTGCCGCCTGTACTGGCAAGGTTCAGGTGGTTGGCCACCGCGGCGCGATGGGACACGCGCCTGAGAATACGATGGCCTCGTTCACCCAAGGGCTAGCCCTGGGTGCCGATGCTATCGAGCTCGACGTCCAACTGAGCCGCGATGGCGCACTGGTAGTGATCCACGATGCCACGGTGGATCGCACTACTAGCGGCACCGGCCTGGTCAAGGATCTCTCGCTGCAGGAGCTTCGTCAATTGGACGCGGGTTCCTGGTTCGGACCGCAGTTCGCCGGAGAGCGTATTCCTACTTTGGGCGAGGTGCTGGATTGGGCGCGCGGTCGGACCCGGTTAATCGTCGAGATCAAGAATGGACCTGTCTACTACCCTGGCATCGCTGAGCGCGTCGTCGCTTGCCTTCGCGAGCACAACATGCTGAGCGACGCGATGGTCATCTCGTTCGACCACCCGGTGGTGCGAGAGGTCAAGGATCTGGAGCCAGCGTTGCGCACCGGAGTGCTCTACGTAGGTCGGGTGGCGGATCCCGTGGCCCTCGCCGCTCGGTCCGGCGCGGATGTCCTGATGCCGTTGGCCGCCTATGTGACGCAGGACTTGATCAACCTAGCCCACGCCGCCGGTCTGCGCGTTTCGACTTGGACGGTGGACCAGCCCGAAGAGATGCGTCGCCTCATGACCCTCGGCGTGGATGGCATAGGCACGAACTATCCGGACCGTCTGCGGGCCTTGTTGTGACTTTCACAGCCGGAACGCCAGAATGACCAGGACCGCGAAGGCGACGGCGTGTCCGAGCTCGGTGAAGCCGACCTGACGCAACGTCATCTGGGCGGCGCGCTGTCCTCCGATGGCGCGCAGCGCTTTGTAGAGCAGCGGCACAAAAGCCGGCAGCACCAGCAGAGGGGCCGCGCCGACGGCGATTAGCGCAGCGACTCCTGTCAGCAGCATCCCCAGGTATAGCAGCAAGGCGCACTGCGTTCGGCGTCGTTGCTCCGGCTGCGGCTGAGCTCGTCGGTCGTGCAGGCGCAGCCGCACGTAGAAGACGCTGCTACCGGAGTAGAGGGAGGTCAGCATCCAGAGGGCTAGCACTGTTTGCCCCAGCTCGCCGGTTGCGGCGTAATACGCCCCGGGGGCGGTCAAGGACAAACCGGCGATGACCACCAGCTCTGCCCAGACGGCGCGATCAAGTTTGTGGCGCGAGAAGTAGAGATTGGCCAATAGCAGCAGGACGGATAGGACGCCGAGCAGCACCATCAACCAGCGGTCTAACAGGAGCAGCGCGACGCCACTGATCAGCGCGACCACCGTGTAGGCGACTAGCCAGCCGTACAGCCCACGCGTGGCCCGATCGCGCGGACGTGGAAAGCCGCGCCGTGCGACCAGCGACAGCGGATAGCGAGCCAGGAACAGGGCCAAAGTGGATACCAGGAAGAATGCTGCTTGCCAGCCCCAAGATCCGGCCACGCTTAGCCCGACCACGTATGGCATGAGTAGCATCGCCCAGCTACCGTGTTCGCGGGGAATAGGAGGACGCGTGAACATGGTATCGTCTCGTCGTTTGTCTTGCATCTCGTGCTAACTCTAGCATAAACCATGACGCGTAGCCCGGCAAGGTTGGCATCCGACCAGACGCAAAATGCCACTTGACAATCCAGCCGCCAGGGGCTATGCTTATTGCATCGGCAAGTAGGGACAAGGACCTCGCGAGTAGTAAGGCGGGGTGCTATGGACACAGTCGCCGTGACCCTGAACGGTTCCCCCGCTGTCGGACCAGCCGGGATTTCCATTCTGGAGTTGGCTCGGGAACAGGGGATCCAGATTCCGACTCTGTGCTTCCACTCCGAGTTGAGCCTCGCCGGCGCGTGTCGCCTTTGCGTCGTGGAGGTGAGCGGCTCCCGGACTCTTGTGGCCTCGTGCCATACCCCCATCGCTTCGAACATGGTCATCCAGACTCACTCGCCCAGGGTGCTCAAGGCTAGAACAATCCTGGTCGAGCTTCTGCTCGCCAGCCACAGCGGCAATTGCTGGTCGTGTGACAAGGCCAACATCTGCGAGCTTCGCCAAATCGCCGCTGACCTGGGAGTCGGACTTCCCCGGTTTCATTCGCGCAAGCGCCATTACGCTCTGGAAGAGGCCGGCCCGTATCTGGTGCGGGATCTCAACAAGTGCGTCCAATGCCGCCGTTGTGTACGTGCCTGTCGGGAGATCAAGGGTGCTGGACTTCTCTCCATGGCCTATCGCGGGTTCTATTGCAAGTTGGTGGCCGGAGCGGATGGACCGCTGGAGGCGGAAATCTGCCGTGACTGCGGTGAATGCGTGGCAGTTTGTCCGGTTGGCGCCTTGACCAGGACCGAGGAGCGCTTCGTCCGGAACAAGGAGACGCCCCTGGTCGTGACCGGAGGGTAGGACGTGAACGATCTAGTGGCCCGCTGCACGGAGAGAAGGGATCTTCTGCCAATCCTCAAGGAGGGTCAGTCCCGCTACGGCTTTCTTCCCGCTGAGTTGTTGAGTCGGCTGGCCGAGGCTCTCGAGGTGCCGGTCAACGACGTGTATGGCGTTGCCTCTTTCTACTCTTTCCTCACGCTCGCTCTACCGGGGCGCAACACCATTTGGATGTGCCGGTGTCTGCCCTGCCATCTCAAGGATGGCCGCGGGCTGCTGGATGCCGTCCAGGAGCAATTGGGCGTCGGTCCGGGAGAAACAACCGTCGATGGTTGCTTCACGCTACGCTTGACCAACTGCATCGGCGCATGCGATCAGGCTCCGGCGCTCATGGTGAATAACGACCGCTACGGCTCGGTCATCCCTGGACGACTCGCGGAGATCCTCTCGAGGTATCGGTGAACGACGGGACGGAGGCCGACGATGACGGAGCAGAGGCTGGTCCTGAGACATTGTGGGTTGATCGATCCTGGCGATATCGCGACCTGGTGTGCCCGAGGTGGCTTCCATGGCTTGGAACGGGCTCGAGAGCTGGTCTCGACGCAGGTGGTGGAGGTGGTCAAGCAGTCCGGGCTGCGCGGCCGTGGTGGTGCGGGTTTCCCGGTAGGGCTCAAGTGGGACATGGCCAGCAAGGCGCCGGGCAGTGAGAAGTACGTCTTGTGCAATGCCGACGAAGGGGAGCCTGGCACCTTCAAGGACCGCTATATTCTCGAGCACGATCCCTTCACCCTGATCGAGGGGATAGCCATCGCCTGCTACGCGGTGGGCGCCCGTAGCGCCTATATCTATGTGCGAAACGAGTATCACCATCTACTGGATGGCCTGCGCCAAGCCCTTCGTCAGGCGCAGCGCACGCGCGATCTGGGCTGTCGCATCGAGGTCTGGGAAGGGGCGGGTGCGTATGTCTGCGGTGAGGAATCGGCTCTAATGGAGTCGCTGGAGGGCAGGCGCGGCGAGCCGCGCTTCAGACCACCGTTTCCACCGGCCCAGGGACTCTGGGGCAAGCCCACGATCATCGACAACGTTGAGACTCTCATGAACATCCCCCAGATCCTGGCCCAGGGCGCCGCCTGGTTTAGTGGTCTCGGAACAGAGCAGAGCAAGGGCACCAAGGTCTTCTCCGTGAGCGGAGACGTCCAGCGACCGGGAGTTTACGAGCTGATCATGGGAACTCCCCTGCGCGAGCTCGTGGAGGAGCTGTCTGGCGCCACAAGTGTCAAGATGGTCCAGGTCGGCGGCGCCTCCGGAAGAGTTGTGCCTGCTGCTCGGCTGGATACGCCGCTGGCCTTCGAGACGGTTCTCGGGGCTGGCTCTATCATCGTCTACAACGACACGCGGGATGCATTGGACGTGTCGCTGCAAACCATGGAGTTCTTCGTGGAGGAGTGCTGTGGCAAGTGCACACCCTGCCGCGAGGGTACGCTGGTCATGACCGAGACGCTGGAGCGCATTCAACGCGGCCAGGGGCGAGAGCAAGATCTGTCCAACCTGCTCGACCTGGCTGAGACCATGGGGCTGACCTCGCTGTGCGGCCTTGGCCAGGCCGCTTCCAACTGTTTCGTGGATACTCTTCAGCACTTTGGAGAGGAGTATCGGGGGCGCCTTGGCGCATTCTAGTGTTCGACCACACTGGTTTTGTCATTCTGAGGCGCGCACGCCGAAGAATCCGCGCCCTGGGGATACGGATTCTTCGCGCTGCGGCGCTCAGAATGACAGGTAGCGTCTTCTCTGTG
>SCTZ01000036.1 GCA_004297765.1 Chloroflexota bacterium | reverse complement strand
CGGGGGCGAGGGGCGCGGATTCTTCGGCGCCTGCCCTGAGCCGAGCCGAAGGGTGCGCGCCTCAGAATGACCAACAGAGGCGGTGCTCAAGATGAGAAGTTCGATGAACTACGGTTGTAGTATTAGAGACCATTAGAGAAGGCTTGGGCGGAGGGGCGGAGAAGACGATCCTCTGATTATCGTACGGTCGAGCGCAAGGTGGGTTGGGTGTGGATTTGTCAGCCCGGTTGCGATGATCCCTCAAGGTGAAGATTTGAACCATAGTCTTTCATCAAAGCCTGCCAACAGCCGTGCCAGACAGGGTATCACCGGTCGTACCCTGAGCGGGCTAGTGTGGACGTTCCTGGGGACGGGCCTTCAGAGTTTCTTGCAGCTTGTGGTGATGCTTGTTCTGGTGAGAGTTCTGGGGGCGGCGGACTTCGGACTGGCCGCTGCCGCGACGACGGTCACAGGTCTTTCCACGATTTTCTCGCAACTTGGGATCGGACCCGCGGTCGTCCAGCGAGCGAATCTGGAAAGAAGGCACTTGCGCACCGCCTTCACCGTCTCGCTGATCCTGGGCGCCCTTCTGTCCGGGCTGATCTGGCTGGCCGCCCCCGCGGTGGCAAGCTTATACCGAATGGAGCTACTCGCTGACGTCCTTCGGGTCTCGGCACTAGCGTTCCTGATACAGGGCTTTGCGGTCGTGCCGCAGTCGCTTCTCCAGCGGGATCTGGAGTTTCGCCGTCTCGCGTCGATCAATGCGACCTCGTATTGTGGCGGCTATGCCGTGGTTGGGATACTACTCGCGCTGAGCGGACTCGGTGTGTGGGCTTTAGTGGCCGCACAGCTTACCCAAGCTTTGCTGACCACGACCCTGCTAGTAATCGCGCGACCGCACCCAAGATGGCCACAGTTGGAGCGCGGAGCCCTAAGAGATCTACTGTATTTCGGCGGGGGACATACCTTCGGCCGCATCGCCAACTACTTTGCAAGTACTGGTGACAACATGGTTGTAGGACGCTGGCTGGGCGCAGACGCGTTGGGGTTTTACACCCGGTCGTTTCAAATGATGATGGTCCCGGTCATGCTTTTTGGACAAGTCCTGGACACGGTGCTCTTCCCCGTCATGGCGAGCATGCAGCATCAGCCTGCGCAGCTAGCTACCGCGTACAGAAGAGGCGTCGCGCTTATTGCGCTGCTCACTCTGCCAGTAAGTGCGGCGGTGGTTATCTTGGCACCGGAGCTAATTCAGTTGCTTCTAGGTCCCGAATGGGCGAGTACTATAGTACCGTTTCAGGTTTTGGCGACGGGCTTGTTGTTCCGAACCAGCTATAAAATGGGCGATTCCCTAGCGCGTGCGACAGGGGCCGTGTACCGCCGAGCGTGGAGGCAGGCTATCTACGCTGTTCTGGTTGTGGGTGGCGCGTGGGTTGGGCAGCATTGGGGTATCCCAGGTGTGGCGTTCGGCGTGGCGATGGCGATACTCGTGAATTTCATCCTCATGGCCCAACTGAGCGCGAGCATCTTGTCTATGTCCTGGTTGACGTTCGTTGGCATACATGTTCCGGCCTTGTTGCTGACCACGGCGATCTCTGTCGAACTGTGGGTCCTCTCGACCGCGTTGAGGGATTGGCACATCTCGCCTGCCGTACTACTCATTGTCTCGCTTGCTTGCGTCATTGCTACTGTTCTGACGACTTGTCGGTTCTTGCCGCACATCTTCATCGGTCGAGAGGGGATGTGGATTGTGCAAATGGCGGCGAGTCGCACTATTGGTAAACTAAAGCCACTGCGTAATCTCAGCGGTGGCACACCGATTACTAGCAAAACACCGTGAGGCGTGATTCCAGAATGATAGAACTGCCTTCTCGGGAGAAGTCCTGCCTTTCCAATGTTTGGCGGTTGATCGCGGCATTTCACGAAGAGTCGATTGTATACTGCCACTGGAAGAGCAACGAGCACGTTCTCCAGGGCATGCTCGGATTGACTGACCTGGACATTCTTGTTGACCGAGCTGCATGTCCCCGCCTGAATGAGTTGCTTAGCCGGACCGACTTCAAGCGTTTTTCCGCCGTCCCCTCTCGGGTTTACCCAGGGGTCGAGGACTACATAGGTCTCGATGAGGAGACGGGCCGGATAGTTCATTTGCATCTACACTATCAGTTAACCCTTGGCGAAAAGCACCTGAAGGGATACCGTCTGCCCTGGGAAGAACTGATTCTCTCTACCCGACGCCTCGATCCCGCCGCTGGAATCTACGTGGCTGACCCACACGTCGAGATGTTGCTCCTGGTGGTGCGCGCGGTCCTCAAGCTTCGCACCAGGGATCGACTTCTCAGCCTGGCTGGGAAGCCCTACTTCCGTGGCGATATGCTGAAGGAGTACCTCTGGCTTAAACAGCGTACTGAGGCCGAGCGGGTACAGGATCTAGCCAGAGATCTCCTCGGCGAAGGCTGTGCAAAGTTGTTGCGGAGTATTCTTGACGGAGCACCTTCCCTGGATCAACTGCTTGCGTTCAAGAGGCATGCCCATGAAAGATTGCAGCTATACAGAACCTACGGTCCGACGGAAGCCGCGTGGCGCAGATGGTCGCGCGAGCTTTCTATCCGATTTTGGCGAATAGGTAAGAAATGCTTCGGTGCGCCATTGCCGTTGGACCGCACTATACCGCGTGGTGGGCTGATAGTAGCTATCGTCGGTGCCGATGGCTCCGGCAAGTCTACGATCGTGAAGAAAACGACTGAATGCCTGGCTTCGAAGATCGCGGTTGTCCCGATCTACTTTGGTAGTGGCGACGGATCGAAATCGCCGCTACGCCGCTTGCTGCAGACCACACTAACAGTGGCTGGCAGAACGACAAAGGCGGCCAAATCAGCGGCTTCAGGCACTGCCGCCACGTCCACTCGGGGCGGATCAAAGAGCCACAGCCCCGTCCGCTGGCTCAAATCGACGGCAGACCTGCTAGTAGTACTCCTGATTGCATCGGAGAAACGTAAGAACTTGCGCCGGGCAGTGCAGGCCCGCAATCGGGGAATGCTTGTTATCTGCGACCGCTATCCACAGACTCAGGTGCTGGGATTCAACGATGGGCCGCGCCTGACCTCCATGCTCAACCATCGCTCTTGGCTGCTCCGCTCATTGGCTCGTTGGGAGAGTCAATCGTATGAATATGCAGTAGTCTGTCCACCCGATCTAGTGATCAAGCTGAATGTGGATCCTCTGGTCGCCTTTCAACGCAAGGAGGACATGAGCATAGAGGAGGTTCGTCGGCGCGTAGCAGCCGTCAAAAGCCTACGCTATCCCAGTACAACCAACGTCGTCGAGATTTGCGCGGATGATCCACCGGAGGTCGTTTTGCGCCGAGCCAAACAGCTTCTCTGGAATAGTCTATGATAGCTGGCTCAGATAGCCTTGTCGTGGAGTTTCTCGGGATGCCCGGCTCGGGGAAGACGACGCTGGCGCGGAGGGTAGCTGAGGCGCTGGGGCAAAGGGGCATCCACGCCTACCAGACGAACCAGTTTACAGTGAAGCGTAAGTCTAGCCAGATTGGCCGTGTGTCGTCCCTGGCGAGCTTTCTTCTCGGCAATCCAATGTATTCGCTGCTGTGCGCGCGCGCCATTGTGGAGTCGAGACAGAGGTCCATGCGTGATCTGGTCCTGGTGTTCCGTTCCTGGTTTGTCAACTCGCACCGAACCAGCCAATTCAGTGGCAGCGCAGGCCTTTACCTAGTAGATCAAGGCATCTTTCAGTCTACCTGGCAGGTCGCGTTCAGTGCACGGAGGCCGGAGCCGGTACGGCTGATCGAGAAGATTGGCTCCTTGATACCCGTACCGCACATCGTCGTCATTGTTGAAGCGAGTCTCGCAACTGTCGCGCGTCGTCTGACGGAGCGGCATGCAGTCAACCGCATCAACGCCCCCCATGCGATCAGCCGAATCGAGGTGGAGTTTCCGAACGATGCGCAACTATTGCCTAGATCTTTCGAGCTTCTGCGGCAGATCAAAGGCGCCGTGATTCGGATGTCGGCCACGCGCGAGGATCTCAGAGTGCTGATTGTGGACAACGAGCAAGACGGCGACCTGGAAGAGGGCATGCGAAGAGTAGTGGAGGCAGTGTTGTCGTACCCTTCGTTGAGCAGGTGAGGGCATCAGGGCTCACCAGGGGCTCTTCCGCGCTTCTGGAGACGGGTGGACCGTTTCCCCACAAAGTGCGGAAGAGCCAACAAGCTGACCTATTCCCCATGTTGGACAGAGGGAACTACATAGGGGCAACGGATCGACCGCAGACCGGAGACCCAGCGAGCTACCGGCTCAACGCTTTCAACATCTCCAGTTTCTGTTTCAGCCCAGCCTTGGCGTAGCAGGTGGCCATACACATTTTGTCGCAGGCTTTAATCCGACGTCTAGCTTCGCGTGCCCGATCGCCGGACCACAGCTCACGGGCATGCGTTTCCACCACGTTCCCGAAGGATGGCATGACGTGATAGCAGAACTCGATCTTGCCATCCGAGGTGATGCCGAGATTGCGGACCCCGACCTGGCAGGGTCCTAAACGTTGCGCGCTTGGATCCTTGAAGTACTCCTTCATGTCTCGGAAGTAGACCTCGTCCTGTGTGAGACGAGAGCCGCCGCGCTTCCGTTCCACCAGGTTGTCGAGAACGGCACACACTGTGGCGTAGTCCGGCCAGAGGGGATTGTCCTCGAACCATTTGCGATTGTATTGCTCGCCGCCGAGATTCTCTTGGATAGGCTGAAGAATAAGGCCGCTGAGTTGCTCTCGGTCCACCCAGTCGAGAACGGTCTCGAGCTCACGCACGTTTTGCCGCATGATCGTCGTTTTGATGAATATCCCAGTCGTGACTCCCTGGGCTTTGCGTTGCTCGTTCAGCAAATGAGCAGCGCCTGTCGCTCGTTCGAAGGCTCCAGGGATGCCGCGCAGGGTATCGTGCGTCTCAGGCGTGCCACCGTCAAGCGATAGGTTGATGTTGAGCGGTCTGGCGGCAATGAGCTTTGCTGCCCGCTCATGATTTACCAACCACCCATTTGTGACAATGCTCGCATAAATGCGATTGTCTCTGCAGAATTCGAGGAGCTCGACAATATCCGGCCTGAGCAGAGGCTCTCCTCCCGAGATCGCCACGCGATAGGCCCCTAGCCACTGTCGCAGGTCCAGCAGAACTTTCTTCCATTGGGCAGTGGTTAGCTCGCTCGGACGCTCGTCTGATCGCCAGATATCGCACTGTTGGCATCGGAAGTTGCAGCGCATGGTAGGGATTATGCCCACATGCGTCGGTTTGGCCAGGACGCGTCCAGTCGACAAGGACAGTTGTTGCAGCTCGTAATTCACCGCATTGTTCAGTGCGAGCTGCCATTTATCAAGCGCTCCGGTAATCACAGACTACGTCCCCCTATGTGTGTTACTCAGCATGCAGGGGCACAATCCGTCCGACTAGTGTTCGACCACAGAGAAGACGCTATCTGTCATTCTGAGCGCCGCAGCGCGAAGAATCCGTATCCCCAGGGCGCGGATTCTTCGGCGTGCGCGCCTCAGAATGACAAAACCAGTG
>SCTZ01000035.1 GCA_004297765.1 Chloroflexota bacterium | reverse complement strand
TCGCTTCGATAGTCCTTTGGCGGGCCATCCGGATAGTACTCATCGGCAAAAGTCTCGCACTTCACCGCCAGAGCAGTGCCGAACCCCACCGCACGGGTCGAGCCCTCCGGTACCGCAAAGTTCGGCTCGCGAAAACCTAGAAGGGTTCCCATTATTACGCCGGCCAGCAGAACAATAAAGCTAAGATGATTGAGAAACGTCCCTAGTTTCCCATATCGGTTCTTGTCGGCATAAAGATAAGTGCCTCCCTTGCCATCCGTCTCCGACAGCACCCGGTAGCGATGTCCCAGGAGAACCTCCGTCACTCGCGTCACCCCATCGGCGGGAGTCAACGATGCGTGCACGAATTCGGCGCGCTTTCCGGCCCGGCGAAAGAAGCTCTCGTTGAGCTTGACACGAGGCTGGCTGATCATGGTCCAGATGCCATGCCAGCGATTCACCGTGCAGACGATAATGTTCATCATCAAGGTGGCCAGGAGAAGCTTGAACCAGAGCGAGCTGTAGATGATGAACAACTGCAGAATGTTCAGTACATCGGTGTACGGCCCATACTTCAATCTCTCTCGCGCCAGCCAACTGGCGTAGTCGGAAGAGCTCAGTCCGCCTGGGGCTTGATCGATGAGAGTCCCCACGAAAACGGCGGCGGCGATCAGCAGTATCAGGATGAGCGCCAAACGCATCGAGCAGAAGAACCGCCAGATCCGCTCGAAGATATCGTCCTGGGGAGCGGACGGTCTGGGAAGCGTGCTGGTCCCGGACTTGGTCTGATCCTGTGCTGGCGAGGCAGTCCCTCGCGACTTCGGCTTGTCGATTGTCGGCATCCTTGGTGCCTTTCCTAGCTATTCTTATTTGTTGTGGCAGTTCTCACAAATGCCACGGTTGTTCAAGCGCAGAAGCGAGCTTCGCGCGTTGCCGGAGGGCGTGGTCGCGCCGCCGGGCCAGGCCAGACTGCCACTTCTGGCCCCCATCGTGGAGCCCGTACCATGAGCATAGTGACAGGCGAGACACGTCATCACACGATTGTCGGTAGGCGTCGTGGTCGGGGCACCTCCCGTGGAGCTGAATGGCAGGGCTGTTCCCTGGAAGCTATATGTCGTGCCGTTGAGAACTGTCCCGGACTGCACGTCGATCCGATGCCGATAGGCGAACACAGCATCACCGGAGGTCGTGGTGCCATTACCACTGGCGGTGGCCATGTATCGCGTGTGGCAGGCCGCGCACACAGTGCTGATCTCCCACGTCCCGCTCGCCTTGTAGTAAGTTGGGGACGTGTAGCTCTTCGTCGTCTCATCCGTCTGTGACACGGTAACCGCCGTTCCGTTGATCGTTGGGTTGAGAAGGCGGTAGTTGGGGCTGCCATGAGGATCATGACAGCTCGTGCAGTAGAGGTCAAAAGCCGTGCCGGAGTTCGTCGTGCCGGAAATTGGCCCGGCACCCCACATGATGGCCGCGGAGCTATAGTCTCCCATTCCCTGCACGCTGTGCCGACTGGTCACGCTGGTCGTGATCGGAGTACCGGTCAGCCCGGGGTCAACCCGCGTCACGTTGCTGAAGCCACCGCCGAGCAGCCCATAGCCATCCGTCCCCTGCCCACCGGTGCCGCCTCGCCCAGCGGTATAGACACCATCCCAGACGTTAGTATTCGCTCCAGTCGTGCCACTACCATGGCAGGTTAGGCAGAGACCGGTGTTGCTGCCAACTAGCAATTGGGGAGCGACCGCGGTGTGCGCGCGATGGCAGCCCGCGCAGGAATCCGTGTTCGTAGTGTAACCTCCATGGGGACCTCCGTTGGCCCACACGATGGACACCAATATCACCTGAAGCACTACACTGACGCCTAATACCACCACCCATCGCTTCACGGCCGATACTCCCGAGCAGTCTTCATCATCACGCCTAGTATTCCCACGCCTGCACGCGATTGTTCTCTCTGTCCGTGACGTAGATGCGGCCCCTAGCTTCCACGGCCAGTCCATTCGGAAAGGAGAACTGACCATCCTTGATTCCCTGCAGGCCGAAGCTAAACAGCATGGTGGGCGTCTCAACCGCGAGGTCATACGCGATGATCAGATGGTTGATGGCATCCACCACATACAGACGATCCTTCGCGTCGACACCCATTCCGCGGGGCAGCCCCATGCGCCACATGTCTAAGCCTCGACTATCCGGGGATAGCGTCTCATCATCATATCGGAGCGCCACCACCCGTCCGTTGTTGCCATCGCTGACCAAGATCCTGCCCGAACGATCCGCGACGGCGGCGTTGGGGAAGGAGAGTGCGTCGCTACCCTGTCCTGACTTGCCATACCGAGCCAACAACCCTCCCGTCGGAGAGAAGAGCAAGACGGAATGCTGACCACCACCCACATCGGTCACGATGAGCCGATCCTGTGAATCGAAGCTCAGTCCCAACGGCGACCACTGGTACTCAGGATCGTTGTTCGGAGCAAACTGTCCCAGATATCCGCCATCCGGCGCAAACATGTCGATCACCGCCCGCGTGCGGTCCGAGACGTAGACCTCGCCTTTGCTGTTGACGGCCACATACACGGGCAGTCTGTTGGCGGCTTCTACGTCAGGAGGCACGAGCGAGCCCTTGCGCGCGCCCTGACGATCGAAGATCTTGGTCTCCCGCTCGCCATCGCTCTCGGTCACGTAGACGCGCCCATCGAGCGGGCTCACCGCCACGCCCAGCGGCCGGGACACCCCGTACAAAGACGACTGGAAACGAGGAGGTGACGCAATCCCGGTCCCGACTAGCGGCGGCAATTGATCGCGAACCCGAGCGTAGGAAGCCGCGACGGCCACGACGAACGCCAACCCCACTATCAGGACGAAGATAAGACCCAGCAGCAGTCGCCTACGACTCACTAGCATCGACTTCCCACCCATCACTCCGGTTGCCACCCCTGCCGACGCGCTCACATGGTGGCCAGGTTGCCTTGCCATGCTGGTAGCTACTCCCCCCCCAGTCTACCCAATGCCTGCTTTGCGATGTAGGAGTTCCCGTCCAGTGTTAGAGCCTGCCGGTACGAGTCGAGCGCTTGTTCCCGCCTGCCCAATTTCTCGTAGACCATTCCCAGCCCCTGACGAGCCTCGACCATATCCGGTATCGCTTGCACTGCCTGCGTCAGTCCGCGCTCCGCGCTCGCCAGATCTCCCGAGGTGTAGCTCAACATTGCCGTGGCGAACGCGGCTCTGTCCTGATCACCCTGACGCTCCCAGATCTCCTTGAGAGACTGGTAGATCTCCGCATAATTCGGCACAAAGCGCAGCGCTGCTCGCAGGACCTGAACTGCCTCGTCCAGTTTGCCTGCGGCCATGTATGCCTGCCCCAGCAGACGGTGGACATCCGCGTCGGTGGGCTCGGACTCCAAGGCACGCTTCAGCGCGACCACCGCCCCCTCGGAATCGCCAGACGCCAGATAGATGTCACCCAGTTGATAGTTGACGAGCGCCAGCTTCCGGCTGACCCGGGCCATCTCGTTGTTCTCGTTCAGCTTGATAATCTGCTCGAAGTAGCGAGCCGCCGCTACCAGATTCCCCTTCTGCCGATACGCGAGCCCCAGCACCAGCAGAACGTCGCCGTTCTGGTCGTTGACCTTAAGTACCTCGCTAGCTTGACCGATGGCCTTGTCGTAGTCCCCTCGGTTCAGGTACAGATTCGCAGCGGTCAGCCGCAACTCAGCGTTGTATGGTTGACTGCGCACCTGATCCTCAACTTGGCGCAATTGACGGTCGAGCAACGTGTCCTTGGAGCGGGTGCTGTCGAAGTAGATGTACGTGGCCAGGGCGAGGACCGACAAGATAAGTATCCCGGCGAGTAACAAAGCCAAGCGCACCAGAATGCGATCGTCAGTCGTTCCTAGCTGTGCACGCAGGTTCAAAGCTCATGCTCCGACGACATGCCGCCCATTTCCATACTCCCAGTCTACCCCCGGTGATGCCGTCGGAACATCGGGGCAAACCCCTATTTGCCGGAGGTATTGACCCTATTTCCCCTACCCCTCAAGAGTGGCGCATCCGCCAACTCCAGTCAACATCCGTAGTGGCGGACGGCTCTCGCCAGAGGCCAGTCGGTCGACAGAGTCGCCTCTGGCGACCTTCGGAGACTGTCCGCCAGGGGTGGGGCGGGGGAGCGCGCCTCCCCACTCCACCCCTGGCGGACAGAGCCGTCCGCCACTACCAATGCGTAAGGCATGCGGTGAATGAACTGCCAAGTGACGATGCTCAAGGCTGAGCTACCTCATGAAGAAGATCTGCCACAAGCCTGCCGAAGGCGCGCGTGTCGATGGGCTTGGTGACATATGCCGAACAGCCTGCACGGCGTGCTGTCTCCTCGTCGATCTTCGAGGCATGCGCCGTCACGGCAACGATAAGCGTTCCTGCCGTCGCCGGCTCAGACTTGAGAAGGCGAGCTACCTCCAGCCCATCGATGCCAGGCAACTGGATATCCAGAACGACCATCTGCGGCTTGAGAATACGCGCCAGCGTGAGCGCCTTCTGTCCTGAGGTGGCCTCGTAGACCGTGTAGCCCCTGGTCACCAACAGGTCTTTCATCAACTCCAGATTGATCGCGTTGTCCTCGACGACCAGGATTCCCTCTCCAGACATGTCTCACCTTCGCAGATCTCAAGCGAACGGTATCCGGCCGCCTCCATGGCGGTTCCCTGCAAGTCACTATTCAGAACCGCACGCATGGATCCCGGATCCCGAATCCGCAATCCGAAACCTACAATCCGCAGCGACGCTAGGCTCTCACCACTCTACCGGACGACCGTGTGGGTTCACCATCACCATTCACGACTGGCACCGTGAAACAGAAGGTAGAGCCCTCTCCCAGCGCGCTACGGACCCAGATACGGCCGCCGTGGGCCTCCACAAGCCCCCTGGTCAGCGCCAAACCCAGCCCCGCACCGGCGTGCTCCGGAGCGATGGAACTCTCCACTTGCTCGAACGGGGCGAAGATGCGTTCCTGATCCTCGACGGCGATCCCGATCCCGGTGTCCGTCACCCTGATCTCGACGAAGCCGTCCCCAGAGCCGGCTGCCACGGCAATCTTTCCGCGCTCGGGTGTGAACTTCACAGCATTGCTGAGCAAGTTATGCATGATCTGCGTCAGTCGATGCGGATCGGCGTCTACAGCGGGCAACCCCTGCGGCAGCCTCAGCTCGAAAGCCTGGGCCTTGGCCGGAGCCAGATTCCTCGCAACCGTCACGGCGTCCTCCAACGTTTCCCGAACGTTGACCGCCTGACGACGCAGGCTCATCCGACCGGACTCGACACGCGAGAGGTCCAGCACATCGTCCACCAGAGTGGCCAGATGCTTCCCACTGACGTGAATGTTCTCGACCTGCCGGTACTGCTTCTTGTTCAGCCTGCCATAGGTCTCGTCCAACAGCAGCTCCGAGAAGCCAATGATGGCGTTCAAGGGCGTGCGAAGCTCGTGGGACACGCCAGAGATAAACTCGGACTTCAGACGAGTCAGCTCCTGCATAGCATCCAACTGGGCTTTGTAGCGCTCGATGCGGGCGGTCTCCAGCGTCTTGGCCTGCTCAACACGAAAGACACTCAACATGCGAACTATAAAGTAGGCGATTACCACAGCCATGATCGCACGAAAGACCTGCGGCGGCACCCCGGCCAGTCCAGTGAAAGTATGGTAGTTGAGGATGGAGGCGGGAAAGTAGGGCGCCGGCGCGACGACCAGCCCGGCGAAGATCGCATTGACCGACAGGGCCAGGGCCGCGCCCCGACAATCAGACGCAATCCGTCCCAGCTTCGTCGAGCGAAAGATACGCGACTGTATCAACAGAGCCAGAGCGCTCACCAGCAGCCCCGGCAGATACATCGAGTAGCGGGCCCAAACCTCCATCGTCGCACTGACAGGAATCCAGGCGTCGGAGCGAATGATCTCGGGCGCACTTATGCTAGGATGACATTGCAGACAACTGCCGACCTTGTCCGGAACATCCACGCCGCCGGGATGCAGTGCAACCACAAGCAAGGCCGGTCCGATCAGCCAGATCACAAACAGGACCAGAGGAACCCTGCGCAGCCAGCGATGCCTCCCCAGCAAATGAACCAGGAGCTCGACGCCAAACTGCAACAGCAAGACGGTCGATATCCCCAGCAGGAGCATCTTGATCGGTTTGAGGAAGGGGCTCGCGCTGATGGCCGAGACTTCGGGGGGTACCAGGAGCAGCATGTCTCCCCATTCGACGAAGGCGTGGACGAAGCCAAAGAGCGCCAGGTATGTCAGGCTTCCGGCCAGCCCTGGCCCGCGCGCTAGCCTCGTCTCCAGCGCAGTGGCTAGCCCCATGGCAAACCAGGCTAGGCCGTAAATGAAAAAGACCAAGATCATGTTGCTGGCGAAGAAGTTGGCGAGCGCGTCCATCGCTCCTACGCCTATCCTCCCTGATCTTGGTCTCTATAGCGTGACTGCAGCCTGCGCTCACACACGCACGACGCCGAGACTATGAGCCGACCACAGTATACGGCTTTTCTCCCCGATAGGCAATGCCTATCGATTGGGTCTGGGTCGGGATAATCATCGGGGGTGGGGGTGTTGACGGCAGAGCGCCCCGGTGCTATCATTATCGTGTCATATTAGGCGGCGGTTCTGCCCGATTGTTGCCCGTCAGATCGTTGAGCCACGGCCGCCGAGTCGAGCCAGCAGAGAATCCCCAATAGTCACTGTTCTGGTTGGCACGATCATGACGCGTCGTGCCTGGACAGCAGGCTGGCGTGGGATTTTTTTCTTGTTGTGGTCTCTCGCTGTAGGGCTTGTAGATCGGCGACCCGTCAAACAGCGCGCTCGCCCTCGGAGAAGCCACCTGCATCTTTTCTCATCGACGTGTTCCATCTCTATACACGGAAGCCTGGGATAGGCTTTGATCCCCAACCAAGGAGGGTTTGTCATGGTACTGATGCACCGATCCGTGCGCTGGCTCGTCTTGGCGATTGGATTCGTGATCGTGGCTGGAGCGCTACTGCTCGGGAGTCGAGCCACACCCGTGAGTGCACATCCCATCTACAGCGGAACTTGCGGGGCATGTCATTCCCCCGATTCGAGAATCCAGGTCTCCGCAACCCCCATATACAACTCGGGGGGCCAAACGACGTATAGCTTCACTATTACGCCACCATACCAGGGAATTGTCTCATACCGTGTCAGCAGTGGCAATACGGTAGTGGTCTGGAACTACGGGATCAACGGTACATTCACGGTGCCGAACGGTGGCTCCTATGAGCTTATGGTGGTCGTCAAGCCCGACGGCAGCATGGGCGGCTCGGCCACCACTATGGTTTACCCGACCAACCCACCAGGTCAGCCGACCGTGTGGGATCAGTCGCACGTGGAGGTTTTCGGGCGTTGTTCCGATGGACAAGTCATCTTCACTGTCGGCAACCTCGGGCTCACGATGAATGGCACCAGCCAGTATCGCATCTATGTCGACGGCGCCCTGCAGACACAGGGCGGCTTCCGGCTGGGGCCGAACCAGGTGCAGACTGTGACCACGCCTGGCGGACCGGGGAACGTCCAGATCCAGGCAGATCAAAGGCCTTTACATCCGGCAGGTGACATGCCTAGCTGGACGGTCAGCGGCTGCGTCTTCATCCCTCCTGATCTGGTCCCAACGAGCCTGACCGCTCCGACGACCGCAATCGTCAATCAGCAGATACCGGTCACCTGGACCGTCCAAAACCAGGGACTCGGCGACGCTAAGAAGTCCTCTTGGAATGACCGCGTCTATCTCTCCGCCGATCCTTCTCTCAGCTCGGATGATACGCTCGTGGGCACTGTGGGTCACTCGACGATCCTCATGAACAGTGACACCTATACAGCCACAGTAACAACCTCCAAGCTGCCCAACGTCGCGCCAGGGACCTACCGCCTCATCATTGCCACCGACGCTGACGGCCGCCTGGAGGAGACAAGCGAGGCTAACAATACCATGGCCCGCGACATCCAGATCACGGCTTCAGATCTCGCGCCGACCAGCTTCATGCCGCCAGCCGTCGGCATCGCCGGACAGCAGATCAGCCTGGTCTGGACTGTCACTAACCAGGGCAACGGCAATGCCGTGCCCTCCTGGATCGACCGTGTCTATCTCTCCACGGATAACACACTAAGCGCAGACGATCCTCAGATCGGGAGCCTTGCCCACGCCGCTATCTTGGCGGACGGAGACACCTACACCGCCAGCGTGAACGCCACTCTGCCCAACGTCTCCTCTGGCTCCTACTACGCGATCTTGTCCGTGGATGCGGATGCTCGTCTGCCGGAATCGAACGACAGCAACAATACCGCAGTCGGCACCATCATGATCGGCGCGCCCGATCTGACGCCAACGAACCTCACATCCCCCGCCAACGGCGTAATGGGGCAACAGATTCCTGTCGCCTGGACAGTCGGGAATCAGGGCTCCGACAATGCTCTTCCTTCCTGGAACGATCGCCTGTACCTATCGATAGACAACAGCCTTAGCTCAGACGATGCCATGATTGGGAGTCTGGCACACAGCACAGCCCTGGCAGGCGGCAGCAGCTACACGGCGAATCTAAGCCCGCGACTACCCGGGGATGCCGTCGGTTCCTACTATCTCATTCTGGCTACAGATGCGGACAGCCGACTGTCCGAATCGAACGAGACCAACAACTCGACCGCGGTAGCCATCCAGATCACCGCGCCCGATCTGATTCCGACCAGCTTCACGCCTCCTAGCACGGGCATCACCGGACAGACCATCGCACTGGCCTGGACGGTCAGAAACCAGGGCAACGGCAATGCCACGCCTACCTGGACCGATCGCGTCTACCTATCAACAGACAACACCCTCAGCTCGGATGACGCCCTGGTAGGGAGCCTTCCCCACAGCACCGCCCTGGTCCCCGGGGACAGCTACAACGCTACCCTGAGCCCCAAGCTGCCTGTCGTGACGGCCGGTTCCTACTACCTCATCCTGGCCGCCGACTCGGACAGCCGACTGTCCGAATCGAACGAGACCAACAACTCGACCGCGGTAGCCATCCAGATCACCGCGCCCGATCTGATTCCGACCAGCTTCACGCCTCCTAGCAC
>SCTZ01000034.1 GCA_004297765.1 Chloroflexota bacterium | reverse complement strand
TAAAACAGCTTTGCCGTGGGGACTTTCCTGCCGAGCATCGCTCACTCCATTCCCACTCGAACTTACGTCCCCATTATAGTATGTCTGCTAAATAAAGGCGAGTTCGGCAACAGTCCCCCAGAATCCGCTGACAGCTTCTCCGACCAGCACCTGTCTCACAGTTCCGAGATAGTTTCTGGGACTTCAATCACTCCCCGCGCTCTTGCGGCGCGATGGACGAGAAATAGCGTTGGACCAGCCCCTGTAGGGCCGGTGGCAGAGATTGGCGCGTGAGGGATTCGCGGGCCGTGGCCTCGTACTGCCCATAGACGTGATCGTAGGGGCGTACGGCGCCGAGCGTCAGGGGCGACTCCGGCAGCTCGATGGTTTCCCCGCCTGCAGCGGTAGGGTCGCCCGGAGCCTGCACCTGGGGACCGCCGGTCCCGCCCAGGAGGCTCGGCGCATAGATCGGATCGTAGGTCGTCGCGCCGGTCTGGCTGGGAGCCCCACTGCCGAGCGCCGTAGTGGGACCGGAATCGCCCGTTCCAGGACGCCCTGGGGATGGACCGCCACCTCTTCCTGCTCCGGACCCGCTGCCGCTGCCGCCGGCACCGACTCCATTGGCGCCTCCACCCGAGCCTGAGCCCGCACCGCTTCCAGAGCCTGCGCCACCCCCTGATCCAGCTCCGCTCCCCGAGCCCGCACCGCTTCCGGAGCCTGCGCCACCCTCCGATCCGGCTCCGCTTCCCGAGCCAGAGCCGCTGGAAGACCCCGCTCCGCCGATGGCTGCGGCTCGTCCGCCCGTCGCGCTTCCGGTCGGGGCCCCACCGGCCATCGCCCCGCCGGATGCGGCACCGGCTTGCCCAAGTCCCGCGCGGGTTTGCCCCAGCGCGGCCACGGCTTGTTGTGCTCCCCGCAAGCTACTCGCGCGGGCCGCTCCTTGTGCCAGCGCTGGCGCCAGATCCTGCATGGCCCGCGCCGAGGCGGAAGCCGCGGTGTTTGCCTGAGCGCCCTCGCCGACGCTTGCGGACTGCGCCGCGCTCGAAGCGATTTGAGAGGCCGCCTGGCGTAAGGCGCTGGCAAGGGCGGGCACGTCGCTCGTGGCGTTGCCGCCAGTCTGGAGGGCGAGTTGGAGTTGCTGGAGTTGTTGTTTCGTCAGCTCCTCCGCTCGGTCGGCAAGTTCCGCCAGCGCCGTCTCGACTGACTGTGGATCGCTCGCCTGGAGGGCCCTGGCCAGGGCGGCGAGGTCCGGCTCCCCCGCCCACGCCGCCGACAGACGTTCCATGGCACGCCGCCACGCGTAGTCTTCCGCCGTCGGTAGGCTCGCAAGGCGTTCCTGCGCTTGTTCGAGCGCTCGGGCGGCTTCGAGCGCGCTCGTGGCTTGAGCGAGCTTCTCTTCTAATGCCTTGAGCTCGACGGTCGTCGCCTGGGTTAATGGCTCAGGTGCCGGCGGCTTGGCGAGCCTCGCCTCCAACGCTTCGATAGATCGCCGTGTCTCGGCGACGGCCCGCGCCTCGGCTGCCTGACGCTCGTTGCTCCCGAATGATGGCAGGGGCGTTAGTGCCGCGACCGCTACCGTCACCGCGGCCAGCAAGACCCCTCCCCACCGACGTGAGTGGGCGAGCAGGGGGTAATCGGTCGGGTCGAGTTGTCCCAGGGCGCGGACCGCTGCGGTGGTGAGCAGCGGCGCCGCCGGATGACCGCTCCACTCGGCATGCATTGCGCTCGTAACTCGCTCGCATAGTCCCAGACCATCGGCTGCTCGCGCGATGGTCCAACTGCCGGGCCAATGCGTCAGGGCCAGCGCGATGGCGATGCCGAGCGACAGGGCAGTCCAGATCGGGGCCGTTAGCTGCCATTCCGATCGCCCCAGGAGACGTTCGGCCAAGATCAGCGCCGTTGCCCCGGCCAGAGCGAGAAGCAAGCCGAGACAGACCCACTCGAGCAGCCAGCGCATCCGCACCCGCCAGGCCAGCGGACTCAGCGCGGCCTGCAGCGACTCGGGAGCGCTGAGGCGTGGGGACCTATGGAGGCCGCTGGTCCTAGCCGCGAGAACTCGGCGACGATTCCGAAAATGGCCGCGTAGCATGTCAAGCATCGTTCGTAACCAGAATAGCCCGCCGTCGTCGTATGCGCCAGGCTCGCCACGGCTTGATCGGCATGAGGGTGAGCGCCGCCCCAAGCAGGCAGAACACGGTGAACGCTCCGCTCAGTAGGAAGTGGTAGACCCACGGCGCCCAGGCGATCACGGTGATCGGCTGGCCGGTCGCGGGATCGTATCCGACGACGTAGAGGCTGTGAAAAAGCGTTCGTGTCTGGGAAAACGCAGGGCCTCCGGATTGGGCGCCGTAGCCACCGCTCGCCAGCAGCATGCCCCGCGTGATGTTGCCCACCACTGATTCACCGGCCGGAAGCACCGATGCGAGCGAGAGAAGTGGACTCGCGTAGATGTACGCAGACGGCGGCGCGAGCACGCGCGGCGGTGTGGTAGGTTGTGCAGGGGCTCCGGTTGGCGTCATCGTCATGGACGTGGTTGAGACCCCGCCGAACGATGGCCTGGACACCACGGTCGTCGACCCCACAGACGCTCCTGCCCGGCCTAGCGCCACGGTAGACAGGGCAACAACGAACGGCAGGCCGAAGACCAGGAGTAGCACCAGCAGGTAGGCCACCACGGAGGCGAAGATCGTTCGTCTCAAGAGGGCGCTCAGGAGCAGACCGAGCGCGGCATGGGTCAGCGCCGTGACGGCCGCGACGGCCATCACCATGCCGAGGTAGCGCAGCGGCACACCTCCGAAGAGGTATACCAGGGCGAAGGCCGGCAGCGATGCGACGAGCAGAAACAGGATGTAGAAGAGCGAAGCGAGCAGCTTCCCGCTCACGAGTCCGAGCGCCGAGGCCCGCGTGACGAGCAATAGATCCAGAGTCCGCCGCTCTCGCTCGCCGCTGATCGCCCCGGCCGTCAGAGCCGGGGTGATGAAGGCCAACAGCAGGACCGCGCCCACTGAGAGGGTCGAGAACAGATAGAGGCCGATGGCCGGCGGGATGCTATCTGACTGACCGATCAAGGTGAGGAACCCGACGATGCCCAACGTTAGTGCGGCGAGATAGCCAGTGAGCAGCAACAGTGGCCGCAAGCCGCGACTACGCGAGCGCAGCTCTTTCGCCAGAAGCCCGCGCAAGCCCAGCATGAGCCCACGGCCGAAGGCCGGAAAGATTCGGCCGCTCGTCGTCAGGTAGAAGAACGCGGCCAGGACCAGGAGCACGCCGCCCAGGATGGCGAGCTCCACAGTGGGGAAGTCCGCCTGCAATCTCATGGGCGCAGGCCCTATCGGGTTCATCGAGGCCTCCTTCGCCAGACGTGGCTTGTCATGTGTCCAGGGTGCTCCGCGAGCGATCAACTGCCAACTGTCCGCCTTATCCGACCGATCGGTCCGATCGGACTGATCCGACTGATCCAGTCAAAGCCACCGAGCGAGAACCACGTTCGGAAGGTCGCCGCGGACTCGTGACGTGCACTCCATCTCCCCATCCTTAGCATGGGACACCCGGTTTGCTCACCAGCCTTCATGCGCTCGCTTCCTGTCGGGCGAGTTGCATGAAGGTCGCCTCCAGGCTGGTCTCCAGCTCCGTGAAACGAGCCACCGGAATGCCTGCCGCGATGACGGTGGCTAGGGCTGCGGCCGCTGTCTCGGCCCCTCCTGAGCAGTGGAAGCGAATGCCGTCTTCGGTCACGCGAACGGCCGCGACGTCAGGCATCGTCTCCAGCGCCGCCGCTGCCTGCTCCGGCTCCCGCAGCACGCGCAGCAGGTAGCCGGGACGTTCGGCCGCCCAGAGTAGCTCGGCGACCGGACCTTCCCGCACGAGTCGACCGGAGGCCACCATCCCGATGTGCGTGCAGAGGTCGGCCAGCTCGGAGAGGATGTGCGAGCTGATCAGGATGGTCTTCCCCATCCGCGCCAGTTCCTTCAGGATCTCCCGCATCTCGACGCGCGCGACCGGGTCGAGACCGCTGGCCGGCTCGTCGAGCAGGAGCACCTGCGGATCGTGGACCAGGGCGCGAGCCAGGCAAAGTCGTTGCTGCATGCCGCGCGAGAGACCCTCGACGTACTCGTCGCGCTTGTGGCCCAAATCGACCAGCTCGAGCAGACTATCGCGCAGGGATGCGGCTGCCGTGCCCTGCACACCCTGGAGCGAGGCGTAGAACTCCAGGTATTCGCCCACCTTGAGATCATCGTAGACTCCGAAGAAGTCGGGCATGTAGCCCACGAGACGCCGCACCTCGTCGGGCTGGCGGAGCACATCCATCCCGCCTACGGTCGCCTTGCCGGCATCCGGCGGCATGAGTGTGGCCAGCACCCGGATGGTTGTCGTCTTGCCGGCTCCGTTCTGGCCGATGAAGCCGTAGATGGCGCCGGCCGGGACGTTGAGATCGAGTCCGTCAAGGGCCTTGACTCGGCGATACCGCTTGCGCAGGCCTTGAACCTGGATCATCTTCCCACCGTCCCTTCCACCGCCAGCTCGGGTACAAGAAAGCGTACCGAATGCTCGGCCGGTGTCGTTACCTTGATCTTCACCGATCCATCCGGTCCCAGGTAAGGTGCCGCCTGGAGGCGGATCACCTCCCCATCGGTGGGGAGTGTGTCCCAGTCCGCCGCCTGCCAGTTGAAAACGGTGAACACGCCGGCCTCGCCTGGACCAGGACTGAGGTTGGACCCCGGCGGAGAGCCTTTGCCCGCGGTGGTAGGCGTGGCCGGACCGAACTGGCGGGCGATGACTACCAGCGCCTCGGCCCTCGCCTCCCGTGGCAGCGGCGGCTGGTAGCCGTAGGTCAGCGAGCCCTCATAGAGCTCCATCCAGTTGTACATCCCGTTGCCACCTCCGCCCATGCCCCGACTGGATTGCTCGAGCACTTTGGCGGGGATCAGACCCGCCGGGATCGAGAAGGACCCGGGGGCAAACTCGAGCGATAGCGACTGCTCGAGCAGCGTCAGTTGGTACGTTGGGTGATTGCCCGCGGTCGGGACGCTCTTGCCGACCGAGCCCTGGACGAAGCCAACGAATGCCAGTGGCAGCGTTTGACTGTTCGGACCCGGACCCTGCACGACAAAGATTGTATCAAACAGCCGAGCCCGTCGCCGTACCTCGAGATCCCGCGGTAGCTCCAGACGTTCGGGCATCCCTGGTTGCATCAATGGGACGGCCTGAGTTAGGCTCGAGGAGGGGGCCACGGTGACCGCCGGGCGCGGCATGTTCGCGCCTGGCGTTGGACCGGGCGTTTGAGATGGCGCTGCTTGCGTTGCTGGAGAGCGCGGCGGGGGGGCAGGGTAGGCCGGCACGGCCATGGCGCTTTGATACATGCCGCCCCCTGACCCGCGTTGCCCACTCGCCGCCAGTTCCTCCGGCGCGCGAGCGAAAAGACGGTAGGAAAGCGGATACCCGCCCATGTTCGGATTCATAGCGGGGGCGACTTCGAGGACCACGGCCGCCGTCTGCCCGGGCGCGAGATTTCCCAGCTTCGCCACGCTCTGACCGACCACGACCGCCGCGTCCTCAATGGTGAAGGGCGTATCGTTGCGAAGGCTACCCTTGATGAGCCCCTCCACGAGCCCGAGCTGAGCCGTGATCCGACCTACGTCCATGTCGAGGGGGCGCTCGAAAGCTACCGTGCGCATGGCCCATTCTTCGGATGCAAACTCGACGCGCGTATCGCGTCCGCTCAGGACCCGAAACGGTACGTCAGCATTCTGCCCCCCGGGGTCTCGAACGATCGCCATGCCCGAGGGATCGTACATCTGGCCTGCCCCCCGACTCATGGCACGCACCGGGGAATCGCCCGATATCGTGACGGCTAGATCGGGGCGCGTCGGCCCGTAGAAGCCGGCGGCGAGCGATAGGGAAGCACGGCCGACCTCCGGTTCCAGACGCACGTGTGCTATTACGTTGGCCAGCACGTCGCGTCCCCCCCAGCCGATACCGACGAAGTATAGCGCCCCGGTGGCAAGGAGGGCCATCGCCGGGACCGCTACCCAGGTCCACCCGCGCCGGTCGAGCCGACGGAGGATGAGATGGATGAGCGGGCCGACGAGCACGGCAAAGCCGCCCAGGATCAGTACGATCGTCTGCCAATTCGGAAACGCCCGCTGGGGCACCATCTCGACGATACTGGCGAGGCGCATGACCTTGTTGCCTTGCTCCATCGCCAGGTAGCGCTGCTTCTCGTTCTCGTTAGTGCTAGGTAGCGCCGGTTCGAGCGCCTTTCGTAGTAGGGCGGGCGTGCCGCTCCACGAGGCCAGCGGCTGCAGGGACGGGTCGGCCGCGAGCAGTGTCACGGTGCCGTTGCCTAGCCCCAACCGCCAAGCTAAAGGGCGATCGGGTGTCCCGGCCAGGACGGCGCCTGTCTCGGCTCGAAACCGCGCGGTCGGCCCGCTGGTGGGTATAGCCTCTCGCGTCCCGACCCAACTGGCCAGACCGGATAGCTCCGCGGAGCCGTTGGCTTCGGAAAACGTGATGGGCAGAGCGCCGGAGAGAAGCGCCGCCGCGGTGCGCGGCGCTTCCGGACCGCCGGACAGGACGAGGTCCCCGCCGGCGATCACCCAATCCTGAATGGCCCTTCTCTGCTCGCCCGTGAGGCCCGCCGCCGCGTTGCCCTGCACAACCAGGGCGCCCAACGCGGCGAGCCGCTCCGCCGACGCCGGTAGATCGGCCGTGGAGAGCCTGGCGACGCCAAGTGGAACCGGCAGGCTCTGAAAGGGCAGCTCGATCTGGCCAAGGCTGCGTGCCACGGCTGGAGCATCGGCCAGCACGCCGACCAGCGGCCAGGCGGGAGTGCTGGAAGCGCGGAACTCGACGCGCTCCTCGGCGAGAACCCGCCTTCCGGTGGCCAGTTGAACGGTGCCAACCATGTTGCCCTGGGCCGGCACCCAGACCGTGACCTCTTTCGTCACACCGGTTGGCAAGGATACCTCCTGTCCATAGGCCCCCACCGGCACCTCGACGCGGGTGGCTTGTGGTCCGGGCTGATACCATCCCTTCAAGACCACCTCGACGCGCGCGCCCGTATCGAAGTCGCCGCCGGTCACCCGCACGCGTACCGGGCTCCACGATCCCGGCACCACCGTGCCATCCCAGCCGACCTGCAGCACCTCCAGCGTTCCGTCTGCCCAGGCTGACGTCGGAAGGACCGCGCCGACCAGGGCGACCACCAGGACCACCAGGAGCGAACTGACGCGAAGCCGACCGCGCATGTTAAGAGCGTGAAGAACGCTGTCGTGGAGGGGCGCACGTGTGTCTAATCTGGGAGCGCGGGCGTCTCGCCCGCGCGAGCGCTCGCGCGGGC
>SCTZ01000033.1 GCA_004297765.1 Chloroflexota bacterium | reverse complement strand
CTCAGCCCTCACCGTTGAATCGGGCATCACGACGGTCGAGGAGATCGGAACCCATCCATCGGTTGTGCCCGGTACGTGGGCCAGCTCAAAGGATCCCAGGGGCCTGTTCCACTGCGCATACACCTTCAAGATCGCCTTGAAGGCCTTGCCCGAGGTGTTCTTGCGCACGTTGACCCAGCCCGAGAAGCGGACGATGTCGCCGGGAGATACGTCAACGGACTGTTCGACGTAGGGTCCCACCCAGTCGCCCTCGAACTTGAGGGACTTGAGACCCGAGTGAACTCGCGACCAACTGGGGCTGACAGAGCTGGAGAACCAGGAGGGAATGTACCATCCATCGAACCCGTTCTCGAAATCGCCGTTGACCAGTCTCTCGTCGGTGGCCCGTGGTGGAGGATCCACCCTCGGTATCGGCGTTGGGGTCGGCGGCAGTATGGGCGGTGAGCCCTCGTAGAGGACGAAGACCGGGCGCTCCGTAAGGACGAGGTTGCCGTCGGTCGCCGATTGTGTTCCGCTGGTGGATCCTACAGTCGGCTCCACAAGAAGACCGGGCGGCCCGCTGTAGCTGCTCTGAAAGCCGTAGTCTCGGTCACCGTCCCGGGCCCACATCACGGCCGCTCGCTTGTCGGTCCCCGGCAGGCGGAACTCGTAGCGATAGATGTTGGGTCCACCACTGACGATGCCATCGAACACGTAATCGCCGAGAATGTTTTTCAAGGTGGCCAGATAATACCAGCCCACCTTTTTGCGCCCGTCGGTTTCCGGCCACTGGTCGACCACAAGCCCGGCACTAAAATACAGGTAGTGCAAGTAGGCTGGGTTGTCCGTCGTGTCCCTATAGAGGTAGACAAAGGCTTTGTCCACTCCATGCCCCATCATCAAGAACAGAGCTCGCAGAAGATAGTTGGCGGCGCTCGCCTCCGGGGCATAGATCTTGGATTTGCGGCCATCAGCCGCCATGGAGGTGTCCCATCCGAATTCAGTTACCCAGATCGGCTTGCCAGGGCGGTAGATATCTCGCCAGGCCTTCATCTCATCGATCGGGTCAAATACGTTGAGGGCCTCCGGGCTGATCCCGCCGTTGAGCTCGTCACCATTCGCGTACCAATGGAAGTTCAGGACATCGTACTGCCCGACCGCCCACTCGTCCATGGCATCCAGGTATGGCGTGTCGGAACCCGCCATACCGGCCAGCACCATGGGAATGCCGGGGTTGGCGGCCTTGACCGAGGGGTAGTCTTGGGCCGTCATGGCCCCGAATTCCCCCGGGGTGAGTCGGTCTGTGATCGTCCAGGTATCGGGCTCGTTGTAGTTCTCCACAGCCGCTATGGTGTCTCCATAGTGACTTACAAGCGCTCCGAGATAACTGGCGTGCGCATCGTACCTGGGAACACGACGAGGCACCGGAGTTGGTCCGCTGGAAGGGGGCGTAGGGGTCGGCTGGAGGGCCCAGTCGGGTACGCGCTCCACGCCTGGCATCACTTTTACCCCCAGACTCTTCAGCGCGCTGTAGAATCGGTCCAAATTCTGCCAGCCCGTGCTCCAGGTGTAAACGCCTTGGGTGGCTTCGTACCAATCCCATTTATGATAGTCCCGTACCCAGCCAGCCACCTGAGCAAGGTCCGTTGGGTTATTAGCTACCTGGGCGTTCACACCCAGGAACTCCTTGATGGGTACGTTACCCGAGACCTGGTCCGGGGAGGCTTGCTGAAGGTCAAGAAAGATGACGAGAACGGCCGTCAGTGCGGCCAAGATCGAGAATCGCTTCATATGCCATTCTTCCGGGCGCCGGGCCCAAGCCGAAACGGGCGCATAAGTTAACCTGTGCCAGATTACCAGTATAGCTGGTCAAGCTGACAATAGAATGACACCTGCCTGTCGTTGTCCCTACACTCTCTTAAGCCCTCAGCAGATAGAGTGTCTAGCCTAGCCGCCCAACTTCCAGACGTGCTCCGCCTTGAGCGCGGGCGAAGCAACGCGTGATGCAAATTGTCGAGAGGGAGGTCCTTTAGGGAGCGTGGGCGTCCTACCCCGGAAGGACGCCCACGCTCTCGGGATAGATTCCCCCATGCCCCTTCGAGATAGTCTTGCATCACGTGTGGGCAAAGCGAGCATTTCGGGTTGTGGGGTGAGCTACACCTTTGGCGCTAGGTGATGCCGGACGCTCCAAAGACGCGGTCGAGAATTGGATGAATCGCTGCGGTGAGTAGCCATGACCACATCGCCGCAGAGGGACTCCAGAAGGAGAGGCCGATCGATACCACGAACACGGCTGCCGACAGGAGAACGACTAGCGAGTTGTGGGCTTTCAGGCGTGGGTCCAGGTTCGGTTCAACAAGGCGGCCCTTCCACGCGTATTCCCATATGAGCCACATCAGCAGCGACGCAGTGGCCAGAGTAGCGGCATAAAGCACCACGGCGACCTGGTCCCCGCTGTAATCTCCGAGCACCGCGGTTGGAAGAGGCATGAAGGCTATGCACATCAGGTACAGCACATTGAATTGAGCCAGCCTGCCGTCGGCAGAATGGATGTACTTGAAGACACGGTGGTGACCGATCCAGTAGGCGCCCAGCACTACGAAGCTGATGACATAGCTCTGTGCCTGCGGTGCCAGATCCAGCAAGGCGCCCAGCAAATCGTCCGAGGTAGATTGCTCCGGTAACTGTGGCACTTCCAGGGTGATGACCAACAGGGTCATGGCGAAGCCAAAGATGCCGTCACTGAGGGCGAGAATCCGGTCCTTGAGTCCGTCGTCGTTTTCCCTTTGTTCCAGGCTCATTGCCTCACCCCTGGAGCCCTGTCGCAGGAAAGATGCCAATCGATGGCTAGAGAGGACCGCAACGCAAAGCCACAAATAGAGGCATAGACAGAAGGGAGATTATGGGGGCGTGCGGAGGATTGGCGTACTTGGGGGGACAAGACCAACGCGAGAAGCCAAGGGTCTAAGAGCCTCCATGGCAAGGGCGATGAAGACCAGCAGCAAGGCTGCGTTGTATGCAGAGCCCAGAGTGAACAAGGACCAGGGGAACGCCCTGGACAAGTCCATCACTAGCCCAGCGGGAGGTAGCAACAGCACGGCGGCGGTGGTTAGCAGGGGACCCCATGATCGTTCAAAGAAGACGGGCAGCAGCAGAAGAGTATAGCCTTCCCAGGCGAGTGGCGCGGCCAGGAGGGATGAGGTGATGGCTACTGCGCTGAGGAAGAGTATGCAGGGACGGCAACGCCAGGCCCAGGTGGCGATAGCGAGCAGCAGAACCGTGGCCGCTGCAATGCCGACCCAGGGCATTCCCAGGCGGTCCATGAGACCGATAAGCGATCCGTTTGTCGCAGCACCGGTGGCTGTGGCGGCTGGGAGGACCTGAAGCCAACTGCTGTAAACGCTTGGGCCGAAGACTAACAGGGGCACCGCGCTCAGCACTGCACCGCTCAACAACGCCGGCAGGGCCGCCACTGGGTAACCAGCAGCCAAAAGGAGAACTGGCCAAACAACGAAGTTGGGCTTGATTGCCACCAGTATTCCGATAAGCAGTCCTGCCAGCACGAGCCGTTTCCGCTTCAGAAGCAGCCATGCCGCGACCCCTGTAGCGAACAGCAGTGTGTAGATCTGTCCCAGATGCAACGAACTCCAGAGACCTGCTAGTCCTAGCGCCCAGACGATGCGTACAAAGGTGACACGCGTAGCATATGCGTGGCCTAGAAGAACGAGCACTAACACGTACAGAGCCATCGAGAGTCCGAACCATGCCCGGAACATCATCACCGGGTCCAGATCCGACAACGCCCGAAAAGCGAGGACAGAGATGGGCGGATTGAGGTTGAGTCCGTAGTTCTGAGTATCAAAGCCGGGAAGCACGAACGCATGAGCGCCGTACGGGTCCAATCCCTCCCGTGCAGCTCGCCCAGACATGAGGAAAGAGCCGAAATCCCTTAAGCTCTCAGCGAGAGGCAAAGAGTAGACGATACCATAACTGATGAATGGCGCAAGCAAGCACAGCCGTAAAGTGCGAAGAACAACACCGCGACGTGTTGCTTCGGATGAGCCTCCAAGTAGGGTCTCCGCACCAGTCTCTTGTTTTGGAATCTGAGCACGTATTTGTCGCATGCGCCTTGACTCGTTGGTCGCCTGTACGTAGAGGCTCTTCTCGTCAGTGAACAAGAGCCGAATGAGAACCAAGACGAGCGTACAGCGGGGAAGGCACCTTGTCAATAGATAGCTTGGCTATTTGATAGCCCATTATGCCCAGCCAGATGGTGCTCTGGCTGCTTGAGGGTCACATGGGGTCGGGAGATTTGTCGCTGAAGTGATGTTGGCGGCTTTGTCTAGCTTGTGGAGAGTGGCTACGAGTATGCGTGTGGGTGTGAGCTTGCTCTCTATCCCTCGGCGCTCCGTCCGGGAGCCATATGCTCCCAACGAATGATAGCCCATATCACTTATAGAGGTCGAATAGGCATCCGGTATCAGCGGGGCTAGAATCCCTATCGTCTTATTGCCCGAATACTTGTGCAGAGATGGTGCTCTGGCTTTGGCTCGGGGAGTCGATAGAAAAGCCGTAGGCCACGCTTCTCGGTCTACGGCTCTTTCCATGCCCGGCGTCCGGCATGACGAGCCAGGCCTCGATGCTGCAGCCTACCGCGACGAAGATAAAGGAAATGGAGGATCTTGTGTATGGGCGCTGGGATCGGCTTAGAAGGCCATCCAGCCCCCGTCGACCGGGATGACGGCGCCGTTGACGAAGCTCGCCTCGTCAGACGCCAGGAAGACCGCGACGTTAGCGACCTCGACGGGATCGCTGCCTCGCGGACTAGCCCCCCCGGTCTTGCTGATTGTGTCAAGGCTTCTCTGACTGTACTGGCCGCCCCGGTCCATGCCGGTGTTGACACTGCCTGGCGCGATGATCACGCAGCGGATGCCATCGGGTGAGTACATCGCGGCGATGCTCTTGGTCAGACCGATGATGCCGTGCTTGGAGGCCGTGTACGCCGCGCCTGCCTTGCCGCCGGCAAGTCCGGCGACCGAAGATGTATTGATGATGACGCCTCGACCTGCCCGCTGCATGATCGGGAGAGCCGCCCGGCAGAGCATCATCGGACCGGTCAGGTTCACGGCCAGCACGCGCTCCCACAGCGCATCCGTCACCTCGCCCGCCACCTTGAACCCGTCCATGATGCCGGCGTTGTTGAAAACGATGTCCAGCCCACCCAGTCTCTCGGCCGTCGCCACCAGCTCATCCACGTTCGCCTGGATGGTCACGTCTGCCCGGACCGGCGTACACCCCGGCAGGTCTCGTAGCCGGGCCAGACCCTCCTCCGAGATCTCGGCGGCCACCACACGCGCGCCCTCCTCGAGAAAGCGCTTGGTGGATGCCAGTCCCATGCCTGCCCCGGCCCCGGTAATGATCGCCACTTTGCCCTCAAGTCTCCCCATACATGAACCTCCTGTGCGGCCAGGCGCTACGGCCCGGTCCGTGCCCACCTTGGCCCGGGCAGACCCGGCCGTAGCGCCTCAACCGGTCTTATCGGTGCAAGATCAATGGACTTTCTCGGGGCTGCCCTGCCCCCGCCCTGCGTGAGACGAGAGGTTTCTCGGGGAACACCCCGAACCCCCCGGACTGGTGGCACAGTAGCCACAGATGGACGGAGTCGCCTCTTGAGAGGCGCGTCGCAACGCCTCGCCTGCCGTGTGATGGCTAGAATGCCGTCCAGCCTCCATCCACTGCGATGACGGCGCCGTTGACGAAGCTCGCCTCGTCAGATGCCAGGAAGACCGCGACGTTGGCTACCTCGACGGGATCGCTGCCCCGCGGGCTAGCCCCCGAGGTCTTCTTGAATGTGTCCAGCGCTCTCTGACTGAGTTGGCCGCCCAGCTCCATGCCGGTGGCGACGCTGCCGGGTGCGATCACCACGCAACGGATGCCGTCCGGTGCGTACGTCGCGGCGATGCTCCTGCTCAGGCCGATGAGGCCGTGCTTGGAGGCCGTGTACGCCGCGCCTCCCTTGGCACCGGTGAATCCGGCGATCGAGGACGTGTTGATGATGACGCCTCGACGTGCCCGCTGCATGATCGGGAGAGCCGCCCGGCAGAGCATCATCGGACCGGTCAAGTTCACGGCGATCACGCGCTCCCAGATGCTGTCCGTCACCTCGCCCGCCATCTTGAATCCATCCATGATGCCGGCGTTGTTGAAGACTATGTCCAGCCCACCCAGCCTCTCGGCCGTCGCCACGAGCTCATCCACGTCCGCCTGGACGGCGATGTTTGCTCGTACAGCCGTACACCCTGGCAGATCTCGAAGCCGGGCCAGTCCCTCATCGGCGATCTCCGCGGCTACCACATGTGCGCCTTCCTCGAGGAAGCGCTTGGTGGACGCCAGACCCATGCCGGCTCCGGCCCCGGTGATGATCGCTACTTTGCCCTCAAGTCTCCCCATACATGAACCTCCTGCTCGGCCAGGCGCTACGCCATAGTCAGTGCCTGCCCTCGCTCGGGCAGACGCGACCCGGTTGCCTCGACCGGTCTTACTGGCCACGAGCGGATGGTTGTTCCACTCTGGCCACCCAACTGTAGCTGATGCCGGTCCACTGGTCAACTGTTCACAAGACAATCTGGACTGCGGTTGCCGCGGAGATTTCATAGGTTTACCCGTAGCTGTTCACGTTTCTGTTCACGTTGCTGTTCACGCTCCTGTCACGTCCGCCTTGTACACTGCCGGCACAGTAAGACAACAGGAGGTTACACGATGTCTCTGGATCTCGCGCTCTTGATCGTTCGCGTTGTGGTCGGGTTGCTCTTCGTGGGGCATGGTGCGCAGAAGCTGTTTGGGTGGTTCGGCGGCTATGGTCTGAATGGGACTGCCGGGTTTATGGGCTCGCTGGGGCTGCGCCCGGCCAAGTTCTGGACGTTGCTGGCGGGGCTAAGCGAGCTTGGCGGTGGTGCGCTGCTGGCGCTCGGGCTGCTCAACCCGCTGGGACCGGTGGCCATCATCGCAGCCATGCTGGTCGCTACTGCCAAAGTGCATGGGGGCAAGGGGCTCTGGGTCACCGAGGGTGGGATGGAGTACAACTTGGTTCTCATCGCCGCCTCCCTGGCCGTGGGGCTGGCCGGCGCTGGGAGCTTCTCGATGGACGCTGTGCTGGGAATCGCTCTGCCCGCGCCGATCAGCCTGATTGTCGGACTGGTGGCGAGCGTGCTGGGAACCGGGATTGCGCTGCTGAGCGCTCCAAGGTCGGTTGCCAGCGCCCAGGGCCAGGAACTTAGTCAGACTGCTTGACTGATAACGGGGTTGGGAGGGGCGCGGACAATGGAGTCCGCTCCTTCCCGATACCGTGCCTCCTCCTCAGACTCACTCAACTGCGGTCTGGGCCGCGTCAACCCATTTGCTGCGTCGTTCCACAAGTGAGATGTCCTTTGTAGAACGTTCTTCGGCGGAAAGAGCAAGGATGGACACGCTTCGATCTCGATGACATCGGGATAGCTGACGTGCCATCCCCTCTCCCTTCGCAAAGACTGACGTACGGTTCCCTCGCCCTTCGCAGAGGGAGATGCCGAGGGTGAGGGTCCCCCGGGTCTTCATTG
>SCTZ01000032.1 GCA_004297765.1 Chloroflexota bacterium | reverse complement strand
CTAGTTTCTGGTGCGAAATGCGGAATCTGCGCCACCGGCGTTGATTTGACGCCACGGATGCCGACCGCACGTTTGCGGTATAGGCAATTTCGCACCAGAAACTAGCTAGACCGAGTCCGTCTAGCCGTCGCGGTCGCGAATTCCCTACAGGAAAGGCTATCACAACACAAAGAGGGAGCAGCCAGAGCACCTGCACGATGCTCCAGCCAGCTCCCCCATCATAGCCAGAGTTAGCTTACGATCCGCCTGTCGCATACGCGCGAAATACCGCAGGCAATGACTAGGACGGCCAACCATGCCGCACCGCGGGTAGCCACGTACGCCGTCCCACAGCCACGTCTCCTGCCAGCGCGCGCAGTCCTAGCGCAGACCGCAGGAACGCCGCTTTAGCGCTTGGTGTACTGCGGAGCCTTGCGGGCGCGCTTGAGACCGTACTTCTTGCGCTCCTTTTCCCGCGGATCGCGCGTCAGAAGCCCAGCGCGCCGGAGCGGAGTTCGCAGCGTCTCGTCCGCCAACGCCAGCGCGCGGGCGATCCCCAGCGAAATAGCCCCGGCCTGTCCGGCCGTGCCGCCGCCCTCGACCTTCACCACCGCATTGAACTTCGCAGAGGTATTGGTCACGCGCAGGGGCATGAGGATGCGGGCGCGCAGAGCAAACCGCCCAAACAGATCCTCATAAGGCTTTCCGTTCACTATGATGTTGCCGGCGCCGGGCAGCAGCTTCACCCGCGCGATGGATGTCTTACGCCGCCCCGTGCCGTAGTAGTAACTTTCTGAAGTCAAATCACGCCTCCTCGCCAGGTACTTGCTGCTCAACGATCGCCTTAGGCGCCGGGCTCATGGTCTGCGCCGCTTTCCCCGCTCCGGCTACCGTTTGCGCTTGATGCGGGTGCTCGCCGCCAGCATATACCCGCAGCTTGCGGAACATCTGTCGTCCCAGGGCATTGTGCGGCAGCATGCCTTTGACGGCGTGCTCGATGACCCGACCGGGACGCTTCTGGAGCAACTCGCCCAGCGAAATACTCTTGAGCCCGCCCGGATACTGAGAGTGACGGTAGTACATCTTATCGCTCAGCTTGTGCCCCGTGACTTTGATCTTCGCGGCGTTGATCACAATGACGTGATCTCCCACGTCCAGGTGCGGTGAATAGGTTGGCTTGTGCTTGCCCCGCAGAAGCACGGCCACGTGGGCAGCAAGCTTACCCAGCGTCTGGCCCGAGGCATCCAGGACGTGCCACTCTCTCTTGATTTCAGATGCCTTGACGGCGTGCGTTTTCATTCAGAATCCCTCGTTCCGTAGTTCACCCGCATCAGACATAGCCCATGGGCAGGCGCCGCGGGGCCTGCTCTGGATCGATCGCCCGAGGCGAGCACGTCGACGAACTCGTCCACAGAGGAAGTTCCTCGACCCACCAGCAGGACCGTGCCAACCATATTCCGCACCTGATGCGGCAGAAATGCATCCGCCCCGACATCCAGCAGGATCAACTCACCCCGCCGTTCCACCGAGGCCGTGTAGATAGTTCGAACCGTCGACCTACGCTCGCGGCCGATAGTCGACGCGAAGGCCGCGAAGTCGCGTCTTCCCAGGATCGCTCGCCAGGCGGTGGACATAGCCTCGACGTCGAGCCATTTCTCGACATGGTAGCTGAAGCGCCGCCATAGGGGCGACCGTGCAGGCGCGTTCAGTACGATGTAGCGGTACTCCCGGCTCAAAGCGCTGTGGCGAGCGTCGAAGCTCGCGTCCACGACCTCCACTGAGCGCACCGCGATATCGTCCGGGAGATAGAAGTTGAGTCCGGTCACAAACGCCCGTGCTCGAAGCGCGGACTCCGTGACGAAGCTCACCACCTGTCCCTTCGCGTGAACCCCTGTATCCGTTCGACCGGCCCCATGAATGCGAATCGTCTCGCCCGTCAGGGCCGCCAGCGCCTTCTCGAGTTCCTCTTGCACGGTTGGGAGTGCGGCCTGCTTCTGAAACCCGTGGTAGGCCGTGCCCTCGTACTCCACAACCAGCTTGTACTTGGCCATCTGGTGTGTCACCGGCGCTGAGATGGACTATTTGATCTACTCCACCAGCCCGATCTCGACCACAGGGGCCGCATCGCCGAAACGATTGCCCAGGTGCGTGATGCGCGTATAGCCACCCGGCCGCTCTGCAAAGCGCGGAGCGAGCTCGTGAAACAGCTTGTCGACAACAGCCACATCGCGCAGAAAGCTAATGGCCTGGCGCCGGGCATGAAGGTCTCCGCGCTTGCCTAGAGTAATCATCTTCTCGGTGAAGATGCGCGCCTCTTTGGCCTTGGCCTCGGTCGTCTTAATCTTGCCATGTCGCAGAATATCGGCGGTCAGATTGCGGAAGAGCGCGACCCGATGGTCTGTGGGTCTGCTCAGTTGCCGCCCGCGAATTCGATGTCTCACGCTTTTCCTCCTTCGTCAGGGCTCAACCCGGCCGACCCATGGAATTCCTGCTCGGCGTCTTCGTCCTCCCAGTCGGCAGACTCGCCAAACGATCCACCTGCCGCCACTCTCTCCTCAGACTCCGACTCCTCCGACTCTTCCGCCTCTCCCTCTCCGACTTCGCTTCTGGCCAATCCCTCGGGGAGCAGACCACGCTGAGACAACTTCTCCTGCAACTCCTCCAGAGATTTCCGTCCGAAGTTGCGGACACCCAGAAGGTCCTGCTCGTCCATCTCCAGGATCTGCCCGACTTTCGTGATGCCGCTGCGCTTGAGACAGTTGTACGTGCGTACCGACAGGTCAAGTTCTTCGATCGGCGTATCGTACACCTTGGGCGAGATAGCCGTCGTGCCCAGGGTCTGGCGCGCTCCGGGCCGCGCAACCACCTTGCCCAGGTCGGCGAAAAGCTGTAGATGACGCACTAGGATCTGCGCGGCCTGACTCACGGCCTCTTGCGGCGTGATAGTGCCGTCGGTCCAGACTTCTAGCGTCAGCTTGTCGCAGTTCGTCATTTGTTCGACACGGGTATGTTCGACGCGATAGTTTACCTTACGAATCGGCGTATAGACGGCATCGACCGGAATGACTCCGATGGGCAGCCCCTCGGCCTGATCCGCGGCCACGTAACCTTTGCCGCGTGAGACCGTTAGCTCTGCCGTCAGTCGAGCGTCTGGGGAATCCAGCGTCGCCAGATGCAGCTCGGGATTAACGATCTCCACGTCGGCCGGCGCCACCAGGTCCCCGGCCGTCACGCGTCCCTCGCCATTCGCCTCGAGCAAGAGGCGCACCGGCCTGTCCGAGAACGACCGCATGCGGATCGACTTGACGTTGAGCAGGAACTCGGTGGTGTCCTCCTTCATATGCGGAACGCTGGAGAACTCATGCTGGACCTGGTCGATCTTCACCGCGGTGACGGCCGCGCCCGGCAAAGCCCCGAGCAGCACCCGTCGCAGAGCATTGCCGATGGTGAGGCCAAACCCGCTGTCCAGCGGCTCTATGTTGAAGCGCGCGTAATTCTCGTCTGCCGCTACGCTCTCTATCTTTGGAATCAGGAATTCATACAATCTCAGCAGCCTCCTTGCAGCCTTCGCAGCTACCGGGAGTAATATTCAACAATCGCCTGCTCATTCAGTCTAGAATCAATATCGGTGCGGGCAGGGGCTGCCACCACGCGGCCAGACATCTTCTGCGGGTCCATGACCAGCCAGCCTGGAATATCCCGGCGCTGCAGCTCCTCTTCGTACCCCTCGAAGTAGCCGTTCTTGCGCGCCAGCTCGGCGACGGATACGATGTCACCCACCCGCACTATGCAGGAGGGAATATTCGTCACACGACCGTTCAAGGCAATGTGTCCGTGGTTGACAAGCTGACGGGCCTGCGCGCGGGAATCGGCCAACCCCAGGCGGTAAACCACGTTATCCAGTCGCATCTCCAGAATCTGCAGCAGGTTCTCACCCGTCACGCCGGGACGCGACCCCGCCACAGCGAAGTGCTTTCTGAACTGCCGTTCGAGCACGCCGTACATGTGCCGAGCTTTTTGCTTCTCTCTTAGTTGTAGCCCGCGCTCCGAGACTTTCCGACGGCGGCCACGTCCGGCCGTTTGACCGGGAGGAGCCCCATGCCTCTCCACGCCGCATTTCGGTCCAGAGCACCGCTCTCCCTTCAGCATCAGCTTCTCGCCCGCCCTGCGGCAGAGCCTGCAAACGGGGCCGCTATACCGTGCCATTACTGCTCCTCCAAACTGGTTCTAGACCCTCCGACGCTTTGGTGGACGGCAGCCGTTGTGGGGAATAGGCGTCACATCCGTAATCGTGGTGACGTTGAGTCCGGCAGCTTGTAGCGCCCGAATAGCGGCCTCGCGCCCGCTTCCCGGACCCTTCACGAATACCTCGATCTGCCGCAGACCATGCTCCATGGCGCGACGCGCCGCACTCTCGGCCGACATCTGCGCGGCGTAGGGCGTGCTCTTCCGCGAGCCTTTGAACCCGCTCGCACCCGCGCTGCTCCAAGAAACCACGTTGCCGTTGGGGTCAGTGATAGTGATGATCGTGTTGTTGAAAGTCGACTGGATGTAGGCTCGCCCACGCGGTATGACCTTGCGCTCCCGTCGCTTGACGCGCGTCCGCTTCTTGCGCTCTGCCATTCGTATGTTACCCCTCTACTACTTCTTAGCGGTGGATCTTCTCTTGCCCGCAACGGTTTTGCGCGGACCGCGCCGCGTCCGAGCGTTCGTGCGCGTCCGCTGGCCGCGCACCGGCAGGCCGCGACGATGCCTGACGCCGCGATAGCAGCCGATCTCCATCAGCCGCTTGATGTTGAGCGTGACCTCTTTGCGAAGATCGCCCTCAACCTTGTACTGCCGATCGATAACTTCACGCAGTCGGCTGACCTCATCTTCCGTGAGATCCTTGACTCGCGTGTCGGGATTCACACCGGTCTGCGCCAAAATCCGGCGGCTCGTGGTGGGGCCAATACCATAAATGTAGGTTAGAGCCACCTCCACCCGTTTGTCTCTCGGGATGTCTACGCCAGCTATGCGCGCCATCAGCACTCCTTTCTGTCCGATAACGAGGCCCTGGAACCATGGCCCGGAAGCGCTCGGCTATTGCCGTAAACGCCTGCCGGCTACGCTCTTAGCCCTGCTTCTGCTTGTGTTTTGGATTAGAGCAGATCACCCGCAGGACGCCATGCCGCTTGATCAATTTGCACTTGTCACATCTGGGCTTGATCGACGCTCTTACTTTCATGCCTGCTCCCTTCGCAAACAGTCAGACCAACTCCTGGCCATCTCAGCACCATCCGACCGTCGAATGGGTCTGGCCCTATTTGAAGCGGTACGTGATGCGTCCCCGAGACAGATCATACGGCGACAACTCCACCAGAACCCGATCGCCGGGCAAGATCTTGATGAAATGCAGCCGAATCTTCCCCGAGACATGCGCTAGTACGCGGTGCCCATTGGCCAGCTCCACACGGAACATGGCATTCGGCAAGGCCTCGGTTATTGTTCCCTCGACTTCGATAGCGTCCTTCTTGGGCATCTCCACCTCTGATCGCCCACGGGCTGCAACCCCTCAGAGGGCGGTAAGGATCTCTGCTTCGTCCCCGGCTATCGCGATGGTGTGCTCGAAGTGTGCGGAGAGGCTGCCGTCCGCAGTCACCACTGTCCAGCGATCGGGCAGAACTCGCGTCCGCCAATCGCCCGCATTCACCATCGGTTCGAGAGCCAGTGTCATGCCTTTGCGCAACGCAGGTCCGGTACCAGGCTGACCGAAGTTTGGGATCTGGAGATCCTCGTGCATCTGCCTGCCTATCCCATGTCCGACGTATTCGCGCACGACCGCGAATCCACGCGACTCCACGTAGAATTGCACGGCCCACGAGATATCGCCTACGTGCGCCCCCTCCTTCGCCGCCGCGATCCCGGCATACAACGAGCCCTCAGTCACCTGAATCAGCGCTCTAGCCTGCTCGTTGATCTCACCCACCGGAACCGTTATCGCCGCGTCCCCCTGGTAGCCCTTATAGATGGCGCCAACGTCCAGGGAAACGATGTCGCCTTCCTTCAGAACCACCGGTCCAGGTATGCCATGCACGACCTGCTCGTTCACAGACACGCACAGCGAGGCCGGAAACCCACGATACCCCTTGAACGACGGGATCGCGTGGCGCTCCGTCAGAAAGCGCGTGGTATACTTCTCCAACTCGGACGTCACCAGACCGGGCCTGATCTTGTCCGCGAGCATCTGCAACGCTCCGGCCACGATCTTGCCCGCCTCACGCATCAGCGCGATCTCCTGGGGCGTCTTGATGATGATAGCCATGAGTTACTTCTGAACCTGCCGCGCCCGCACAACGTCGACCAACTCGCGCGTGACTGCCTCGATCTCCTGCTCCCCGTCGACCTCCACCAGCTTGCCTTTCGTCTGATAGTACTCGATGAGCGGAGCCGTCTGATCGAAGTATACGACAAGCCGGTTGCGCGCGGTCTCCATGGAGTCATCAGTCCGTTGGTACAGCTCACCACCGCAGACGTCACATACACCGGCCACTTTCGGAGGTGCGCTCTTTATGTGGTAAGGTGCCTGGCAACGCCGACAAAGCCAGCGACCACCAAGGCGCGACAACAACTCATCCTCGGAGACCTTGATGTATAGCACCAAATCGATGTTCTTGCCCTGCCCGGCCAGAGTCCGGTCGAGCGCCTCGGCCTGAGCGATGGTCCGGGGAAAACCATCCAAGATAACGCCCTTCGCGCAATCCGGAAGCGCCACGCGCTCGAAGATCATCCTGATCGTGACCTCGTCCGGAACGAGCGCCCCCCGGTCCATGTATGACTTGGCCAGAAGCCCAAGCTCCGTCCTGTTGCTCAGAGCTTCACGAAACAGGTCACCAGAGGCCACGTGGGCCAACCCGATCTGCTCCGCCATGCGCGACGCTTGCGTACCCTTGCCTGCTCCCGGCGCACCAAGCAAGACAATATACATTAGCGCATCTACCTCTGTTATGTCAAATCTCCTGCCTTCCTTTCAACGGGAAGGCGCCACCCCACTTCCCACAGCCGCTCTGCCGCTCCTACTTGATGAATCCCTCATAGTGTCGCATCAGAAGCTGAGCTTCCAGCTGGCGCATCATATCCAGCACCACACCCACCACGATGAGGAGTCCAGTACTGCTCAGTTGCAATGCCTGCACGTTCGTTACCGTACGCGCGAAGTAGGGTAGAATTGCCACCAGCCCCAGAAACAGCGCGCCCGCCCAGGTAATGCGCAGCAACACCTTGTTCAGATATTCCGCTGTTGGTCGCCCGGGCCGAATACCCGGTACGAAGCCACCATACTTCTGCAGATTCTCCGCCAGCCGCTGCTGCTCAAAGATCACTAGTGTGTAGAAGAAAGTAAACCCTACGGCCAGCGCGAAGTACAGTATCCAGTAAAGCGGTCCGGACGCATCGAACAGTGAGTACACCGTACGCGCCGCATCCGAGACCCAACCCTGGTCGCCATACATGAACCAACTAGCCACCACACCCGGGAAAATAACGATCGACATGGCAAAGATCAGCGGGATCATCCCGGCGCTGTTGACGCGCAGCGGGATGTGGGTACTCTGTCCCCCATAGATCTTATTCCCACGGACACGCCGCGCATACTGCACGGGAATGCGCCGCTGCGCCTCGTTGAAGATCACGATGGCGTAGACGGTGGCGATGCCCAGAACCCCGAAGACTACCACACCGATGATGTTATTCAGACTCAAGAACCCCTGCCCAAACATCTGAGGCAGGTTGGCCACGATGCCGCCGAAGATGATGATCGACACACCGTTGCCGATGCCGTTCTCCGTGATCAACTCGCCGATCCAGACCAGCAGTATGGTCCCGGCGGTCAAGCTCGCCACCATTGCGACGGTGGGAAGCAGAGTATCGCCCGACAGACCGAAGCCCGAGATCGCCCCCTGGCTCGAAAGAATGAGCAGTTGCCCATACCCCTGCAGGGCTGCCAGCGGAACGGTCAACCAGTGGGTATACATGTTCAGTCTGTTGCGCCCAGCCTCTCCCTCCTTCTGAAGGGACTGCAGTTGCGGGATGATCGGCGTCAGCAATTGCATGATGATCGAGGCGGTGATGTAGGGATACACACCCATAGCGGCGATGCTGAAGTTACGCATCGCTCCACCGCTGAACAGATCGAACATGCCCAAAAGGGCGTTAGATTGGAACAACTGCCGCAGCGCCGCTGGATCTACGCCAGGTACTGGCACGTGCGCAATGAAGCGAAACACGACCAGCATCGCAAACGTAAAGAGCAGCTTCTGCCTTAGATCGGGCAGTCTGAGTGCACTAGCTACTGCTTGCCGCATTGCCTATCTCCTCGACCTTACCGCCAGCCGCTTCAATTTTGCCTCTGGCGGTCGCGGAGAAGCGATGGGCCCGGACCGAGAGCGCTCGATCCAGGGCGCCATCGCCCAGGATCTTCACCGGCATGCTCACCGACTCGATCAGACCATTGGTGTGCAGCATCTCGGGCGAAACCTCGGTTCCGGCCGGGAACCGCTGCAGCGCGCCGACGTTGATCACCGCGTACTCGACTCTGAAGTGGTTCACGAAGCCTCGCTTATATGGCAGACGGCGAACCAACGGCAGTTGACCACCCTCGAAGCGAGGGGGAACATTCCCTCCAGCCCGAGCCTTCTGTCCCTTGGTGCCTCGCCCTGCGGTGGTTCCATGACCGCTCGAGTTCCCTCGACCGATCCGCTTGCGACGATGCCGTGCACCTTCACCAGCTTCCATCTCGTGTAGTTTCATATCTCTTCGACCTTAACCAGGTGTTGGACCTTGGTCACCATCCCGCGCACCGATCCAGTGTTGGGCAACTCTACCGTCTGGTGCAGCCGGCGCAACCCGAGGGCCCGGATGGTATCTTTCTGGTCTTGTGCGTAACCGATCGCACTCTTGGTGTACGTGATGCGCAGTTTCTCAGGCACTTCTCGGGGCCTCCTTTGGCGGCCGTGGTGCAGGCGGGCGACTCTGCGGTGCGGGCGGAATACCCGGGCTGGCCCGCCGGGCCAACTCCGCCTTCACCTCGCGCAGAGAGGCCAACCCGATCAACGCAGCCTTGGCCACATTGACAGGATTCGAGCTACCAAGCGACTTGGTCAGAATATCGCGAATCCCGGCAGCCTCTACCACAGCGCGCACGGCTCCCCCCGCGATAACCCCGGTGCCAGCCGAGGCCGGCTTCAAAAGCACCTTGGCCGCGCCCAGGTCGCCAACGATCATGTGCGGAATCGTAGTGCCGCTCAGAGGCACCTCGATGAGGTGCTTCTTTCCGTCCTCGACCCCTTTGCGAATGGCATCCGGCACCTCGTTGGCCTTGCCGAATCCCACTCCGACGTGCCCGTTCTTGTCACCCACGACGACGACTGCGCTAAAGCTAAACCGCCGACCACCCTTGACCACTTTGGCCACGCGGTTGATGCTCACAACAGTCTCTTCGAGGGACAGCTCATTCGGATTTATTCTAGCCATGTTCCTCCTTCTTAGAAGACCAGGCCGCCCTCGCGAGCCGCCTCCGCCAGAGCCTTCACCCGGCCATGATAGAGGTAGCCGCCGCGATCGAAGACGACTCTCTCGATCCCCTTGTCCAAGCTTCGCCGTGCGAGCAACTGCCCAACGATCTTGGCCTGCTCGATCTTGCTCTTGCCCTTCGCTAACTCCTTGACCTCAGGATCGAGGGTCGACGCCGCGACCTGCGTATGGCCAGCGCTGTCCTCGATGATCTGCGCCTGCATGTGTTTCAAGCTGCGAAAGACGGACAAACGTGGACGTTCGGGCGTGCCAACCACTTTGGCCCGCACCCGACGATGCCTCTTGATTCGAGCTGCACGCGAATCAGCCTGTTTGAACATTTTCGTCTCCACCTACTGCCTGATAAGGAGATCCTCTCGGCAATCTCCCCACCCTGCCCACACGGGGCCAAAGGCTTCTCAGGAGACACCCCCGGACCCCCGACCTGACGGCGCACTACTTCTTCTTCCCGCCAGCCTTACCAGCCTTACGCTGAATCTTCTCCCCGGCGTACCGAACCCCTTTGCCCTTGTACGGCTCGGGCTTGCGCACAGCACGGATCTTCGCCGCTACCTCGCCGATGAGTTCCTTATTGATGCCCTGTACCTGAATCTTGGTGGGCGTCTCCACCAGGAAGGTAATACCGGCCGGCGGATCGATCTCGACCGGATGCGAGTAGCCGAGCGACAGAATGAGCTTCTCGCCGGACTTCTGCGCGCGATAGCCCACGCCAGCGATTTCCAGCCCCTTGCTGAACCCCTGGGTCACGCCTTGCACCATATTGGCGACCAGAGTGCGACACAGACCGTGCAGTGCCCGGTTGTTTGCGGAGTCGTTCGGCCGCGAAACAAGGATGACACCGTCTTGCAGCGCCGCGCTGATCGGATGAGGCAGCGTCCGCACCAGCTCGCCCTTCGGTCCGCGAACGGTCACAGTGCTGCCATCTATGTTTATCTGTACGCCCGGCGGCACCGGAATGGGTGCCCGGCCAACTCTGGACATCTTCCTACCCTCCTGCGCCAATCGCTACCAGACGTAGCAAAGTATCTCGCCGCCCGTCTTTTTGCGCCACGCGTCTCTCCCAGTCATCACACCCTGAGGTGTAGAAAGAATGGCCACGCCGAGACCGCCATACACTCGCGGGATCTCCGCCTTCTGGACATAGACACGCAAACCGGGCTTGCTCACGCGCTGGATTCCGGTAATGACCGGCTGCTTTTTCGCCGTATACTTCAGCGTGATTTTGAGCGTCTTCTTGGGTGTGTTGTCATACAGAACATCGAAGTCACGAATAAAGCCTTCTTGCTTCAATATCCTGGCGACTGCCACCTTCAGCTTGGACGCTGGCATCAGGACGAAGTCATGCCTAGCGGCAACGGCGTTTCTCGTGCGCGTCAGCATATCCGCAATGGGATCGCTTATCATCTCGCTTCATCCCTCCACGTAGGCCTGGCCCCAATCATATCTGGAGCACCCTCTGTTACCAACTCGACTTCCGCACGCCTGGTATCTGCCCCTCTAAGGCCAACTGGCGGAAGCAAATACGACAGAGGCCAAACTTGCGAATGTAGGCGCGCGGTCGACCGCATAGCTTGCAGCGATTGCGGTGCTGGACCGCGAATTTCGACGGTCTTTCGGACTTGACGATCATGCTAGTCTTCGCCACGCGTTCCCCCTTTGGAGCCTTTCCGACAACCCTGGATCGGGTGGTTGCTTTCCCATTCCTTACCGGCCGGGCGAGAAGCCCCAGCGCGACGGCGTCGGACGATTAATCCAAGTCTCAGCGGCTGAATGGCATCCCCAACAACTCGAGCATGCGCTTCGCCTCTGTATCTTGCCGCGCCGTGGTCACTACAGTGATCTCCATACCCCGGATCTTATCAACCTTGTCGTACTCAATCTCCGGAAACACCAACTGCTCCTTCAGACCGAGCGTATAGTTTCCGCGCCCATCGAAGGACTTATTGGAAACACCGTGAAAATCCCTCGTGCGGGGTAGAGCGGCGTTGACAAGCCGATCAAGGAACTCCCACATCCGCTCGCCGCGCAGCGTCACCCGCACGCCAATCGGCATCCCCTCCCGCAGACGAAACGCCGCGATGGACCGCTTGGCACGCGTGATCACTGGCTTCTGGCCAGTGATCGCCGTCACGTCCTTGACCGCCGCCTCGAGCGCCTTCGGGTTCTGAATTGCCTCGCCCAGCCCGATATTGACCACGATCTTGTGGAGGCGCGGCACCTCCATCACATTCCTGTACCCAAACTCCTTGGTAAGCACCGGCGTGATCTCCTGTGCATACCGCTCTTTCATCCTAGCCAACTGCATTCCTCCCAGGCCATCTCAGGCTTGGCCACCACGTTGGACAGTGGGCCGCGGCACCACGGCCGCAGGGCCTCAGTGCTGCCGCCTACTCTCCACGTGCCAGAGCAATAATCAATCGATGATTTCGCCGCACCCTCGGCAGACGCGCACTTTCTTTCCGTCACCCAGGAACTGCGCTCCGGTCCGCACGGCTCGACTGCACTTGGGGCACACCAGCATCACGTTAGAGACGTGGATAGGCGCTTCCTTCTCGATAATGCCGCCCTGCCGAGCAACACCACGAGGCTTGGTATGTCGTTTGACAAGATTGACGCCCTCTACGATCAGCCGATTCTCTGTCGGCATCACGCGGTGCACCTTGCCGCGCTTGCCCCGGCTCCGCCCCGCAATGACGATGACTGTATCGTTGCGCCGAATACTCATGAGCTACACCACCTCCGGCGCGAGTGAAACGATCTTCATGAAGTTACGCTCACGCAGTTCTCTCGCCACTGGGCCAAAGATACGCGTGCCCTTCGGGTTCAGCTTGTCGGTCAGGATTACGGCGGCGTTGTCATCGAACCGGATGTGCGATCCATCGGGCCTTCCGTATGGATGCGCCGTCCGCACTATCACCGCATGCACGACATCACCCTTCTTGACCGACCCTCCCGGAGAGGCTTGTTTGACCGCCGCTACGATCAAATCACCTACCGAGCCGGTCTTGCGCGCGGACCCACCGAGCACCCGGATGCATTCGATCTCCTTGGCTCCGGTGTTGTCTGCCACCTTCAGCCTGGTCAATGTTCGGATCATCTCTTCTTATCCCCTCGGCAGATCGCCTGATTAGATCTGGCTCGGAGCAACCTCTGCCACATCACCCTTGACCAGGATCTCTTCGATCCGCCATCGCTTGTCGTGCGACAGCGGTCGCGTCTCCACGATCCGTACAACGTCTCCCACGTGACAGCGATTCTCCTCGTCGTGGGCCTTGAATCGCGTCGTGCGCCGCAGCACCCGCTTGTACAATCGGTGCGGCTTGCGCATCTCGACCTCAACGACGACGGTCTTGCTCATCTTGTCGCTGACTACGCGACCAATGCGCCGCTTATGAATGGCTTCCACTGTTACTCTCCTCGTAGGCCGCGGCCAGCTCTTTCTGTCGGAGGATAGTCTTGATCTGCGCGATGGTCTTGCGAACCTTAGGAAGCTCTCGATGGTTCGAGAGCTGGCGGGTTGCCAGGCGAAAACGCAGGTTGAATAGCTCCTTATGCGCCTCCTCGAGCTGCTTAGACAGTTCCGCCGAGTTCATCCCTTGCAATTCGCGCGTCTTCACTCGCCACCACCTCCGATCACTTCAACTGCCGGCGTCTGCGTCTCTCCGCCCACAGGGGTCGCTTCTTCGACGCGGCTGGTAAACCGCGTGGCGATGGGTAGCTTATGAGAGGCAAGCCGCAACGCCTCGCGCGCCAGCTCCTCACGCACGCCTCCCACCTCGAACATAATCCGACCTGGCCTCACGACTGCCACCCAGTGATCAGGAGCACCCTTGCCGCTACCCATACGCGTTTCGGCAGGCTTGGCCGTGACTGACTTATCTGGAAAGATCCGGATCCAGATCTTTCCGCCACGCTTCAGATGGTGCACTATCGCGCGACGAGCAGCCTCGATCTGACGCGACGTGATCCACGCAGCCTCCAGCGCCTGAAGTCCGAATTCACCGAAAGCGAGAACAGCGCCTGCCTGGGCCTGCCCTCTTCTGTTCCCGCGGTGTACCTTACGATGTTTGACTCTCTTCGGCTGCAACATGGCTTAGAGGTTGACCTCCTGGGCCTCTCGCTCTTCCGAAGCCGGCTTGCGAACCTCAGGCAAGACGTCGCCCTTGTAGATCCACACCTTCACGCCCACCGTACCGAAGGTGGTATGTGCCTCGGCGATGGAGAAGTCGATGTCGGCGCGCAGCGTGTGCAGCGGCACCTGTCCGGATTTCTCGGTTTCGGTCCGCGACATCTCAGCGCCGCCCAGCCGCCCCGAGCTGATGATCTTGACACCCTTGGCGCCGCGCTGTAGAGCTCTCGTGACAGCTTGCTTCATAGCGCGGCGATACGACACGCGCCGCTCCAACGAGCGAGCCACAGAGCGAGCAACCAGCGTCGCGTCTAGCTCGGGCTGCCGGATCTCCTGGATAGTGAGGCGGACTCGCTTGCCCGTCAGCTTCTCCAGAACACCGCGCAGCTCATCGACCTTCTGACCACCGCGTCCGATCACTACGCCCGGCTTGGCCGTGTAGACCGTTAGCGAGATCTGGTTCGCAGCCCGCTCGATCTCGACACGGGATACGTCCGCGTCAGCCAGCCGCTGCATAATAGTCTTGCGAAGCCGGAGATCTTCTTGCAGTAAGTTCCGATACTCCTTATCGGCGTACCAGCGCCCCTGCCAACCTTTAATGATGCCCAGCCTGAAACCAATCGGGTGTACTTTCTGACCCACTATGCCTCCTTCTCGCTCACCACAACGGTCACATGGCTGGAGCGCTTGATGATGCGCCCTGCGCGCCCTCGCGCTCGCGGCCTGAACCGCTTCAGTCGTGGACCATCACCAGCGTATATCGCGGCGATGTGCAGGTCGCTCGGTGACAACTGAAGGTTGTTCTCCGCGTTCGCCGAGGCCGATTTCACAACCTGCGCCACCAGCCGCGCCGCCGGGCTCTGAATGAACCGCAGCATGGCCAGGGCTTCATCCACCTGCTTGCCACGCACGACATCCAGTATCAACCGGATCTTCCGCGGCGGAACTCCCAAGTACTTCGCTGTAGCTGTTGCCTGCAACCTCGCCTCCTAACCAGCCCTCTCTCGTTCCCTAGCGGACCGAGGTGGAGCGCTCAGACTTGCCATGGATGTGCCCCCGGAAGTGCCTGGTCGGCGCGAACTCGCCCAACCGATGCCCGACCATGTTCTCAGTCACGAAGATCGGAACGTGCCGCCTCCCGTCGTGAACGGCGATCGTGTGTCCCACCATCTGGGGCAACACCGTCGAGGCCCGCGACCAGGTCTTGAGCACCGCTTTCTGTCCGGTCCTGTTAAGAGCATCCACCTTCTTCAGGAGCTTCACTTCGACAAACGGACCTTTTTTCGTCGACCTAGACATCTGCTACCTCTCGTCGCCTTCTACTTCTTGCGCTTCTTGACGATGTACGGATCAGACACCGTCCGGGTACGCGTCTTGTAGCCCAGGGCTGGCTTGCCCCAGGGCGTCTTCGGACCCGGCATACCGACCGGTGCCTTGCCCTCACCACCACCGTGCGGATGATCGCGCGGGTTCATAACTGATCCGCGCACCGTCGGGCGCTTACCAATCCAGCGATTCTTACCCGCCTTCCCCAGGCTGATGTTGGAGTGCAGCACGTTGCTGACCTGGCCAATCGTGGCCATACATTCGCTGCGAACCCGTCGGAGCTCGCCGGAAGGCAACCGCAGCAAGGCATAATCGCCTTCCTTCGCCATCACCTGAGCCGATGCTCCGGCGCTCCGGACCATCTGGCCGCCCCGGCCGGCATGCAGCTCGATGTTGTGGACCTGCGTACCGGTGGGAATGGACTTCAGAGGAAGCGCATTGCCCGACCTGATCTCGGCGCCTTCACCGGATTGAACGGTATCGCCTTCACGTAACCCGACTGGCGCCAGGATGTATCGCTTCTCGCCGTCCATATACTGCAGCAGCGCAATGTTAGCCGTGCGGTTCGGGTCGTACTCAATAGCCACGACACGCGCCGGAACGCCCGGTTTGTTGCGCGCGAAATCGATGATCCGGTACAGCGGCTTGGACCCACCTCCCCGGTGTCGGACCGTGATTCGCCCCTGCGCGTTTCGTCCCGCATTGCGCTTCAGGGACACGGTTAGCGACTTCTCGGGCTCCTTCTTGCTAATGTCCTCCCTGGTCAGGATGGTCATTCCGCGTCGCCCAGGAGACGTGGGTTTGACTTTCTTTATCCCCATTTCGACCCCCTCAGTAAAGACGCCATGCCGAGCTTTATAAGCTGGCCGGGCCGCCTTCCGCCGGCAACTCCACAGTCCCCGGCCGCACGGCTACCAGACGCCTTCGCAACCTAAAACTACCTTCCCATCGAACGCTCGATCTTCCCTCGCGCTCACGGGTCGGTGCAGCCTATACGCCCTCGAATACTTCTATCTTCTGTCCCGCTTTCAGCGTGACGATCGCCTTCTTCCAGGACGATGTCAGCCCACGACTCTTGCCCACGCGTCGCATCTTGCCTGGCATGTGAACCACGTTTACGGTTACCACGTCCACCTTGAAGGCCGTCTCGACCGCCCTCCGAATTTGGATCTTATTGGCCTGAGTCGCCACCTCGAAAACGTACTTTCCGCCCTCGGCCAACATAGTGTTCTTCTCGGTGACAATCGGACGGCGCAGAATATCGTACAGATTCATCACACGCTCCCTACGAAGTCGCCTGAGGCGACTCAGCCGCGATGCTCTCGGATCCATTCTGTGCGCTACGGCTCAGCCATCTCTCCACGCCGCGCACGGCGTCCAGAGGCATGATCACGTAGTTGTGCTTCAGCACGTCCAGCACATTAAGCTGCCTCCAGGGCAGCGATCGCACTTGCGGAATGTTCCGCGCGGACTTGACTACGTTCATGCTGCCATCCGGCAAAGCAATTAGCACCGACCCACTCGCCTTCACCGCGGACAGTACACGCACCATCTCCCTCGTCCGGGGCGCCTCCAAACTCAGGTCGGACAGAAGGATCAGGCGATCCTCGGCGACCTTAGCGGAGAGCACAATCCGCAGCGCAGCGTGACGCATCTTGCGCGGCACATCCTGACGAAAAGAGCGCGGATGCGGACCAAAGACGATGCCGCCCCCCCTCCAATGAGGAGCTCTGATGGTTCCCTGCCGAGCCCGACCGGTGCCTTTCTGTCGCCACGGCTTCTTGCCACCGCCGGCAACCATTCCCCGGGTTCTGGTAGCGGCGGTGCCCACACGTGCATTGGCTTGCTGTGCGACCACTACCTGGTGCAGGAGAGCCTCGTTCGGAGAGACCCCAAACACGTCGTCCTGTATCTCGACGCGTTGCGCGATCTCCCCGCTCATGTCATATACGGGTATTTCCATCCTTCTCGATCCCTTCTGCCAATGCTACCCCGGACTGTCGGCAGCCCTCGCGACTCAGCGTCCAAGGGTGGAGCAGGGTCTGGCACCACACGACCGCCAGTCAACGCCCAACGGCCATGCACCGCCCTTTCTTGGCGCGGCTCTACGCCTTACCGGCAGCCTGTTTGGCCTGCGCTGCTGCCTGCTTGGCCTGGCTAGCGGTCTGCTTAATCGCACGTCGGATCATCACCAGTCCCTCGTCGGACCCTGGGACCGCGCCGCGTACGAAGATCAGATTGCGCTCAGGCTCCACGCGCACCACTACCAGGTTCTGGACCGTCACACGCCGATTGCCCAGGTGCCCGGCCATACGCAGCCCCTTCAACACCCGTCCCGGCGTGGTGCCAGAGCCAACGGACCCAGGCGCCCGCAGTCGGTCCGACTGACCGTGCGTCTTCGGCCCACCGGCGAAGCCGTGCCGTTTCACGACTCCAGCGAAGCCCTTGCCCTTGGAGATACCGGTCACGTCGACCTTCTCGCCCGTCTTGAACAAGCTGGCGTCGATCTTCTGCCCCACCTGCAAGGACGCCTCGTCGGCAACTTTGAACTCGCGCAGATGCTTGAGCGCGGGCAGCTTCTTAAGGTGTCCTTTCTCAGGCGATGTGAGCTTCCTCGCCTGACCAAAACCGACCTGCACTGCCGAATAGCCATCCTTTGCCCGGGTCTTGATCTGCGTGACGTAGACTGGCCCGGCCTCGATGACGGTAACAGGGGCAACTGTGCCGTTTTCCAGGAACAGTTGGCTCATCCCCAACTTGCGACCAAGGATTCCTTCAATCATAACTTACGAGCCCCCATATGCATGGCCGCCGCGGCGACCACTGTAAGGCTCCCACTCCTTCCGCTGCCCGATGCGAGGGCACTCTCTAGAGCTTGATCTCGATGTCCACGCCAGCCGGCAGGTTGAGCCGCATCAGCGCGTCCACGGTCTTGGACGTCGGCTCGATCACCTCGATCAGCCTCTTGTGAGTGCGTATCTCGAATTGCTCCCGAGAGTCCTTGTCGATATGCGGTGAGCGTATCACACAGAACTTCTCGATCCGCGTCGGCAGAGGGATCGGTCCCGCCACCGCCGCACCGGTCCGCTCGGCCGTCTCGACGATCTGAGCGGCAGACTGATCGAGAACCCGGTGATCGAAAGCCTTGAGACGTATACGAATCTTCTGCTTCGCCACTTGCCTTATCCTAATCCGCTATTCGAGGATCTTGGTGATGACGCCAGCACCAACGGTGTGTCCACCCTCGCGGATGGCAAACCGCAGTCCCTCTTCCATCGCCACCGGTGTGATCAGCTTGATCGTCATGCGGATGTC
>SCTZ01000031.1 GCA_004297765.1 Chloroflexota bacterium | reverse complement strand
CCGCGCGTCGATGATATCGCCCGTGTAGACCAGCTCCTTGGCCCGCGCCAGACCCACTGCCCGTTGCAGCAGCCACATGCCGCCGAAGTCGGGCAGCAGCCCCCGCCGCACGAAGATGGAGGAGACGCGGGCCTGCTCGGAGGCGATGATGAAGTCGCAGGCGAGGGCCATGTTCAGTCCGGCTCCCACGGCCACGCCGTTGAGCGCCGCGATCAGCGGCTTCTCGAACCCGAACAGCCGCTTCACCATGCGGCCATGCCGGCGAATATGCTCTTTGCTCGTGGCCGGTCCCCAATCGACCTGGCCGGCCATGTTGTTCACGTCGGCCCCGGAGCAGAAGCCGCGTCCCTTGCCGGTGATGATCACGGCTCGGATCGCGTCATCCTGGGCCAGATCATCGAAGAGCACCTCGAACTCTTCCATCGGACGAGCCCCCCAGGGATTCAGGCGCTCCGGAGTGTTGAAAGTGATGGTGCAGATGCCATCCGCTTTCTCGACGATGATGCGCTCGAACGTCGTCATAAACAAACCTCTCTTTATTGCTGGACACACGCCCGTGTCGACTGCATGTCAAACGGGATTAGACTTACCCCTGATCTTTGCCGGCCGCCGTAGCGCGTGCCTGATCGCGCAGCTCGCGCTTGAGGATCTTTCCCATGGCGTTGCGGGGGAAATCCTCTACGAACTCCACATACTCTAATGCCTTGAATTTGGCCAATCGATCCCGAACCAGGTCGATGAACTCCTGCTCTGTGGCGGTGGCTCCCGATCGCAAGCGGATGAAGGCCTTGGGCACCTCCCCCAGCCGCTGGTGCGGTACGCCCACCACCGTGCACTCCTGGATCCGCGGATCATCATAGAGAACGTTCTCCAGTTCCTTGGGATAGACGTTGTGCCCGCCACGGATGATCATGTCCTTTTTGCGATCCACGAGGTATAGGAAACCATCCTCGTCCAGATAGCCGAGATCGCCCCAATGGAAGTAGCCGCCTTTCATGGCCTCGGCCGTCGCCTCGGGCATGCGCCAGTACTCCTTGAGGGTCTTGAAGACCCCTGCGTACGGCCCCGTCGTCTGAGGACCTGTGCAGATCTCGCCGACGGTGCCCAGAGGCACTTCGTTGTCGTCGTCGTCCACGATCTTGACGTGGATGTGGGGAAGAATGGTGCCGACGGAGTCGAACTTACGCTCCCCATGCAGCGGATCGGTGCTCACGATGCTCGGAGCCTCGGTGCCGCCGTAGGCCTGGAGGAACCGGAAGTTGTACTTCGCCTCGAACTCATCGCGCAACCCCGGCGGCATGGGCGCGGAGCCGATCATCCCGACACGCACGGAGCTGAAATCCACCTCCCGGGCGATCTCCTCTGGCAGCCGGGTCGTCTCGATCCAGACGGTGGGCACACCGAAGGTCAGCGAGACCCGCCACTCCTTGATCTGCTGCACGAAGTCGAGGACGTTGTATCGCTCCATCAGATACAGAGTCAGGCCGTTGTGGACAGCGAGCATGGGGCCGGAGATCAGAATGGAGAACGAGAAAACCGGCATCACGGTCATCTGAACGTCTTGCTCGAGAACGCACAGGCGCTCGCTCGACATGCGGATTTGAACATCGATGGCCTCGTGCGTATGGACGGCCCCTTTGGGCATGCCGGTGGTACCCGAGGTGTAGGCAATCACCATGCGCTCGTCCGGCGTGGTCTCTACGGCTTTCAGCGCAGGCGAAGACTCCCGCGTCAGGGTCTCGTACGAAAGGATTCCATCCGCCTGCTCGCCATCCACCACGACGACGTGCCGCAGATCGGGCAACTCACCACGCGAGGCTTCCACGACAGGTAGCAACGAGGCACCCACCACCACGGCCTTGGCCTGTGAGTTGCCCAGAATGTAGCGCACCTCTTCGCCCTTGAGCATGACGTTGATCGGAACCGCGATAGCGCCGAGCTTCATAATACCGTAGAAACTGAACAGCCACTCGGGCCGGTTCCCCAGCATGATGGCTACCCGATCGCCCCTCTCGACGCCCAGCGAGCGCAGAGCGTTGCCAATTCGATTGACTTGCTCGTCGTAGTCGCGATAGGTGCAGCGCTGATCCTTGAAGATAACAGCCAGTTTATCGGGGAATTGCTGTGCATCTCGCTCCAGAGAGTCAGCGAGGTTCATGGCGTCTTCTCTCCTACCGCTGCTGCGTGTCTCAAATGTGTGAAAAGCGACGTCCTGTGTGACGTTCCCGCCAATGAAAACGCAATCTTCTCACGCACCGTCTCGGGCATACTGTGGGAGGACCCGCACCAGATTGGCGCGGGTCCTCAGATCCAGTCGATTACTGTCGCCGCGGTTTAGTAACCGGGCGCCATCTCGAAGAAGCCTTCTTTCAGACTCGCAGCTTTGATCAGGACCTCTTGGTCAACTCGTTGTCCGGCATGGGAGTCCTTGTCGAATGTGTATGCCGCCTGCACACCATCGAACCCCTTGAATGTCTCCACCGCCGCGGCGACCTTGGGTCCCTCGGTGCTCTGGGCCTTCTCCACACCCGCCTTGATGATGTACATAATGTCGTAGAAGACCGACTCCTGCTGGAAGGCATCCTTCAAAGTGGGCAGGTTCAATCGTTTGGCTAGCTTGGCAGCGAACTCCTTCGCCTTCGCAGGGGGCGGCGTCTTGTCAGAGAATGACAGCCGCGCCGGGTTGTACGCGTAGACCTTCTGCATGTTCTCGGGACCAGCACCGTCCACGACGACCGCGGTGAACAGGTCGGAATTCCCGAGCATTGGCACGTCCCAGCCCATGGTCTTGAGATTCTTGATGATGCGCACCGAGTCTGCCCCCAACGTGGCCGTCATGAGCATCTCGGAACCGGCCTTCCGTAGGTTGTTGAGCTGGGCCGTTACGTCCTGGGCCCCCTGCGGAATCTGTTCGACCGCCACGGGCTGCAGTCCCTTGCCCTCAAGCTCCTTCTTGTACGCGTCGGCCGTCGATTTGCCCATGGCGGTGGCCTCGACCAGGATCCCAACCTTGGAGACCTTCATGACATCGACCGCGTACCTGACTACGACCTGCGCTTGCACGCTTGCGAGCGGCTGGGCGGTGAAGCCGTAGGGATACTTCTTCGGATCGTTGGCGGCGTCCGACGTTTGGGAGCCGAGCGAGAATACCTTCTGCTCGGTGAAGTACGGTAGGATGGCCAGAGCCGGTGAGCTAAGAGTGCTTGCGACCACCAGCGTGACGCCTTGCTTCTCGACCAACTCCTGAGCGGTGGTGAGAGCCTTGGTCGGATCTCCGGCATCATCCCGTTGGATCAGCTCGACCTTGCGGCCCATGATCCCGCCGGCCGCGTTGATATCCTCCACGGCCATAGTGAGGCCCATCATCTGCTTGTTGCCGATGGGGCCAATCGGTCCACTGGTCGTCAGGATCACGCCGATCTTGATGGGATCCTTCGGCGCCGCGGGCGCCGAGGCCGGAGCCGACGCTGATGCCGATGGCTGGCTGCTCGCAGCAGGTTTGCTTGATTCCGATGCCTTGGGCGCGGACGATTGGGATGGCTGAGGTGCGCTCTGGCTGCTCGCGCCACACCCGCCAAGGAGTCCAACTACCAAGATGGTGGCGAGTAGGGCACCCAGGAGCCTAGGCATGCGAGATCGAACGAGTGACATTCCTTCCTCCCCTTTTCTCGATACTACGAGCAACACGCTCGACGATCGGCGCAAGAACCGCAGTGCTCTTTCCCACCAGGGAGCTCATTATCGCGAGTATGCGACCGAGTCGATCCTTCCGTGGAAGGACCGACTCGGTCTTGCCAAGCGCAAAGGAACTACCGTGTAAGAGTACTAATAGCCCGGAGCCAGTTCAAAGAAGCCATCCTTCATGTTGGCTGCCTTCACCATCACCATCTCGTCCAGCGGCATCCCGCCGTGCATCTCCTTGCTGAAGGTGAGGTTGGCGTGGACCCCATCGTAGTTCTTGACGTTCTCGAGTGCGGCGGCCAGTTTCGGCCCGTCGGTGCTCTTAGTCTCCTCGATGACCTTCTTGACCAGATACATCTCGTCGTACGCGAACGAAGGCATGAAGACCGCTTCTTTGAGCGGATTCTGGCCCACCTTCTTGGCGAGCTTGGCAGCGAACTCCTTGGTCTTGGCAGGGACGGGAATCTTGTCCGAGAACGAGAGCCGCTTCACGTAGTAGCCGTAGACCTTGCCCATATTCTCCGCGCCGACACCCTCCACCACAGTGGAAGAGGCCAGGTCGGAACTTCCGAGGTAAGGCACGTCCCAACCAATGCTCTTCATGTTCTTGAGGATGCGAACAGTGTCGGCAGCCAGGCTAGTGGTCAGGATCGCCTCCACGCCGGCTTTCTTGAGGTTGTTCAACTGGGCCGTCATGTCAGCGGCACCAAACGCGTAGTTCTCGATGGCCACGGGCTTCGGCGCCCCCATGCTCTCGAGGGCTTTCAAGAAGGCATCGGTGGTCGACTTCCCATAGGCTCCCGTGTCGGCCAGGATGCCTAGATTCTTGGCTTTCAGAATCTGGACGGCGTACTTGACGACAGCCGCTGCCTGCTGAGCGGCGAGCGGAGAGATCGTGAACGCGTAGGGATACTTCACCGGATCGTTGGTCGAGTCAGCCGAGAAGGAGCCGATATCGAACACCTTCTGGTCCGTCGTGTACGGCGCCATGGCAAGTTGCTGCGAGCTACTGGTAGCTCCCATGATGATCGAGATACCTTGTTTCTCCACCAGCTCCTGGGCGTTCGAGAGAGTCTTGGTCGGATCCCCACCATCGTCTCTAACGACGAGCTCTACCTTGCGCCCCATGATACCACCAGCGGCGTTTATCTCGTCCACCGCCATCTCGAGACCAATCATGTGCTTGGTGCCGATGGCGCCCGATGGTCCACTTAGAATATAGTTCACGCCGATCTTCAAAGGCTGCGCAGACGCAGCAGGCGCACTTGACTGGGCTGGCTTGGCACTCTCCGCCGGCTTACTTGCCTCCGGCGCCTTGGTGCTTGTTGCGGGTTGGGACGACTGGGGTACGCTCTGGCTGCCGCCACCGCAGCCGCCAAGGAGCCCAACGACCAGAATGGCCGCTAGCAGAGCACCTAGGATCCTGGGCACGCGAGACCGAGCAAACGACATTTCTTCCTCCTCCTTTTGGATACTACTCGCATCGCCTTCCATGATTGAGACGCGAAAGAAGCTCGTACCCCGGCGCCGATGCGTTGGGGCAGCAAACAGCAGTGGCGAACATCACGGCAGTCGCTTGGCCTTAACGTTACACGTTAGGCGCATATCGACTCGCCTATTATGCCGGTCATGTACCCCAATGGCATCCCCTCTAAGGGGGATTCGAGGGGCGGTCATTACTCAGGGCTGCAGAACGTTGAACAGCGCCAGGCAACTGACAGAGATGTCGAGGACTTGATGATTGCACCATCAGCCCTTATACTGAGCGCAGATCCACCAGGCGGATCAATACCTTATCGTACCTGTCCGAGACTGTTTTCCAGAGCTCATCCGCACTACCGCCTACCAGTTACGGGGAGTTCCCCAAGGGCGGTTCCCCAACACCAGGAGATAGGTTCGTCCATGATATCCCGCGACCCGGAAGTTCAGGATGACACCCTGGTCTGGCACCAGGGCGGCGAACGTCTTGCCATTGCAGTGGGAACGCCTGCCTGGTATACCTGGCTAGATTCGAACGCTCGGTTTTCGTTTGCCAGCGCCCAGGGACGGTTCACGGCCTACAAGGAGCGCCGCGAGCGGGGCGGCTGGTACTGGAAGGCCTACTGCAAGCGTGCAGGAAAGCTGCATCGGGCCTATTTGGGCAAGACAGATCAATTGACTCCGGAGCGGCTACACGAGGTCGCGACAACGCTGGCGCGATGCGGCATCCCCGCTGATCCAGCTGCGCTCCCTTCGAATACAGAAGATGGCAGTCTTGCCAGCTCATCTGCGCCAAAAAGGACCCCTGCAAACTGCGATGCACAGGGAGATCCGCTTCTCGCGACAAAACTGTCACCACCGCTATCCCGCCCTGAGCTGGTCATACGTCCCCGCCTCTTCGACTGTCTACTCAAGGGGCTACAGGGCAAGCTGACCGTGCTCTCGGCTCCGGCCGGCTTCGGCAAGACCACTCTGCTCGGTCAATGGAGCCTGTACTCCCAGTACCCCGTGGCCTGGGTCTCGCTGGATCCTGCCGATAACGACCCCATCCGCTTCTGGGCCTACCTCATAGCCGCGCTCCAGACGCTCCACCCGGGTCTGGGTGACACCGCTCTCACCTTGCTGCGCTCATCACAGCGCTCGCATCCACAGTCCTTCCTGACCGTGCTGGTCAACGAGGTAGCCACGGTGCCGGACGAGATCGTCCTGATCCTGGACGACTACCAGGTAATCAAGGACCAGACTATCCACGATGGCTTATCCTTCCTGCTCGATCACCTCCCACCGCGGCTGCATCTAGTCATCGCAACGCGAGCTGACCCACCCCTGCCGCTGGCACGCCTGCGAGGGCGTGATCAGCTCACCGAGCTGAAGTCCGCCGATCTGAGTTTCACTTCCGACGAGACCGCCACCTTTCTAAACCAGTTCATGAAGCTGGATCTGGCGGCTGAAGATGTGGAGGCCCTGGGAAAGCGAACCGAGGGCTGGATCGTCGGATTGCAGATGGCGGCGCTCTCGATTGAAGGCTGTCCGGACGTCCATGCCTTTGTCGAGGAGTTTGCCGGCAGCCACCGTTACGTGGCGGATTACCTGGTCGAAGAGGTCCTGCGCCGCCAACCCAATCACGTACAGAGCTTCCTCTTGCAGACCTCGATCCTCGATGGACTGAGTGGTCCACTGTGTGAAGCCGTGGCGAGTCTGGCTTATGGCGAGGGACAGACCTTGCTAGAGGTATTGGAGCGGGCCAACCTGTTCACCGTGGCGCTGGATAACGAGCGCTGCTGGTACCGCTATCATCGCCTGTTTGCCGAGTGTCTGCGCACCCGCCTGGGGCAATTGCAGCCCAGACAGGTGTCCGAGTTACACCGCAGGGCTAGCGCCTGGCACGCCGAGCATGGGCTGGCAAACGAAGCGGTTAGGCATGCCCTGGCAGCTAACGACCTGCAGAGCGTGGCGTCACTGGTGGAGCGAAACGGAGCCCCGATGGTAAAGCGCGGCGAGCTGTCCACACTGCTCGGGTGGATCAGGACACTGCCGGAGGAGATCGTCCAGACCCGGCCCCTGCTCTGTATCTGGCACGCCCATGCGCTAGTCGACGCGGGCCAGTTGGAGGCCGCGGAGGCACGGCTGGCACAAGCCGAGCGCTGTCTGGGCATGGGCGAGGAGAGCCTATCCACCTGTTTGGACGCGAACGCCCACAGCCCCGACACACACGGCATGCTGAACCACATGCGTGCCGTTCGGGCGGCCATCGCGGCCAACCGGCGTGATATCCCCTTGACCGTAGCCCTCTCCCGCCAAGCTCTCGAACGATCCTTCGGGGAAGAGGAGTATCTGAGGGCCGGAATCCTGCACGATCTTGGACACGCCTACCGCTGGACCGGCGATGTGCAAACGGCCAGCGAGATGCTCGGTGAGGCCAGTCTTGCCAGCCAAACCTCTGGCAATGTACTCGTCGCGGTGGTGGCCCTGGGTGATCTAGCAAATCTACAGGCTGTCCGTGGTCAGTTGCGGCAAGCGGCTGCTACGCTCAGACAAGCACTACAGCTTGCGGCCGGAAAGGGCGGTCAATTGTTCCCTGTGGCGGGGCCTGCTTGCCTGGGCATGGCTTTGCTCTACCATGAGTGGAATGACCTGACGACCGCTACATACCACGCTACGCAGGGTACCGAGCTGACAAGACAGGCCGGAATGATGCATATGCATTTGCTCGGCCACAGCGCTACAGCCCGCTTGAAGCAAGCGCGGGGGGACATCGAGGGCGCGCTCGAAGCCATGCAGCGAGCGGAGCATGTGGCCAGGACCAACGACCTGACGCAGGACTTGCCCCGTATCGCCACCTTTCGAGCGCGGCTCTGGCTGATGCAGGGAAACATAGAGGCTGCATCTCGCTGGGCGGAGACGTCAGGGCTCGGTATCGAGGACGAGATGTGCTACGTGCATGAGTCCGGCCACATGACGCTGGCCCGCGTGCTTATCGCGCAGGGGCGTCCTTTGGAGGCAATGCAACTGCTGGACCGTCTGCTGCAGGCAGCAGAATCGGCCGGGCGCATCGGCAGCGCCATCAAGATCCTGGCACTGCATGCCCTGGCTTGGCAGGGGCTGCAGGAAACGGATGCAGCGCTGAAGGCGTTGGCGCGCGGCTTGTCGCTGGCCGAGCCGGAAGGGTATGTGCGCACCTTCGTCGACGCGGGTGCTCCGATCGCCACTTTGCTTTCCACACTCCTCGACGCTCAGCAAGGAGATGGACTGGTCGGCGTCTCGTCAGGTTACGTGCGCAGCCTGCTAAGGGCATTCCAAGTCGGTACCACTCATCTCTCGCACCCCGGCGATCCTTGTGAAGCGACTCAGCCAGCCAGCAATCCGCTCAGTGCACGCGAGCTGGAGGTACTACGGCTTGTCGCTCTGGGCAAGCGACCACTGGAGATCGCCCAGGAGCTAGTCGTGTCCGCAAGCACGGTCAAGACTCATATCAAGAGCATCTACAGCAAGCTAGAAGCACACACCGGTACCCAGGCCGTGGCGAAAGCCAGGGAGTTGAAGCTGCTGTAAGCGCCAAGCGGGAATCCATGCGTCCCACAGGGGATGCGAGACTATAGATCCCCGCCTGCGCCGGGATGACGACCAGAAGCGTGATTTTAGACGAGATCTGCTCGCCCCAGTCTCTCCATAGCCATCCTGCGGAGGGTATGCTTATCGGGACGCCCCACGGCTAGAAGGGGCCACTCACTCGCCTCTAGAATGAAGACATGCTTAGGAATCTTGAAGCCGGCGATCTTCCCTCGGCACTGCTCACGGATCTCCTCCGGTGTAGCACCGATCCGTGCCCGCAGTTGCACGAAGGCCACTACCGCCTCATTCCACACCTCGTCCGGCACCCCCACCACCTGGGCGAACTCCACGGAGGGAATATTGTCCTCCAGGAAGATCTCGACCTCCCGCTGGGAAACGTTCTCGCCCCCTGTCTTGACCATCATCTTGTACCGCCCGCGGTAGTACAGGTAGCCCTGCTCGTCCAGCCAACCGTAGTCCCCCATGTGGACAAAGCCCTCTGCGTCGATAGAGGCGGCCGTCTCCTCGGGCATCTTGTAGTACTTCAGGAACCTGTCCCAACCCCGGAAACAGATCTCGCCGGGCGTGCCTGGGGGAACGGAGTTCCCAGTCTCGGGATCCACGATGCGTATCTCCACACCTGGGTGTGGTCGGCCGTTGGAGTTGCGGCGGGCCTCCGGGTCGGTGTCCTCGGGCATCACGAGACAAACGGAAGACGAGCCCTCTGTCGTTCCGTACGTCATGGCCAGAAGATCGAAGTTGAATACCGCCTGCAGCCTATCGTAGTAGGACGGGGTGCAGGCGCAGAACGCCCTCCGCAGTGACGAAACGTCCGTGGTCTTGAAGGCCGGGTGTCCCATGATTTTCGTGAACATGGTGTCGAAGCCGCCGGAGACCGTGCACCGCTCGCGCTCGATGGTCTCGAGCACCACGGCCGGATCGAACCCACCCACCAGCACCGAGGCCGCGCCGACGGAATGCGGCATATGGATGCAGGGAACGACCCCACCGATGTGGAAGGTGGTCAGCATGGACAAGAAGCGATCGTTCTCGTCCATCGCGCATGACCGCGCCATGTAGTAGCCAACGCCACAGACGGCGCGATGGGGCAAGAAGGCCGATTTGGGACGAGCCGTGCTGCCCGAGGTGAATAGGACGTAGCAGGGATCGTCTGCCGTCTGACCAGCACGAATCTCCTCCAGCCGCGCCATCTCGGACTGTGATGGCTCATGGTCCAACAGCGTCCGGAGGCTATACGGACCGCCTTTCTCCGTGGAGTCTAGCACGAACATGCGCTTGATGGCGGGAAACCGCTCGGAGTGCACCTCGCCGCGCTCCAATGCCAGGTCCGCGCTCTTGAGCAACTCCAGGAAGTTGAGGTTGAGGTACGCGTCGGCAGCGATGACAGCCGCGACGTCGCCCCGCTCCAGGACCCATCGGATTTCGTCACCCTTGTAGTTGTAGTTGACCGGCGCGACAATAGCGCCCATGCTCGCGAGAGCGTAATGCACGTAGATCCATTCCGGGGTCAGGGGAAATACGATAGCCACGTGGTCGCCGGGTTTGATACCGGCCGATAGCAACCCAGCGGCCAGTTTGTTCACCTGGTGGCGTAGCTCGGCGTAGGTCACGTGGGTATTCTGATAGACAACAGCGTCTCGCTCGCCGAAAAGTCGTGCGCTGTGGTCCAGCGACTGCCAGATGGTCCGCCGCGTTGCCTCGGCGGGCTCACGGCTGATCGAAGTCATTCTTGTACCTCCTGTGAGGGGAATACCGGCCTAGCGATGACGGAAGCGCGGCGGTCGTTTCTCCAAGAACGCGTTGAAGCCCTCGAGGGCGTCCTCGCGCTGGAACACCCGCTCCAGAATGTCCACCTCTAGCGAAAGGCTCGCCTCCACGCTAACCTCGCGCCCTGCATGGACCGCCTCCTTGGTCTCCCGGACGGCCGGACCCGAGTAGGAGGCAATCTGCGCGGCCAGCTCCTGAGCCTCGCTCAGCGCACGTCCGGTCGCAACGATACGATTGGCTAGTCCGATGCGATGGGCCTCCTGCGCGTCAATGACATTCCCACCGTAAAGCAGTTCCTTCGCCTTGGACTCGCCAATGAGCCGAGGCAGTCGCTGGGTTCCCCCTCCACCAGGGAAGACGCCCAGCTTGATTTCCGGCAGACCAAGCTGTGCATTCTCCGCTGCAATCCGGAGGTCGCAGGCGATCGCGACGAGACATCCGGCCCCCAGTGCGTACCCATTGATGGCGCAAATAGTGGGCTTGGGAAGCTCATCAATCATCCGCATTAGATGCTGAGACTGCTCGGCCAGGGCTCGTCCCTTGCCGGGTTTCGTCGCTTCCGGGAACTCCGTCACCTCGGCGCCTGCACAGAAGAATCGCTCGCCCGCGCCTGTGATCACCACAACACGCACGTCTTCATCGGCAGCCGCCTTATCGAGACACGCGATGAGCTCGTCTCTGGCTCGCCACCCGAGCGTATTCCGGGGCGGGTTGTCCAGGGTAATAACTGCCACTCCGTCGGCGGCTGTCCACGTCACTAACGGTCTTTCACTCATGCGCCATCGTCCTCACATTGCTTCTTGCCTTCCGAGTTTTTCCATGGCCATCCTTCGCAACGTGTGCTTATCAGGGCGTCCCACCGCCAGGATGGGCCAGTCCGTGGGTGCCATGACGAGCACGTGCTTGGGAATCTTGAAGCCGGAGATCTTCCCTCGGCATTGTTCGCGGATCTCCTCAGGCGTGGCGTTGGCTCCGGCCCTCAGTTGGATAAAGGCTACCACCGCTTCGCCCCACACCTCGTCCGGCACCCCCACCACCTGGGCAAACTCGACCGCGGGGATGTTGTCCTCCAGGAAGATCTCGACCTCCCGCTGGGAGACGTTCTCGCCCCCTGTCTTGACCATCATCTTGTAGCGCCCGCGGTAGTATAGATAGCCGTTCTCGTCCAGCCAACCGTAGTCGCCGGTATGCACGAACCCTTCGGCGTCCAAGGCTGCGGCCGTTTCCTCGGGCATCTTGTAGTAGCCCAGGAACGTGTCCCAGCCCCGGAAGATGATTTCGCCAGGCGTGCCCGGCGGCACGGTCTGACCCGTCTCGGGATCGATAATGCGCATCTCGACTCCAGGCAGCGGACGGCCGTTGGAGCTTCGGCGGATCTCCGGGTCCGTGTCTTCCGGCATCGTGATAGCGACCGTCGAGCCACCCTCCGTGATCCCGTACGTCATGGCGAGGGGATCAAAGTGGAACACCGACTGAAGATGGTCGTAGTACGAAGGAGTGCATCCAACCAGGCATTTCTTCAGGGCTGACAGATCCCGGTTTTTGAAGTCGGGGTGACCGATCAGCTTGGTAAAGTTGGTGTCGAAGCCACCTGTGAAAGTGCAACGCTCACGCTCGCCCACGTCGAGCACCAGCCCAGGCTCGAAGGCGCCCAGCAGGCATACCGAAGCCCCAGCCGCATGTGGCAACGAGATGCAGGGCACAACGCCCCCCACGTGGAAAGTGGTCCACTGCTGCAAGACACGATCTTCGGGGCCCACATTGCATGCCCTGGCCTGGTAGTAGCCGACCCCATTGATCATGCGATGGGTGACCAGTGCAGGCTTGGGTCTGGCTGTGCTGCCAGAGGTGAACATGATGTAGCAGGCATCGCCAGCCGATTGGCTGGCACGTATCTTCGCCAACCGCTCGCGCTCCGCAGCCGACGGCTCGTGGGCCAATAGGGTGCGAAGGCTGTACGGTCCACCAGGGTCTTCGTTGGAATCCAACACGAACATCTGTGTGATCAGGGGCAATTGCTCGGAGCACACCGGGCCCCGCTGCAAAGCGGGGTCCACGCCCCGGAATACATTCAGAAAGTCGAGACCGCGGAAGGCGTCCAGCGTGATGATCGCGCTGACGTCGCCCTGCGTGAGGACCCACCTAACCTCGTCGGCCACGTAATTGAAGTTGATGGGTACGATGATCGCACCTACGGTGGTCAGAGCGTAGTGCACGTAGATCCATTCGGGGACAGCCGGAAAGACGATAGCCACGTGGTCGCCAGGTTGTATTCCAGCCGCTAGCAGACCGGTGGCCAGTCTATCCACGTGGTCGAGCATCTGACCATAGGTCACACTCGTGCCCCCGTACCGGATGGCGTCCCGGTCACGATGCAGCTCTACGCTACTCTCAAGTGCTTGCCATATAGTTCGGCGCGTTGCTTCGGCAGGTTCATGGCTAACAAACGACATCAAGATCCCTCCCGTTCCGTATTTCTCTGCATCAGCACGCGTAACTCAGCTTGTGTGGCGCCTCAAGCGCTCCCTCCGCAGCCATTTTCTGTGGGAACGGTGTCTAGTGTTCGACCACAGAGAAGACGTTTTCTGTCATTCTGAGCGCCGCAGCGCGAAGAATCCGTATCCCCAGGGCGCGGATTCTTCGGCGTGCGCGCCTCAGAATGACAAAACCAGTGTGGTCGAACACTAGTAGCCTGGCGCCGTCTCGAAGGCGCCGTCCTTCATGTTGGTCAGCTTGACCATAACCACCTCGTCGAACGACACGCCGCCTCGATCTTCCTTGGTGAAGACGTAGCGCGCCTGCACCCCATCGAAACTCATCTGCTCTAGTTGGGCGGCCACCTTGGATCCCTCCGCGCTCTGCGCTTTCTCGATGGACTGTTTGATCATATACACTAGATCGTAGTGCCGCGAAGCGTAGTACATGCTCTCCCTTAACGAGCTCTGGTTGAGCTTTTTGGCCAGTTTGGCAGCAAACTCCGCCGTTTTGGCGGGGAGTGGCGTCTTGTCGGAGAAGGAGATCCGTCTCAGGCTGTAGGCGTAGGCAAGCTTGATGGCATCGGCTCCAGCCCCATCGATGACGGCGGGCGACGTCGAATCCACACTCGATATGTAAGGCACCTGCAAGCCAACACTCTGCATAGTCTTCAGGATGCGAGCCGTATCGGTCCCCAGGGTGGCTCCCAGGACAGCTTCCACTCCAGCCTTCTTCAGGTTGTTAACCTGGACACTCAAATCCGGCGCCCCCTGAGGGTACTCCTCGACGGCCAACGGCTGCAGTCCCTTCGCGTCCAGTTCTTTCTTGAAGTCCCCAACGGTCATCTTCCCATACGCGCTGGCGTCGCCGATCACCCCCAGCTTCCGCACTTTCATGACGTCCACGGCGTACCTCACCAACGCCGCGGCCTGCTGGCTTGGGACCTGGGTGCCCAGGAAAGTGTAGGGGTACTTCTTCGGATCGTTGGGCGCTGAAGAGCCGGTGCCGATCAGAACCACCTTCTGTTCGGTCAAGTATGGCATGATGGCGCCCGAAGTCCCGCCTAGAGTCGCACCGATGATGACACTAACGCCGTTCTTTTCGACCAGTTCCTGAGCTGCCGTCAAGGCCTTGGTCGGGTCGCCAGCGTCGTCGCGCAGGACCAATTGGACCTGTCGTCCCAGTATTCCACCGGCTGCATTGATCTCGTCCACCGCCACTTGGACTCCGTCCAGCTGCTTGGAGCCGGTCGGACCGATGGGGCCGCTCGTCGTCAAGATGGCCCCGATCTTGAGGGGTTCCTTCGCTGCGGGCGCCGCCGATGTCGATGGCTTGGCACTCTCTACAGGCTTGCTCGCCTGGGATGCCTTTGCGCTGGCAGATGGCTGGGCAGATTGGGGTGACGAGGCGCTTGGGCTTGCCGAGCCACAGCCAACCAGCAGACTGATGATGACGATTGCGGAGAAGAGGACTCCAAAAGACTTCCAGTATTTCGCCTTGCTTACCGCCACTGATCTGTTCCTCCTTTGATAGACTAGTCCACATATCCATTATGCTGGTCACCCCCGCCACTGAACATTCCCCTAAGAGGGAATCGTAGGGGGATTCGAGAGGCGGTCGTTGCTCAGTGACGAGGGGAGGCAAGGAGCACCAAACAACGGGCAAAGGCATGGAAACCTTGATGATTTCGCCAACAGCCCTTATACTGAGTTTGAGCTAGTCCTAGCAGCCCAAAAGCTACCATGGTTGCCCACGATCGTTGACCGCGACTCACCAGCGCGACCGAGACCTCCAGCCGCGGAGAGTTCCCCAACGTGATTCCCCAACACGTGGAGATGCGGCTCGAGGAACCGCGATAGTGCACACCAAACCCGAACGCGCGATGACGCGGCAGAGCACCTTCACAGACGCAGGGAAACGCACGCTTGTAATAGATACCAGATCGAGCTCAACTGGCTTTGCAGAGAGACTCTAGTCTGGCAAAGGAGAGTGCGCCTTGTCTTTGTCGACGGCCTCTCGCGACCCGGAAGTTCAGGACGATACCCTGATCTGGCAGCAAGAGGAAGAACGTCTCCTCATCACGGTGGGAAGCCCAGATTGGTACAACTGGCTGGACACAAACGCCCGATTCTCGTTTGCTAGCGCTCACGGACGGTTCACCGCCTACAAGGAGCGCCGCGAGCGAGGCGGGTGGTACTGGAAGGCCTACTCCAGACGCGCTGGGAAGCTACATCGGGCCTACCTGGGCAAGACCGAGCAGCTCACCGCGAAGCGACTGAACGAGGTCGCGGCAACACTGACGACCTGCACAACCAGCGATAGACCGGAACTACTTACACCCAATCCGGAGACCGGCATGACTGCCGGTTCAACGATACGGAGCAGGCATCATTCGCCTTGCGATATCCACGGAGACCCACTCCTCGCAACGAAGCTTTCGCCTCCGCTGTCCCGTCCCGAGCTCGTGACACGCCCCCGCCTTCTCGAACGTCTGCTCAAGGGGCTGCAGGGCAAGCTGACCGTACTCTCGGCTCCGGCCGGCTTCGGCAAGACCACCCTGCTCGGTCAGTGGAGCCTGCACTCCCAGTACCCCGTGGCCTGGGTCTCGCTGGATCCCGCCGACAACGACCCTATCCGCTTCTGGGCCTACCTCATCGCCGCGCTCCAGACACTCCACCCGGGTCTCGGCGATACGGCTCTGACCTTGCTACGTTCATCGCAGCGCTCGCGCCCGCGGTCCTTCCTGACCGTGCTGGCCAACGAGATGGCCGCGGTGCCGGACGAGATCGTCCTGATCCTGGACGACTATCAGGTGATCAAGGACCAGACCATCCACGATGGTCTATCGTTCCTGCTCGATCACCTCCCACCGCGGCTGCATCTGGTCGTCGCAACGCGCGCCGACCCGCCCCTGCCACTGGCACGTCTGCGAGGGCGTGATCAACTCACTGAGCTGAAGTCGACAGATCTGAGCTTTACGTCCGAAGAGACCGCCACCTTTCTGAACGAGGTCATGAGACTGGATCTTGCGGCCGATGATGTGGCGGCTCTGGAAAAGCGGACCGAGGGCTGGATCGTCGGATTGCAGATGGCGGCGCTCTCGATGGAAGGCTGTCCGAACGTCCATGCCTTTGTCGAGGAGTTCGCCGGCAACTATCGCTACGTTGCGGACTATCTTATTGAAGAGGTCCTGCGCCGGCAGCCGAAGCGTGTCCAAAGCTTCCTCCTGCTGACCTCGATTCTCGACGGACTGAGCGGCCCGCTGTGTGAAGCCGTGGCGGGTCTGGCGGAGGGCGAGGGCCAGACCCTGCTGGAGCTGCTGGAGCGGGCCAACCTGTTCACCGTGGCGCTGGACAACGGGCGCTGCTGGTATCGTTATCATCGCCTGTTTGCCGAGTGTCTGCGCACTCGCCTCGTTCAGTTGCAGCCCAAGCAGGTGTCCGAGTTGCACCGCCGGGCCAGCGCCTGGCATGCCGAGCATGGACTGGCCAACGAAGCGGTGTGCCATGCCCTGGCGGCTAACGATCTGCAGGAAGTGGCGTCCCTGATTGAGCGGAACGGAGCCGCAATGATGAAGCGCGGCGAGCTAGCCACGCTGCTCGGGTGGATCAGGACGCTGCCGGAGGAGATCGTGCAAACCCGGCCCCTGCTCTGCATCTGGCACGCCCACGTGCTGGTGGATGCTGGACGGTTGGAGACCGCTGAGGCGCGGCTGGCACAGGCCGAGCGCTGTCTAAGCGTGAGCGCGGATAGTGCATACATCTGCGTCGACACAGACCCCGAGCGCCCGAGCACTCGGAGCATGCTGAACCATCTGCTGGCCGTCCGCGCCGCTATCGCGGCCAACCGCCGCGATATTCCATTGGCGATGTACCTCTCGCGCCAAGCCCTCGAACGATCGTTCGGGGAAGAGGAGTATCTGCGAGCTGGCATCCTGCACGATCTTGGACACACCTACCGCTGGGCAGGTGATCTGCTGGCAGCCAGCGAGATGCTGGCCGAGGCCAGCGTCGCTAGTCAAGCTTCCGGCAATCTGCTCGTCGCGGAAGCGGCCTTAGGTGATCTGGCCAACCTGCAGGTTGTCCGCGGTCAGTTGCGACAGGCGGCTGAGACATACAGGCAAGCGCTACAACTGGTAGCGGGAAAGGGAGGGCGGCTGTTCCCGGTGGCGGGGCCACTTTGCTTGGGCATGGCCTTTCTCCACCACGAATGGAACGATCTGACTACCGCGACCCATCTTGCGGATCAGGGACTCGAGCTGACTAGACAGGGCGGATTGATGCGGATGCTGATGTCCGGCCATGCCATTATTTCCCGACTGAAACAGGCACAGGGAGATATCTCGGGCGCCCTTGATGTTATCCAGCAGGCGGAGCATCTGGCACGAACGAACAATCTTGTCCCAGAAATACCGCGGATTGCGGCCTACCGGGTGCGGCTTTGGCTAGCACAGGGCAACGTAAAGGCAGCGGTTCGCTGGGCGGAGATGTCAGGATTAAGTGCAGACGACGAGATAAGCTACGTGCGCGAATGTGGTCACATGACGCTAGCACGCGTGCTTATCGCACAAGGACAATCCCCCTCAGCAGTGCGATTGCTGGATCGTCTGCTCAAGGCCGCGGAGTCGGCCGGACGCGATGGAAGCGTGATCAAGATACTGGCGCTCCAGGCCGCTGCCCTAGAGTCTGCGGGAGAAACGGAGCGGGCGCTCGATGTATTGAGACTCGGTCTCACGCTGGCGGAGCCAGAAGGCTACGTGCGTACCTTCGTGGACACCGGTGCGCCCATGCTCAACCTGCTCTCCGGTCTCCTGGAAGACCGCCAGCGGGATCGCCTTGTCGGCGTGTCGCCGAGCTATGTGCGCTCTCTGTGGGAAGCGTTCCAAACAGGAGCCATCCCCCCCGCACATCAGAGTCGTCCGAAGGAGATGACCAAACCCGTCGTCAGCCCACTCAGCGCGCGTGAGCAGGAGGTACTGCGGCTAGTCGCCCTCGGCAAACGGCCGTCCGAGATGGCTCAGGAGCTTATCGTGTCTGCAAGCACAGTGAAGGCACACATCAAAAGCATTTACCGCAAACTGGAAGCGCACAGCAGCACCCAGGCCGTTGCAAAAGCCAGGGAATTGAGGCTGCTGTAGGCGCCAAGCGGCTCCGCCCGATCGGTCCGATCGGACTGATCCGACCGATCCGACCCTATCGGCAGCCTTTCGCCCTTCAAGTCAGGCGTTGCACACCCCTAATGGACCCGCCGCTCCTGGCCCAATACGGCTCCCGCAGCTCCCGCTTGAGGATCTTGCCGGTGCCGCTAAGAGGCAACGATTCGCGAAACTCCACGGACCTCGGCTTCTTGTAGGAAGCGAGTTGCTCCCTGCAGTGCCGGACGATATCTTCCTCCGTGGCGCTCATACCCGGCTTCAGCACCACAAAGGCCTTGATCCCCTCACCCCACTGTGGGTCCGGCACGCCGATCACGGCCACCTGCATCACCGACGGATGCAGGCCGATGGCCGCCTCTACCTCCACCGAGTGCACGTTGATGCCCCCGCTGATGATCATATCCTTCTTGCGATCCACGATGTAGAGGTAGCCATCCTCATCGATGGTCGCCAGATCGCCCGTGTAGAACCAGCCATCCTTATGTGACGCTGCAGTCTCTTCCGGCATCTCCCAGTAGGCCTGGCTCATCTGATCGCCCCGCAGGATGATCTCACCCGCCTGACCGCTGCCCTTGACCACCTCCTGCCCCTGCTCGTCGACGACTTTGACCTCTACGTTCACCATGGCGTGGCCAGCCGAGGTGAGTCGCTTGAGCTTCTCGGGTGGTCCAGCGGGATCTAGCTCGCCATAGCGCAGGATGGTGCCGCACGAGTAGCTCTCACACATCCCGTAGGTGGTCTGGAAGATATCCCCAAGCACGGCGATAGCACGCTGCAGCAGAGTCCGCGGGATCGGCGAGCCGCCGGTGGTCATGGCCTTGAGGCTGCTCAGATCGTACTTCTCCACGTCCGGATGGTTGACCACCATGTTGAGCATGGTCGGGACGAGAATGCTAAGATACGGACGCTCTTTCTGGACCGCCTCCAAGAAAGCCTCCCCGGAGAACTCCGGCAGGACGATGATCGACCCGGCTTTCAGGAAGGGAAGCATGTTGGCCGGTCCGCCCGGGTTGAAGAACTGCGGGATGCCCTGGAGCATCGAGAAGAACTGCGGCAAGCGGATCTCGGCATAGTAGATAAGCATCGCCATGATGGCCTGGCGATGGGTCAAGATAGCCCCTTTGGGAATGCCAGTCGTCCCGCTGGTCGCGCCCAGCATATACGGATCGTCCGGCGACAGGGACACCTGGGGCACATCCTGGCTGCTCTCCCGAATCAGCACCTCATAGCCATGCTCGAAGGGATGCCCCTCCCCAAGCCCAATCACGTGCTCCAGTGCGGGCACCTCTGCAACAAGGGTTCTGGCAGTATCAGCGAACCTGGCGGCCGCGATGATGGCCTTCGGCTTGGTGTAGCGCAGATAGCTGATCAACTCCGGGACCGCCAGCCGAATGTTGAGCGGCACACCGATGATGCCGGCCTTCGCCACGGCAAACTGGATCTCCGGATACTGGAAGCAGTTGCCGGAGATGACTGCCAGGCGATCACCTTTGGTCAGGCCAAGTTTGAGTAGTCCATTGGCCAGACCATTCGCACGCCGCTCGACTTCCGTGAAGGTCAAACGAATATCGCCCTGGACCAGGCAGGTCCGATCCGGATAGTCGTATGCGTTCTGCCGAAGGATATCGCCGATGAGCATCGTGTTACTCTCCTTGGACTAATATTGCCATCGACATCAGATCTCTTACTTACGCCCTAGCCTCTCCATGGCCATCTGCTTCAGAGCGCCCTTATCAGGCCGGCCAACGGTCATCATCGGCCACTCCTTAGGCATCAGGACAAAGACATGCTTGGGAATCTTGAAGCCGGCGATCTTGCCCCGGCACTGCTCGCGAATCTGCTCTGGCGTGGCTTCCACACCCGCCCGCAATTGGACGAAGGAAACCACGGCCTCGCCCCACAGGTCGTCGGGCACACCTACCACCTGGGCGAACTCCACGGAGGGAACATTCTCCTCCAGGAAGATCTCGACTTCTCGCTGCGAGACGTTCTCGCCCCCAGTCTTGACCATCATCTTGTAGCGCCCGCGGTAGTACACGAGACCCCGTTCGTCCATCCAGCCGTAGTCTCCCATGTGGATGAACCCTTCGGCGTCGATGGACTCGGCCGTCTCCTCAGGCATGTTGTAATACTCTAGCAGCCGATTCCAGCCACGGAAGCATAGCTCCCCCGGCGTGCCGACGGGAACGGGCTCGCCGGTCTCATGATCGACGACCTTCACCTCCACACCCGGCAACGGATAGCCATTGGAGGCCCGCCGGATCTCCAGATCGGTCTCGTCTGGCGGGACGATCGCGACAATTCCGCCCGCTTCCGTACACCCGTAGGCCATCGCGATGACGTCCGAGTTGAAGGCCCGCTCCAGCTCCAGGTAGTACGAGGGGGTGCAGCCGATATGAATCTTCTTGAAGCACGAGATGTCCCGTGTCTTGAAGTCCGGATGCGCCATGATCTTGTTCATCAGCGTATCGAAGCCGCCCCCCGCCGTGCAACGGTGTCGCTCGACCGTTTGTAGCCAGATGCCCGGATCGAACATACCCGCCAGGCAGGTCGCGCCTCCATGCGTATGGACCATCGGGATGCCAGGGATAAGCCCCGCCACGTGGAAGGTCGTCAAGGCCGCCACGAAGCGATCCTCCGGGGTCATCTTCATGGCTCTTCCGTAGTAGTAGCCAACCCCGCATACGGCGCGATGAGGAATCAGGGCCGATTTCGGTCGGGCCGTGCTGCCGGAAGTGAAGATGATGTAGCAAGGGTCAGCCGGCGCCAGGTCGGAGCGCGTTTTCTCCAGTTGCGCCCTTTCGTCGGTGGATGGCTCATGGGCCAGAAGTGTTCGGAGGCTATAGGGACCGCCCTGCTCCTGCTGTGAATTCAGGACGAAGATCCGCTTGAGCAGCGGAAACTGTGCGGTCTCTACCTCGCCCGGCTTCAGCGCCGGGTCGACGCTCTCGAGCAAGCCGACAAAATCGAAGCTCCGGTACGTATCGAGGGTGATGATGGCGCTCACATCCCCCTGCTTCAGTACCCAGCGCACCTCTTCGGTCTTGTAGTTGATGTTGACGGGAACGACGATCGCGCCCAAGGTGGTAAGGGCATAGTGGACGTAGGCCCATTCGAGGATCGGGGGAAAGAAAATCGCCACGTGATCGCCCCGCCGTACCCCAGCTGCCAGCAACCCCGCCGCGAGCTTATCGACCTGCTCCAACATCTCGCCGTACGTGACCGAGACATTCGGATCCGCCAAGAGAGCGGGGCGATCGCGGAACCGCGCGACGCTGGACTCCAACGCCTGCCAGATCGTCTGGCGTGTTGCCTCAACAGGCTCCGGGTCAAAACGTGACATGAACGTGCCTCCAATAATCCAGTTTGTAGCGGCAATGCGAAGGCGACGATCGAGCCGGAGCAAATTTCAGGATAGGAAGTGATTCTCTCGCAAGAAGCGCAGGATCTGCTCGATCAGGTAATCGGGCTCTCCTTCGAACAGATCGCCGCTCTTTTTCCGGCTCGCGCCGCCTGACATCATCAGCTTCATCCTCTCCGCCTGGGAGAGGCTGCTATCGGGGGTGAACATCTTCTTGGTGCGCGGCTTGGGCGAGCTAACACCGACCACGCGCGTGAGCGAACCAGCCTGCCCCACCTCTTTTGCCTTAAGCCCAAGGGCGCCAAGATCGCAAACCCGGATCTCTTTATGTAGAGCTTCGATGCAAGAGGGCAGAGAGGGATAACGGGGCTCGTTGAGCCCGGATTCCACCGTGAGGACGGCCGGCAGAATGCATTCCAGCGCCTCGCGGTTCCCTCTTTCCAGCTTGCGATGAACCAGTCCCGTCTTGGCATCCGGAGCAACCTCTAGGTGCGTCACGGCGGAGACCTGCGGAAGCCCCAGCAACTCGGCCAGGATAGCCCCAACCTGAGATGAGCCGCCGTCGAGGCTCTGGCTGCCGCAGAGGATTAGATCGGACTCCAGTCCACCAATGGCCCGGGACAGAGCCACGGCCGTGGCGTAGGGGTCCGAGTCGTCGAAGCCCTTGTCCAGGAGATGGAGAGCCCGATCGGCACCTATAGCCAGGCATTCGCGCAGGACCTCATGCGCCCGCGACGGTCCCAGAGTGACGACGATCACCTCTCCCTGCCCCCGCTGCTCCTTGAGGCGCACCGCCTCTTCCACAGCGCATCGATCGGCCGGGTTGAGCATGTAGACCAGCCCATCCTCTACCAGACCCTTCTGCGCCTCGTCGATCTCCAGGGGAATGCCTATGTCAAGAACCTGCTTTGCGCAAACAACAATTCTCATCCCACCACCAGTTGGGGGTTGTGGGCTGAGGGACCAACCCACAGCCCCTACGTATACCGCAGGCTAACGCCGAAGCCACCGCGTGGGTAGTTCCAATCGATCGCCTCTTGATCACACATTACACGGCACGTGCCGCACTCCAGACAGCCGGTGTATGAGAGGAGGATCTCAGAATCATCCGACAGAGTATAGCAACCGGCTGGGCAGATATGGGTACAGACGTGATGCGGGCAGGTTCGGCATCTAGCTGAATCGACTCTTATGTGGGTCTCCGCATCCGCGTTGTAGCGAAGCAGGCTGAGCTTGTCTTCGATGACTACCATAGAAGCGACCTCCCCGCCTCCAGCCCATCCTTTAGCAACTGCCAGATAGTCGTCTGGCCTCGCATCTTCTTGAGAGCCAGAGGCAACAGCTTCGGTCGAGGCTGTCCGTCGACGGTGAATATGCTCTCGCCCAGCTCGCACACCAGCCTGGGGTAAAGCTCGTGCAGGCGAGGATTCCCCATGAGCTCCGGCGCGCGTTTGAACTGCCTTAGGTCCGTCAGGACGCCGTTCTCCTCAAGCAACGCTGTGTAGCGGGCCAGGCTGGCCTTGCCGAAGTCGCGTCGGGCGACCGCCTCCTGGACCGTCCTGGCGGCAGCCATGCCGGAGGCCATGGCATAGTTGACTCCTTCAAGGTAGAGCCCGGTGGCCAGGACGAAACCGGCCGCGTCCCCTACGACCAGCATTCCGTCGGTGTAGAGCTGGGGCATCATGTGCAGCCCGGCCTCGGGAACCAGGTGGGCAGAGTACTCCTTGATCACGCCGTCTTTCACCAGCCCCTGGATCATGGGATGGCTCTTGAATCCTTCCAGCAAGTCATAGATCCTGGACTTCTCCTGCTTCAGGGAGGGCAGTTGGGCCACGATACCTACCGACAGGCTGTCCTTGTTGGTGTACACGAAGGCGCCGCCGTGCACATTCCCCTCAAGTCCTCCGACAAACTCGTTGGCCACGCCCTCGTTCCCGGCCAGATTGAAGCGTTCTTCGATCGTGCGCTGAGGCAACTGAATGACCTCTTTGATGCCCAGGTTGACGTGGCTGGGATCGAGCTCCCGCCGCAAACCCGCCTTCCGAGCCAGGAGCGAGTTGACTCCATCCGCGGCGATGACTACGTCGGACCACAACTCGCCCTGCTCACGGCGAGCGCGCACCCCCGCCACCCGTCCATCCTTATACAGCAGGTCATCGACGACCGTTCTGGTCACCAGGAGGGCACCAGCCTCAACCGCCTTCTGCGCGTACCAGCGGTCGAACCGGGCCCGGCGCACCGTGAAGCCATTGTATGGAGGCTGGCCAAAGTTCTTGCTCTTGACATCGACGGAGACGGAGGCATCCTGAGAAAGGAAGGTAATCACCTTGCGGGTAATACAGCGCTCCAGGGGAGCTTCTTCCCAGTAGTTGGGGACGACCTGGTTGAGCACGCTGCCATAGAGGACGCCGCCAAACATGTTTTTCTCGCCCGGGAACTCTCCCCGCTCAAAGAGAACCACCTCCAGACCAGCCTTGGCCAGGAGATACGCCGCCGTGATTCCGGCCGGTCCTGCCCCGACGATGATGACGTCGTACTTGTTCTTCATTCCTTGTCACCAACCGCCAATTTCTCCGAAGCCTCACGGAGGCGCTTGGTCAAAGCCGGAAGCAGCTCGTGAAGATCCGCCACCACTCCCATATCGGCGAGCTTGAAAATGGAAGCTCCGCGGTCCGCGTTGATGGCCAGAATCAGCTTAGCGTCGTTGATTCCGGCCGTGTGCTGTGTGGCACCCGAGATGCCGGCCGCCACGTACAACCTGGGAGCAACATTCTTGCCCGTCACCCCTACCATGCGCTCTCGGGAGACGCAGCCTAGATCTGCAGCCACGCGCGAGCCCGCCACCGACCCACCGAGTGCGTCGGCCAACTCCTCGATCACGTGCCAGCCCTTCGTTCCGCCTGCTCCACGTCCGCCAGATACGACGATGTCGGACTCGGTCACGTCGACAGCTTTGGGATCGGCCTTTATAAAGCCCACCACGCGCGTGCGGATCGATTCAGGGGCAATCGTCACTTCCACCGGAACGACCTCCGCCCGGCGAGTCTTGTTGGGCTTGTCCACCCCGATCACACCCGGGCGGATCGTGGCGATCTGAGGCCGCGCCGCAGAGCAGGCAACAGAGGTGTAGACCTTGCCGCCGTGAGTGGGGCGGACCATGTTGAGAATTCCCTGGTCGTCGACCTTGAGGATGATGCAGTCGCTGGCCAACCCCACTTTAAGGCGAGCGGCCACGCGGGGAGCCAGATCTTTGCCGTTTGGCGTTGCCGCCAGCATCAGGATGGACGGCGTGTGTTTCTGCAGCAGATCAGTCAGTGCGGATGCATAGGCGTCGGTCGTGTATTGAGCCAGCAGGGGATTCTGCACCAGATACACCTTGTCAGCCCCATATTGTGCCAGGGGCTCGGTAAGTCCCTCCGCCTCGTGGCCAATGAGCACCGCGCACAGCGGCTCACCCAGCTTGCGTGCCAGCTTGCGCCCCTCGCCCAACATTTCGAGGGTGATCTCGCGCAGATCGCCCTCCAAATGCTCGGCCACAACCCATACTTCTTTGGCCGTTGCCATGCTCTATCATGCCTTCCTGCAGCAGTTCTCGAATCGGCTTGCAATATGGGCTACCGGGCGATAGCCCTTGCGCGCTTGGTTAAGCCAATTGCGTTTGCCTTTGTCCTGAATTACCGACGTAACGCCGTTGAATGCCCAGGGCTGAAGCCGCTGGACTGAGTCAACCAAGCCGTCTGAAGCCGGCTGAGTACCGCGCCCAGCCCCTTGGAAGGGGCTTAGTTGCCTCAGCCCGCTCGCTTCAGCGGCGGGCGGGCGGTGGACAACAGGATGCAGTCAGCGGACAGGTGAGCCATCTTAGCATCGCCTGTCCCCTGCTTTCAGAGCCTAGTGCGTCGTTCCTCAAGTGCAGCGATCTGGCGATGCTGTTCCCTCTCCCTTCGCGAAGGGAGAGGGGATGGCACGTCAGCTATCCCGATGTCATCGAGACCAAAGCGTGCCCACTCTTGATCTTTCCGCTGAAGAACGTCCCTCAAAGGACACCTCACTGAGGAACGACGCACTTAGCTCCCTATATCTGCCGTCCTAGCTGATGCGCGTTGCGCACGGCATCCCCGATGCCGAAGACCGAGCTGATGGCGATGTTGGCGTCCCCGACCAGGTGCAGCTCGGGGACTCGCCCTTCGAGAGCCCTGAAGAGCGAATCATCGGGCGCTTTGCCGGTGACCAGGATCACCGTATCCACATCCTCGATCTGCCGCTCCTCGTAGCTGTGCACGTTGATGGCCGTCAACGTCTGGTCGGCGATCTGTGTGATGCGCGTGTGCGGGGTCAACGTGACCTTGCCCATGATGCGGGCGTAGACCCAGGGCAGTTGCAGGTTCGGCACCAGGGCGGATCCCACGAAGGGATCGCTGGTGACGATCTCGACTTCCTTGCCCTGATCAGCCAGCCACTCGGATAGCCCGAGTCCCACGAGGTAGCCTGTCTCGTCCACAATCACGACGCGCTGTCCGGCGATCTTGGCGCCCGTGAGGATCTCCTCGGGCGTCGCGACGTTCTCCTGCTCCCATCCTTCGATCGGGGACAGAGTCTGTCCGCACAGACCATTCCGGAAGTAGGCTGCCCCGGTGGCCACCACTACGGCATCGGGTTTGAGGCTATCCACCTTGTCAGCAGTGACCTCCTCACCCAGATGTATGTCCACGTCCAACTGGTCCAACTGCCCTTCCAACCAGCGCGCGATGCCTTCGACTTCGGAGCGCCCAGGCAGACGCGAGGCCAGGTTGACCTGCCCGCCCAGGGTCTCCGCCTTCTCGTACAGAGCGACCTGATGTCCCCGCAGGGCCGCCACGCGAGCGGTCTCCATGCCGGCGACACCCCCGCCGACGACCAGCACCTTCTTCTTGGCCGTAGCTGGCTGCAGAGTGCCGAGACCCAGGAACCGCTCCACACCCACCGCGGGATTCACCGTGCAGGCTACGGGCGCGCCCGTCTGGAGACGGCCGATGCAGTTCTCGTTATCGCCCAGGCAGGGGCGAATATCTTCCAACCGGCCTGCACGGGCCTTGTTGGCCAGCTCCGGATCGGCGATCTGGGCCCGGGTCATGGCTACCATATCTGCCTGACCGTCGGCCAGGATCTTCTCCGCGTGCAGCGGGTCGATGATGCGTCCCGCCGCTATCACCGGAATCTTGTCCAGGACATCCTTCACAGCGGCGGCGGCGAAGACCATATGCCCATGGGCCACGTACATGGGCGCCGTCATGAAATGCTGCTGATGCGGCTCCATGGCAGTATCCACGCTAAGGTAGTCCACCTCGCCGGTGTTCTCTAGAATGCGGGCGATCTCCTGCCCGTCCTCCAGGGTCACACCGCCAGGGATCATCTCATCGACATCCAGACGAACTCCCAGGGCAAGGGTCGGGCCGATCTCCTGCCGGATGCGGTGAACGGACTCCAGCAAGAAGGTCAGCCGTTTCTCCAACGATCCGCCATACTTATCGGTCCGCTTGTTATACAGAGGCGAGTTAAACTGCTGCGGACCGGCCCCGTGGCTGGCGTGGATCTCCACCCCATCCATACCCGCTTCCACCAGGTGCCGGGCGCTGCGGCCGTACTGCTCGACCCATTCTTCGATTTCCGCGACCGTAGCCTCCCGAGCCGTGCTGCGAGTCCACAGGTCGGGCATCATCGAGGCACCCAGACCACCCCAGACACCGATGTTAATCAGCTCGCAGAAACAGGTGGCTCCGTGTTCGTGCACCATGTCTGCCACCTTGCGCAGACCCGGGATGGAGCGCTCATCGTAGGCTTTGATCAGCGGCCAGCGCGCGGGACCAGGTCCCGTGATGCAGGCCTCGACCGTGATCAGCCCGGCGCCGCCCTTCGCGCGCTCGGCATAGTAGAAAGCAAGACGATCGGAAGGCATGCCCCGCGGCGCGAAGAGCGTGGAATGCGGAGCGATGGCGATGCGGTTCCGCACCGTCACCGGTCCGATCTTGAGGGGAGAGAACAGATACTGGAACTGGTCAGCCATGCTAAGCTATCCTCGCTTTCAACCGCAAAAGATATAATTCAGCCGTCAAATCGATCGGCGGAGCTACTAAATCCGTTTCTCGTGGCCAACCCAGTACGGCTCGCGCAGCTCGCGCTTGAGGACCTTGTTGGTTCCGCCCAGAGGGAACGACTCCCGGAACTCCACCGACTGGGGCTTCTTGTACGAGGCCAACTGCTCTCTGCAGTGCTGGATGATCTCCTCTTCCGTAGCGCTCATGCCCGGTCGCAGCACCACCAGGGCTTTGACCGCCTCCCCCCACTTCGGATCCGGCACACCAATCACGGCCACCTGCAGCACGGCCGGGTGCAGACCGATGGCGGCCTCCACCTCCACCGAATACACGTTGATACTGCCGGACTTGATCATATCCTTCTTCCGATCCACGAGGAAGATGAAGCCCTCTGCGTCCTGTTTACCTATGTCGCCCGTGTAGAACCAGCCATCCTTGTGCGAGGCGGCCGTCTCCTCGGGCATCTCCCAGTAGGACTCGATCACTTGATCGCCGCGCACGATCAATTCACCGACCTCGTCGCTGCCCCACTTGATGTCCTGGCCCTGCTCGTTGACTACTCGCAACTCCATGCCGGTGGTGGGATGTCCAATCGAGGCGAGGCGCTGCAGCTTCTCCGGCGGGCCGTCAACGACCAGGTGCTCGCGACGCAAGATACCGCCGCAGGAGTAGGTCTCGCACATGCCGAAGGTCGGGTAAAGGATGTTGCCGAAGAGCTCGGTCGCGCGCTGCATGAGGGTCCGAGGAATCGGCGAGCCACCGGTGAGGATGCCACCGAGAGAGCTCGTGTCATACTTCTCGATATCCGGGTAATTGGCGACCATCTGGAGCATAGTGGTAGGGAGGATGCTGAAGAACGGACGTTCCCGCTGGACGGTCTCAGCCCAGTTTTTGGGGTTGAACTCCGGCAAGATAATGACTGCGCCGCCCTTCAGAATCGGCTGCAAATTGGCCGGACCGCCCGGGTTGAAGAATTGGGGGTTGGACTGTATCATCGCCCCGAACTGCGGCCAGCGGATCTCGGCAAACCAGCCCATCATCGCGGCGACCGCCATACGATGGGTCAGCATGGCCCCCTTTGGGATACCTGTCGTTCCGCTGGTCGACCCCAGCACGTAGACATCGTCGGGCGAGAGGTTCACATGAGGCAAATCCGACGGACTCTCACGGATCAGCGCGTCGTAGTCCAACTCGAACGGATGGCCCTCTCCCAGTCCGATCACATGATCCAGGCCGGGCACTTCGCTCTGGAGAGACTGACCCCGGTCAGCGAAGTTGGAGCTAACCACAAGCGCCTTCGGCTTGGTGTAGCGCAGGAAGCGAATAAGCTCCGGCAGCGCCAGGCGTGTGTTGAGTGGCACGCTGATGATGCCGACCTTGGCAGTCGCAAAGTACATCTCCGGGTACTGGTAGCAGTTGCCGCACAAGATGGCCAACCGATCGCCCTTGGTCAACCCCAGCTTGAGAAGATCGTTGGCCAGGCGATTGGTCCGTTGGTCAACCTCGGCCCAACTGAGTCGAATGTCGTCCTGGATGAGACAGGGGCGATTAGCGAAGTACCTCGCGTTCTGTCGAAGGATGTCGCCGATGAGCATCTTCTCCTCCATAACCGAAGCTGAGTATGTCGGCTATCACGAAGCCGGGGATGGCTGTACATTGCGAGGGTATGATTCGTCACACGGTCCCGAGTCGTCCGGACCCGGGCTGAGTCAAGTGTCGCTGAACCTGGCTTCGGCGTTCGCGAGCCAACGACCCGCCAACGCCCCGATAGTGCCTTTAACGTTGAACGTTAAGTGTTCCGAGTGTAGCACTGTTACAGGCAGGTGTCAAGCTCATTGGGGGGCTCGCGATTTGGCGGAGTGCGAAGGATAGCACATCTGACGAGCAACATCCAGTTCCATTACACAGGCTTCGCTTGGAGACGTAGGGGCGGACCGCTGTGTCCGCCTGGGGGGCGGGGGGCCACGCCTGCCTTTGCAGTAGTTCCGCACTCTCAAAACTGAACTAGGTCGGGCCTCGATGGGCTTGATAGTCGGGAAGTAGCGTAGTTACTGAGGCGATGGGCTGCCCCCCGCCCCCCAGGCGGACACAGCGGTCCGCCCCTACGGTTTACGCACACCTTTCATCGATGCGCCGATGAGGAGGGTGATGAGCCACACAGCTCGACCGGCAGGAAAACGGGGCACGTTGCACGTGCCCCAGATGAAGGCGTTCTGTTGAAAGTGTTTCAGAAACCCGCACTTACGCGAAATACTGTATCGTCGAGTCCGGGATCACGGCGACCCGGGCCCCCTGGGGATGCCCTTGCTCCAGCAGCTCTCGCGCCTCCGCCCAGGTCTTGACCCAGATGAGCTGATCGTTCAGCAGCGTGCCGTAGAGGGGGGCATGGTCGCGGATAGGCGAGACAACGATCATGCGGTGGACGTTGGGCGGCAATCTATCAGCGTGGTGCGAAGATCGACCGTGAGTGAACTTGCCAAACGCGCCCGCGAGATGGTGCACCACCTGTCCCTCCGGGCAGCTCAATAAGAGGACGATATCACCGCCGTCCGGACCAAGAAAAGCGGTGCCGGCGAAGGCGCTGAAGAAGCCCTCGTTCGCACGCGAGTAGGCGTTACAGACAACGACGTCACACTCACCCGGCCTTTCGGTACGGTAGTGCTCACGAGCGATTGGCACCGCGGCCTCGTGCTCGGCGACGATATCGCCTACGAAGAGGGCCACGAAGTCCCGTCGCCCATTCAACATCCCGTCGATCTTGATGTCCCACCTAGCTAGACGGGCCGCCTCGTTCATATCGGCCCGCATGATGTTCCCCGCGTGCTTGTTGAATCCAAGGCTGGGGTGCCGATCGTCAGGACTACGTCCCCAAATGCACATGTGATGGTTATGACCGATCGTGTCGATCGACGCAACGCCCGGCATAACGATTTTGGCTCCTCCACCGTAGCCGGCCATGGGATGAGGGAGAATCGCCCCGATGCCGATCTTCAGGTCGCACGCCATCACTTCGGCATTGATGGAGACCGGGGTACCGAGAGGCGTCGTGCCCACGGGCGTGCAGTTCTCATAGGGGTTGTGGTTGTAGACCGGATAACGCTCCACGATCTCGAAGCCCAGCTTGCGCTCAAAATCCCAGCGAGTGTGATCGCCATGCGTGCCCTGAGCCACGATGAAGCGAATGCCCTTGTCCGGAACACCGGCGGCTCTTAGCTCCTCCAGGACATGCGGTACGATCTGGTGAACCTTGGTGGGACGCGACATATCGTCGAAGACGATCACCACCTCCGACTTGCCCGCCGCCAGCTCTTTGATAGTCTTGGTGCCGATGGGGTTAGCGAAGGCCCGCCGAATGCCGACATCGTCCAAGGGTGTTGCGGTGTAGCCGCGCATGGCGCAAAAGCGCACACTCCATGAGGACGGGAAATCCAGCTCCAGCTCGTTATCCTCATGCCAGGCCAGTTGCGGAACGATAACCTTCGTGCTGCTCATCGGTAGTCTCCTGCTCGCGCTTACTTCGTTGTTGATGGTGAGCCGCTGGATACACCGACGAGCCCCGCAACTAGAGTCCGCGCCTTCTCCCGATACCGTGCAACGCTCTCCAGCTTGACCTGTTCGAAGCCGCGGATCTCGTCCGGCAGATCGGCTAAGGCGATGGTCACCGCGTAGTTGTCAGCCGTGAGCTGGCCCAGGGCAGTGTCCATCAGTTGTCGATACTCGCCGATCAGGGCCCGTTCCACCTGCCGCACATCTCCCCGACCGAAGACGTCCAAGCTGGTGCCGCGCAGTCCTCGCAACGACCGCAGCACGCCGAAACCAGGAGTGAACCAGGAGCCCAAACTGATCTTATTCTTCCGACCAAGCGCGCGCAGGGCAGGAGGATGCAACTGCCAGTGAATCTTGACGTTCGGCCCGAAGCGAGCCTTGATCTCGGGTAGGGCATCGAGGTGCAGTCGAGCCACCTCGTACTCGTCTTTATAGGTCATTAGCTTGAAGAGGTTCCGCGCCACGCTCTCCGCCAGGGCAGTTCGACCGGGAGCGCACTTGCGCTCGGCGTCCAGGACTTTTCGCACGAAATAGACGTACTCATGGGCGTATGCGACGTTCTGGTACGCGATAAGCTCCGGGACCCGAAGGCTCAACAACCGCTCTAGCTCGCCATCGGCTCCGACCTCATCAACCAGAGCGCGTGCCTGCGGGGACAGAGGCCGCGTCTCCACGGTCGTCTCTCGCTGCGCGGACTGCACCGCGGCCTCGACCCGCGCAGGATCGAGTACCAGCATACGCCCCCACCGGAAGGCCAGCACGTTCTCCTCCACCGAGACACCGTTGAGCCGAATGGCCTGCTCGATCGAGACAGCCGAAATCGGTAGGGCCCCGATCTGGTATGCCACGCCGATCATGATCAGATTGACCGGCATGTGGTCATCAAAGAGGCTCTCCGAAATCAGCCGCGCATCCAGGTAGACGTTGTCAGCGGCCCGGCTAAAGCGGTCGATCTCCGCCCGTATCTCGTCCATGTCAGGAAAGCGGAGGCTTCTATCCTGGACCATCTGCCCGGTCTGCACCTGACTGGTCGAAACGACAGCCACCGTCCGATCCGGGTCCGCCGTGGCCAGGTTGAGCGGAGCCGTGCCCACCACTACGTCCAGGGCCAGATAGAGATCGGCCCGCCCCACCAGCGTCTTGTTGGACATGTCGATGGAGTCATCGAAGACCTTCAAGTCGGAGACCACCGGCCCACCCTTTTGAGCCACGCCCGTCTGGTCCAAGCCCGAAACATGCTTGCCGTCGAACAGCGCGGCCGTGCCAAGGATCTGGTTCACCGTCACGACCCCCGTGCCGCCGATACCGGTCATACGGAGGGTAAATCCGTTCGCCGGCACCTTGAGCATCGGCTCCGGCAGGTCGCCATCCAGCGGCGCCGGATGGCGTTTCTTGGCTTGCACGATGTCTACCGGCTCCACCCGGACCAGAGATGGGCAGTCGCCCAGCAGGCAAGAATAGTCCTTGTTACAGGAGGGCTGGTGAACCTGGGTTTTGAGCCCGAACTCCGTCTCGACCATTTGCAGGCTGAGGCAGTTGGATTTCTCGCTGCAATCGCCGCAGCCCTCACAGATCTGCTCGACGATGAAGACGCGCTGAGGAGGATCGACCAGCTTACCGCGGCGGCGCAGCCGGCGCTTCTCGGACGCGCACTGCTGGTCGTGGATGAGCGCCGTCACACCCGGTGTGGCGGCCAGCGCCTCCTGCGACTCCATCAGCCGGTCGCGGTGCCAGACCTCTACGCCAGATGGCAGAGAGACCCCACGGTATTTGCTCAGGTCATCGGTGGTGATGATGATCTTCTTGACCCCCTCGGCCTCCAGCTCTCGCGCCAGGGCCGGAACCGAGATAACGCCGGCAACCTGCTGTCCGCCGGTCATGGCCACAGTGCCGTTGTAGAGGATCTTGAAGGTGATGTGCACTCCGGCGGCGACGGCGGCCCGAATTGCCAGGCTGCCGGAGTGGAATAGCGTGCCATCGCCAAGGCTCTGAAAAAGGTGTGGCGTCTCGGTGAAGGGAGAAGCTCCGACCCAGTGCGCGCCCTCGCCGCCCATTTGCGTCAGACACACGTACTGGGGGTTGGACCACATGGCCATGGCATGACAGCCGATCCCTGGAGACGCCAGGCTGCCCGCGGGCAGCCTCGTGGAACGGTTGTGCGGACAGCCCGAACAGAAGAACGGCACGCGCGACAGCTTCGCGGCCGGGGTCCGACGCCGTCGCTCCTCCAGGTAGTGGACCCGATTCTTGACAGATTCCACGTCGATTTTGCGGCCGATCCGCCGCGCGATGGCCGGCGCGATCACGTCCGGGTCCAGCTCCGCGTTCATTGGAACGAGGGGCTTCCCTTCCTCGTCTGACTTGCCCAAGACATCGGGTCTCTCGGACAGTCCGTACAGGATATCTTTGACGAACGTCTCCAGGAAGGGGCGCTTCTCCTCGATCACCAGGATCTCCTGAAGGCCGCGCGCGAACTCCCGCACGATCTCCGGCTCCACAGGGTAGACCAGGCCTAGCTTGAGGATGCGGATGCCCAGGCGCCGGAGGCTGGGCTCGTCAAGCCCCAGCGCCTCCAGCGTCTCGCGCGTGTCGTAGTAGGTTTTGCCAGACGTTACAATGCCCAGCCAGGCATCCGACGTAGGCACGACGATCTGGTTGAGACGATTCTCCCGGGCGTAGCGGCTCGCCAGCTCCAGTCGTGCGTAGTAGAGCGTACGCTCCATCTCCATGACATAGGGCAGGGAGAAGCGATGCTCGTACGGTCGGCCGTCCAATTCGACTGTTGGCACGATCGGCTGAATACGATCGGGTGAAACCTCGGCCGTGCCTGTGCTATCGGCCAGGTTGGTGACGATCTTGACGCCCACCACCAGCCCAGCGGCCCGAGACAGCGCCACCGCGTGCAGACCCAGGTCCAGGATCTCCTGCACGGTGCCCGGGTAGACGGTCGGCACGGCCGCGGCGTAGAAGGTAACTTCGCCCGGCCAGGGGGCGGCCGACGACTTGGCATTGGGGTCATCCCCCACCACCGCCAGCAAGCCACCGTTACGCGCCACGCCCGCATAGTTGGCGTGCTTGAGCGCATCGATGGAGCGGTCCAGACCCTGTCCCTTCCCATACCACATCCCGAGTACACCATCGTACTTCGGCCGCGGAAAGAGCTCCAGCATCTGCGTGCCGAACGCCGCTGTGAGGGCCAACTCTTCATTCACGCCGGACGCGAAGAAGACATCGTGCGCCTTGAGCAACTTGTGCGCGCGCTGGAACTCGCCTTCTACGATGCCGAGCGGCGAGCCGGGATAGCCAGAGACGTAAGCCGCCGTGCGCAGCCCTCGGCGCTGGTCGGCCCGATGTTGGTCCAACGGGACCCGAACGAGCGCCTGGACTCCACTGAGGAAGATGCGTCCCTCCTCGCGGACGTACTTCGTCTCCAGAGTGTACGCGTCGGTTTGAGAGCCGCTGCCGGCAGACGTCGTCGCCACCATTTCCTCCTGTGGTCTGTTACGGCTTGAACAAAGTATACGCCCCGTTCTGCGCCTGGATGACCACCGGGTTATGATCCTGGATTCGCTTGTCGTTGAACTTCAGCTTGCCCTGTAGCCCGTCGTGTTCAATCGTCATTAGGGCGCTGCGAATGCCCTCGATGTCGTTGATCTTGCCCGCCTTCTTGATGGCTTTGGCCAGCATCCACACATTGTCGTACTGACCGATCGCGTACTGGTCAGGCGACGAGCCGCGCTTCTCGGCAAAGCGCTTGATGAAGTCTTTGGTTTTGTCCGTCTCGCCCGGCTGGCCAGGGAACCAGCCAACGATGTTCAATGTGCCCTCGTACAACTGCGGATCGCCCGCGGGGAAGCTGGGTGGGAGCGTGCCCGGGCCACTCATGATCGTCCCTTTGTAACCAGCCTGCTTCAACTGCTTCAGAAGCAATGGACCAGCCGGAGGGGTCAGGTCGACAGCCACCATGTCCGGCTTGGCGTTCATGACCTTGGTGACCAGCGGAGTGAAATCGGTGTCCGTCGCCACCGTCTCCTCATCCAAGACGATCTGGACGTTGAGCTGTTTGAGTGTCTCACGCCGCGCTTTGGCGTCGGCCACCGCCAGCACGTACTCCTTCTCGCTCAGGAGCGCTGCCGTCTTGATCCCGCGGGCCGGTACGACCTGCTTGAGCGCCCCCGGAACGGTGTCAGGATACATGGGCACCGTGCCGAAAACATGGTCGCCGATTGCCGGAACAGCAGGCAACGCGTTGGGTGACATGACGAGGACCTTGGCCTGCTGGGCCAGTGGAATGGCCGCCATAGCCTGCGTCGCGGAGGGCGGACCAAAGATCGCGGTGACCTTGTCCGTTTTGATCAGCTTCTGGAAGGCGTTAATGGCCGTCTCGTTGGTGTTGACCGCGTCCGCCTCGACGATCTCGATTTTGGCGTCGTCCAGCAACCCGCTCTTGTTCACGTCCTCCACCGCCATCTCGATGCCAACGCGGTGCCCGCGCACACCGGTCTCGTACGGTCCGGTCAATGCAAGAGCAACGCCGATCTTGATAGTGCCGCTGAGCTTCGCGGCCGGAGCAGGCGCAGACGAGGCGGGCGCCGACGAAGCCGGGGCCGAAGACGAAGCCTTCGGCGAGGCCGGACTGGCAGCCGGCGACGAGGACTGAGTCTGACCGCAGCCGCTAACCAGCACCGCCAGCACCAGCAGCAGGGTCACCAGGGTCGCGGAAAACTTGAGCGTGACCTTCATGTCTTCTCTCCTCTCCTCTTGGTTCAGTAGTACAACAAACAGAACTCCCCTCCCCGGGCACATGCAATGTGCCCCTACATGAGGCGCGCTGTAGGGCACATTGCATGTGCCCGGGGAGGTAGAGGATGGCTTTGCACTTTCCTACGCCAGGTAGGCCTCCACCAGTTGTCGATCATGCTTGAGCTCCGCAGCCGGTCCCTCGCGCACGATGCTCCCGTTGCGGATCACAAAGCCATAGTCCGCGATCTCCAGCGCTTTGCGCGTGTTCTGCTCCACCAGCAGAATCGGCAGCCCCTGCCGCTTGATCTCGCCCAGCACCTCGAACACCTGCTGCACCAACAGTGGCGCCAATCCCAACGATGGCTCGTCTAGCAGCAACAGTTGCGGCCGCGCCATCAAGGCCCGCCCAATGGCCAGCATCTGCTGTTCTCCTCCCGATAGGTTACCCGCCGCCAGGTGCCGCCGCTCCCGCAGAACCGGGAACAACTCGAACATCCGCTCCAGATCCCGAGACACCTCGCCGTCACTCCGCACGTAGGCCCCCAGTTCCAGGTTCTCCTGCACGCTCATTGTGGCCAGCACCTCGCGCCCCTCCGGCACCATCACCAGCCCCTGCTTTACCAACCTCTCGGTGCTGCTGCCTCGAATCGAGCGCCCATTGAAGCGGATCTCCCCCGCGGCCGCAGAGATCAGCCCAACCAGCGCCCGCAGCGTGGTCGTCTTCCCCGCCCCGTTCGGTCCCAGCAGGCACACCACGTCCTGCGCCCCCACCCTCAGGCTGATCTCCCGGATCGCCAGCACCGCCCCATACCCAGCTGATAGCCCCGTCACCTCCAGCACTGGCTCGTCCTTCATTCGCTCACTCCTACTTCTTCCACTGCGTCCTTGCCCAGGTACGCCTCGATCACGGCCGGCTGTCGCTGCACCTCGCTCGGCGTGCCCACGGCGATCGGCACCCCGAAGTTCAGCACCAGCACCCGGTCACAGGTCTTAACCACCAGCGGCACGTGATGCTCGATCACCAGGATCGTTAGCCCCGCCTCCCGCAAGGTCGTGATCCACTCCCCGAAGATCATCGTCTCCGCGTCGTTCATCCCCGAGGTCGGCTCGTCTAGCAGCAACAGCCGCGGCCGACTGGCCAGGGCCCGTGCCACCTCCACTCGCCGCTGCACCCCATACGACAGCGACCCGGCCGGGCTCTGCGCGTACTCCGCCAATCCCAGCGTCCGAAGCAGTGTCCAGATGCTCTCCCGTACGGCCCGCTCCTCAGCCCGAGCCCGCGGCGAGCTGACCACCGCGTCCAGCAGTCCATGTCTCAGACGCAGGTGGGCTCCCATCAGCACGTTATCGAAGACCGAGACCTCCCGCAACAGCCGAATGCTCTGATACGTCCGCGCGATGCCCAGCTCCGCCAATTGATCGGGACGCAGGGTCGTCACGTCGCGTCCCTGCCACCGCAGCGTACCGGCAAACGGCGGCACCAGCCCGCTGATCACGTTCAACAGCGTGGTCTTGCCCGCTCCGTTCGGTCCGATCAATCCGAAGACCTCGCCCTCCTGCAGCGCGAAGCTGACATCCTTCAACACCTGCAGCCCACCATAGCGCACGCTCACCGCCTCGAGCGACAGCAACGGCTGCCCCGCTTGCCCGGCGCTCTCCCCGCTCCGCGCAAAGAGCTTGCGAGCCGCCTCACCATCCAGTTCGCCCCCCGCCTCCGTGCCTGGGGTCCGCTCCACGGCGGCTTTCTTCCTCCGCGGAAGCCGCAGTCCGGAGAGCCCCTGCGGCAGCAGCACCACCACGGCCAGCAGCACAAAGGCGTTGATCAACAGTAGGTACTGCCGCCCGATCCGCAGCACTTCCGGAAGCACGGTCACCAGAATCGCTCCCAGAATGGCTCCCGCCCAGCGGGCCTTGCCCCCAAGCACCACCATCATCAGCACCGACGTCAGCAACGCGAAGCCAAACTCGTTGGGCGAGATGTACTGGTTCAGATGGGCTTTGAAGACCCCCGCCAGCGCCGTGGCCACCGCCCCCAGCGCGAAGAATACCACCTGGTACCAGGTCGTATGCACCCCCAGCGTGCCCGCCAGCAGGTGGTCCTCCCGCAACACGGCCAGGGCTCGCCCGAACTTGGAGTTGCCCGTCCAGCGTGCGAAGGCGTAGGTCACCACCACCACTGCCAGCACCAACTCCCACGGCTCGGTGGCCCCCGGGATGCCGTACACGCCCCGCGAGCCCCCCGTCAGCGCATCCCAGTTCAGCGTCAACAGCCGCACTAGCTCGCTGAAGGCGAAGGTGGCCATGGCAAAGTAAATCTCCCGCAAGCGCAGGCACAGCCGCGCCAGCGCCAGCCCCAGCACAAACGACAGCACCACCGCCAATGCCATCGAAGCGACGAAGGGCAGTCCCAGCTTGGTGCTAGCGATCGCTGTGGCGTAGGATCCAATGGCCATGAAGCCCGGCGTGGCCATGGAGAACAGACCGCAGCGCAGCCAGATGAAGAGACCGAGGGCCAGTAGCCCCGCAATCAGAATCTGATCGAATAGCGGCTCGTAGGTCTGTACAAAGTCGATCATGCCCGATTCACCTCCCGTTTGCCCAGCAGGCCACTGGGCCGCAGGAGCAGGATCAGGAAAAACAGCGCGTAGGCGCTGACGTCCCGGAACGTGCTGGAGAGGTAGGTCACGCTGAGCGCCTCGATCACGCCTAGCAGCAGCCCTGCCACGATACTGCCCTGTAAGCTGCCGACGCCCCCGATCACCACGATGGCGAAGACCTTCATCATCATGCTTTCGGCAATGCCCGCGTGGACGCTGCCGAAGAAGATCGTCATCAGCAACCCTGCCGCCCCACCCAGGGCTCCCGAGGCCAGGAACGTGTACATCCGGATGCGCTCCGGGTTGATGCCCAGCAGCCGCACGGTAGTAGCTTTGAAGGCGGTGGCCCGGATGGCCTTGCCGGCCTTGGTGAACTTGAGGAACCAGCCCAGAATCAACATCAGAACTACGGCCACCCCGAAGTTTAGCAACTGGATGGAGTTGATGACCAGACTGCCCAGGGACAGGGGAACACTGGGAATGGGCGAGCTGATGGCAAGGGGATCGCCCCCGAAGATCACCTGCACCAGATTGACCACCACAATGGCAAAGGCGATGGAGGCGATGCCCTCGGAGATGTGGTCACTGGTGCCCCGCAATCGAAATGGCCAGAAGGCAATCCGTTCGGTGAGCAAACTAATGAGGGCGCCGGCCAGGATGGACAGGAGGAAGCCAACCGGCAACATGGGCAGCTTGACCACGCTAACAAGGACATAGGCGACGTACGAGGCGATCAAGAAGGTAACGCTGTAGGCCACGTTGAAGGCCCGCATCGCTCCAAAGACCAGGGCCAGCCCCACGGCGAAGAGGGCATACTCCGAGCCGAGCACGAATCCGTTCACGACTTGCTGAAAGAACAAGGTCCTGCCTCCAACCGTTGTTGAGGACTACCCCACATCCGGCGTGGGGCATTCAGGGAAGACTCGTCAGTGCTGAATGCCGACCATTACTATTAGACTATCTAGACCACGGGCTGATCCGAGATACTGCGACTCGTGCTCCACGCCAAACCTGGTCTGGAACAACTCCCACAGGGAGGCGCTCGACCGCCGGCGAGATGATCGGTCTGCGGCGTTGTCGGCTAAAGAGGTATTCTGGAGATAAAGCCATGCCTCCTCCTATCGAAATGATTGCCAAGGCGATGTGCGCCGATGTTTCGGAGCGCTAAACCCGGTGGACCTGAAAGACGGGTCCGCCGGCCCGCATGTACGCGGGTGAGCTTCCATCGCCGGTCTCTCGAAGGAGGGGTGAGTGATCCGCCACTCACCTTGTCTTCTGATAGCCGGAATAGGTTTGCCAGAGCAGTTGTGCTTAACCGATCGGTCCATGCGCCCACAGTCAACCGAGGGTGCGCAGGACATCAGAGGAAGACTGCAACCAATACCGATGATTGGCACATTTTGTATCATAACAGCAGTCTATACTATTGTACACCTGACTTGGGTGCTATGTTCACGCCACGTCAGCCAGCGTCGCAGGTACGCAAGCGCGAGCCCGGCGAAGGGTCGACTGAGAAGACGCACTTAACGTTATACGTCATGTGCGCTCATCCTACCAGCGTGGGGATGGACTGTCAATAACTAGTTTTCGTGGGTGGAAAGCGCAGTTGAAGGCTAGCCGCTGCAGCAAAGACACACCCCGGGCTTCCAGGAGGTGCCCTGAAATTCGGGGTGTGTCATGCCTCCGTTTCAGCAATACCGCGCCTCGGACCACGTGCGATGCGAGGCTTGAAGGTAGAAACTATGTAAGGACTGGCTTCTCCACCTGTACCAGCGTCGTGGCCGGCGCAGGTGTTACCGGGCTTTCGGTATCACCGAGCAGCATAGTCGCGGCGAGGCCGTCGCCGGGCTCGTACCAGGCTCCGGCACGCACCACCACCAGTCCAGGCATGATCCGAGATGTGACATAGACGGGAAGGAAGATCTCACCCTTGTCATTGAAAACGCGCACTCGATCGCCCTCACGTATCCCTCGTCTTTGAGCGTCCGCCGGGCTGAGCCACACCGAATGCCGATACACATCGCCCCGCAGCAAGGGCTGGCTCCAGAATTGCGAATGTATACGGTATCGGCTATGTGAGGTGAGCATCATAAGCGGATACTTGACTCCCAGCGAATCTTCCAGCCCGTGTCGCGAGGGTTGATATACGGGCAGCGGCTGGAGGTCCCGCCAGTCGTTAGGCAAGTTGTTGATCAATCGCCCAGAGTGATCGTAGTGCACCTCGCCCCGTTGCTTGTCGTCGGCGATTATCTCTGAGTAGATCTCGAACTTGCCTGATCGCGTCAGGAATGGTTGTTCGTCGGCAATTTCCGCCTGGAACCCTACAAAGGGCTGATCACGATGCTCGTCGACGTGGACGAACTTGCCGGCCCGAAACTCGTCCCAGGAAGGCGTGGGGAAATCCAGCTTCTTCGCCGTCGCTTCATAAGACAGCTTTTGGTAGCGCTCCCAGTCTTCGTTCCAGTGGAGGTCGTCCGAATAATAGCGGTTGAACTCCTTGCCAAAGCCGAGACGGTCGGCTATCTTCGTGAACACCCACTCCACACTGCGTACCTCCCCGGGCGGCTCGGCCAGTCTAGGCGAGCACGACAGAGTCGAGAACCCACCGTAAGCAGTAGCAGAACACTTGACGTCCTCCCACGTCGGCTCGAGACCGGGCAAGATGATATCGGCATAGCGGGCCGTCGGGGTCATTCTCAGGTGCATATAGAGCACTAGGTCCATCCGCTCCAGAGCGCGAATCTGGCCATTCAAAGAGTCGGGGGACGTCGCGAGGAAATTGCTGCCAGCGCCGAAGTTTCCGCCCCACCAGAGCATGCGTGGATGGAACTCCTCGGGAATGGGCAGCGCCGGATCGCCTTTGTATCCCACGATTGCCCGCCACTCGTCTCGACTCATTCGACCGGCGCGCACCTCGTCTGCCAGCAGGACGGCCTGGGCCCACTTGTAGCTTCGACAGATCTTCGGCACGGTGTAATTGCTGGGCTTATCCCCGAGCGGTAGCCCGGGTGGGATTGGCCAGGAGCCGATGAAGTAGGGCAGGATACCGCCCGGCACGCCAAAGTAGCCCATCATTGCCTGCAGCGTGGCTGCTCCGCGCGCGGCATTCTCGCCGCGACTTTTCCTGCCGACCCCCCAATGCTTGTACAACCAGGTTGGCTTGCTTCGCGCATAGAGACGGGCGAACTCCGCGATCGTCTGAGCGGGAACGCCGCAGATCGTCTCCGCCCAGCGCGGCGTCTTGGGTACTCCGTCCTGCTCGCCAAGGACGTAAGAGCGCCAGTGGGCGAAGCCCTCTGGCTCGACGAAATGCTCCACAAAGCTCTCGTCGTACAACTTCTCTTCGAACAAGACGTGGGCGACCCCGAGCATGAAGGCCATGTCTGTGCCCGGCTTGATCGGGATCCACTGATCGGCCAGCACCTCCGCGGTCATGGTGTAGCGTGGATCGATACAGATAACTGGCGTGCCGCGCTCTCGGGCCATTCGAATGTACCAGGCAAGTTGATGGCTCGGGCCCTGGTGGGCAGTTGTCGGGTCGAAACCCCAGAGCACTATCAGCTTCGCGTTCAGAAGGACATCTGCAGCCGAGGACGAGCGGTAATCTTCCCAGCCCAATCGACCCGCGGTAAGGTGCGTGGCCAGGCGTTCCGCATCACAGGAGCACCACCCCCAGGTATCTACCCCGGCTCCCCAAAAGCCAAATAGGCGCTCGGCATGATCATTGCCCATGAAGGGGGTCATGATCGAATAGGGACCAAAGCGCTCACGATACTCGATCATCTTCCCTACGATCGTGTCAAGAGCCTCGTCCCACGAAATGCGGACAAAATCCCCTGCGCCGCGCGCGCTCCCGGGCCGTCGCTTGAGAGGGTACAGCAGACGTTCAGGGTCGTTGTGGTGCTTGTGTGATACCCATGCCATCGGGCAGGCGCGACGCTGCACCATCGCCCTCGCCAGGTCGCGCTCGGACAGCAGCCGATCCTCACGCCCGACGCCTGGGTTGTAGCGGTCGTCCGGCTCCACCAGCACTAACTGCCCATCCCTCACCCGGGCCTTCAGCACGCAGTGACCAATACCATCGCATCCGGTAAGGCAGGGAGTATAAACCGTCTTCTCACCTAGGTGCCGCTTGCCAAGGGCTTCTACGATATGTTGGATCTTCTGCGAGTCTTCCTTGCCGTCAGCCTTCTTCATCTTGCACCTTCCTTCCCTTCTACTCGTCGTCCCGGGTGCAGTACATTAGCTCTTCCACGGTGCGAGGCTTCAGCACGAGCTTGCTTCGTCCAATCAGCCCGGCAGGTGCCGACGTCACATCGTGTGCTGACTCGAACACGGGCGGCAAATCGGGGGCAGCGAACGGCCCTCTCTCCCGCCACAGCTCCAGCGCCCGATTGGCATCATATGGCACCAATAGGCGTTTCGCGTCACTGCGCTTGAACAGCACCGCCGGCTTCAGGCTAAGCCCCGTAGGCACTCCTTCGATTTGATCCCCCGGCCCGTACCACTTGCGGAGATCCTCCATCTTGCCGAAGTCCAAAGCCCGCAGCGAGCACGACGACACACAGACGGGCGTCTGGCCATCGTACAGACGATCAACGCACATCGTGCACTTCGACATGGTTGCCCTCTGGTCGTCGCTGTCGAACTGGGGCGCTCCCCACGGACACGCCGTCCAGCAACGCCGGCAATCCATTTCGCGATGGATCTCCGCGCAGCGGTCTCCATCCACCAGCACAGCGCCAAACCGCTCTTCCTTATGAATCGCCCCGCCTGGGCAGGCGCGTATGCAGGTCGGATTCTCGCAATGGTAACAGGGCACGGCGAGAGCGTTTACGCGGAGGCTCGGGAAAGTCCCTTCCTCCCACTGAAAAACCCGCATCCACTTCCTCGGTCCCGGCTCGTGCTCGTTCCAACTCTTGCAGATGATCGAACAGGCGTGGCATCCGGTACATCGACTCTGGTCATAGAAGAAGCCATATTGGACCACGATTTCCTCCCCTCAAATATCGCTCTGCCTGGCGCCATTTCCCGATAGCCCTGCTCCTCCCACCAGAACGTGTCTGAGAAGCTTCCCAGACCTGTCATTCCCGCTTTCGCGGGAATGACGGAAGGAGACTCCGAGCCGAATAGACCATTTCAGACACTTCAAGATTGTCTGTCTGTAGCGGCGGGGAAAGTGGCATACAGAGGGAAGTCATGCCACATCCTCCCGAGATGATTGCCAAGGCGATTTGTGTCAATGCTTCCGAGTGCCAAACCCTGTGGATTAGAAAACAGATCCACCGGCCCGCATGTAAGCGGGCGAGCCCTTATCGCCGGTCTCTCGAAGGAGGAGCGAGTGATTCGCACTCAACTTGTTTTCTGATAGCCGAATCTTGCCAGAGCAGGATACGCTCAGCCGATGGGTCCATGCGCCCACGATCGCTCAAGACGCGCAAGATAACAGACGAGGATAGCTGTCAATGCCAATCATTGGCACGCTTAGGAGCGTACCTAAGGGAATGTTAGAAGTATACCACAGTTTATATCGTTGTCTATCTGACTTAGATACTATTTGGTTATTGTGCTTATCACGGCAAAGGCAATGGTATCTATCCCTGGGAGCGCAGACGTCTGCGCTCCCAGGAGGGATTCGTAGGTTAGATGTGTCTAAGGAAGTCGCGTCTCTATTCGTGCCGCGCCAACTGCTCCGCGGCCGTGTAGGGGTCGAGGCGATGTTCGACCACCTCTTGCACGAGCTTGCTCAGGCGCTCTCCGCTGTTCTCACCGGTCAGCAGTTTTCGCAATAATGCGTCGCGGGCGATATCTAAAACACGGCGCTGGTGATGGGTTGCAGACTGTTGCCGCAACAGCCCCGTCTCGCTCAAGTGACGATAATGCCGCTGCGCAGCATCGACTAGCTCTGAGATTCCTTCGCCTCGAGTTGCAACCGTGCGCTGGATGGGTATGGCCCAGTTGCCCAACTCACGAAGGGTCAGCAGCATCTGAAGCTGGGCTACCAGCATCTCTGCCCCTTCTCGGTCGGCTTTGTTCACGACGTATATATCGGCAATCTCCAGAACGCCCGCTTTGATGGCCTGGACGTCGTCACCCAAACCGGGAACGCCGACGACCAGGGTCGTGTGAGCCGTCCCCGCTATGGTCACCTCGTCCTGTCCAACGCCCACGGTCTCCACTATCACGACGTCGAATCCGGATGCGTCCAGGACGTCGACGACGTCTTGCGTGGTCTTGGCCATGCCGCCCAGTTCTCCGCGCGTGGCCATGCTCCGCGCGAAGACACCTCTGTCACCGGATAGCTCCTGCATGCGAATGCGATCGCCAAGGATTGCGCCGCCGGTGAAGGGGCTGGAGGGGTCAACCGCGACGATGCCAACGGTCTTACCGCGTGCGCGCAACTCCTTCGCCAGTTGGCAAACGAGCGTACTTTTTCCGGCTCCCGGAGGGCCCGTCACGCCAATGACGTGCGCTTTTCCACCGTGCCGGAATAGGATCCGGAGCGCCTCCTGCCCTCCGGGCAGGTTGTTCTCGATGAGCGTGATGACGCGCGCCAGAGCGCGGCGATCACCCGCCAAAACGTCTTCAACCAAATTCAACGATGCCTCCCGCGAGGCCCGGCACACATCATCGTTGAGCCGACGGCCGCACTACGGTCGGATTAGCGTGCGGTGCCGAGATTTCCTCAAAGCTCGAATTGCCAGCGACCAGGCCGATCAATACATGACGTAGCCGCCATCCACGCTGATTGTCTGTCCGGTGATGTACTTGGCCGCGTCCGAGGCCAGGAACAGCGTGGCGTCGGCCACATCCTGAGTCTCAGCGATGCGCCCGAGCGGGTAAGTCACTTTGATCATCTGCTTCATCTTCTCTTCGCCCAGGTCGCCAAAGAAGGTGTCGCCGAGGAGAGGTGTCTTGACCATGCCAGGGCAGATGGCGTTGGCAGTGATATTATAGCGCCCCAGCTCCCGGGCCAGCACTTTCATCAGCGCATTGGCGCCGCCCTTGGCCGCGGAATAGGCCGCGGTGTAGATCTCCGCGATCTTGGCCGAGTCCGAGCTGATGGTAATGATGCGCCCGGACCTTCGTTTGATCATGTGCGGGACAACCGCCCGGCTGCACAGGTAGACACCGTGGAGGTTAACGTTCACGTCGTCGTACCAGTCCTCCAGGGTCAGATCCGTGAACTTCTTGTACGCGATGCGACCGGCGTTGTTGACGAGCACGTCGATCTGGCCGAGCTCGGAGAGGACGGTCTGCACCATTTGCTCAGCAGACGCTGGGTCGGTAACATCGACGTGAACGGCCAAGCCTTTGACTCCCAGAGCCTGTACCTTACCAGCCACCTGCTCAGCCGTCACCGGGTTCTTGTCGGCAATCGCCACGTTCATCCCGACACCCGCCAGGGTCAGCGCGATAGTCTCGCCGATCCCTTGACCAGCCCCCGTAACTATGGCAACCTTACCCTTGAGATCTTCGTACGCCATGCTTCTTCTCTCCCCTCTCCTTGTTGCTCACTTCGAATTGGCGCTGCGCTATCGTGCTACAAACGTTTACGCGAGCTCCTCTCGACCCAACCTCTGCAGGGCCATCTTACGCAGAGTATGCTTATCCGGGCGTCCCACCGCCAGGATGGGCCAATCCTTGGACTCCAGAATGAAGACGTGCTTCGGAATCTTGAAGCCCGCGATCTTCCCGCGGCAATGCTCGCGGATCTCTTCCGGTGTGAGCGTCGATCCCGCTCGCAACTGAATAAAGGCCACCACGGCCTCGCCCCATACCTCGTCCGGCACCCCGACCACCTGGGCGAACTCCGCGCCCGGGATGTTGTCCTCCAGGAAAATCTCGACCTCGCGCTGGGAGACGTTCTCCCCGCCGGTTTTGACCATCATCTTGTAGCGGCCACGGTAGTAGAGATAGCCCTGCTCGTTCAGCCAGCCGTAGTCGCCCATATGGACGAAGCCCTCGGCGTCGATGGCCGCGGCCGTCTCCTCGGGCATGTTGTAGTAGCCCAGAAAGCGGTTCCAGCCCCGGAAGCAGATCTCGCCGGGAGTGTTCGGGGGCAGGACCTGACCGGTCTCCGTATCGACGATGCGCACCTCGATCCCAGGATGCGGCCGACCGTTGGAGTTGCGCCGAATCTCGGGATCGGTCTCCCCAGGCATGACCAGCGACATCCCAGACGATCCCTCGGTGCATCCGTATGTCATACCGAGACAGTCGAAGTGATACCACTTTTGCAACTGGTCATAGGCGGATGGCGTGCAGGCTACGGTGGCCTTTTTCAGTGAGGAGATATCCCGGCGGCCAAAATCGGGATGTCCGGCCAGCTTGGTAAACATGGTGTCGAAGCCGATGCTGGCGGTACAACGCTCCCGCTCGATTGTTTCGAGCACCGTGCGCGGCTCGAAGGCCGGCACCAAGCAGGTCGTGGCCCCCACGCTGTGGGGCGAGGCGATACAGGGGACGACTCCACCGATGTGAAACGTGGTCAGCATGGCCAGGAAGCGATCCCCCTCGCCCATGCCGCAGCCCTTCGCCTGATAGTAGCCCACGCCACAGATGGCACGATGCGGGACGATGGCCGGTTTTGGTCGTGCGGTGCTGCCAGACGTGAACAGGATGTAGGCGGGATCATCTGCCGTCTGCTTGGCGCGTATCTCGGCCAACCGAGCGCGCTCGTCCGACGATGGCTCGTGCGACAGAAGCGATCGCATAGTGTACGGTCCGCCTCTATCGCCCCCGGATTCAAACACGAACATGCGCTTGATCAGCGGAAACTGCTCGGAATGCACCTCGCCGGACTCCAGGGCAGGGTCGGTGCTTTTGAGCAATTCCAGGAAATCGAGATTCAGGAACGAATCGGCCGCGATGACGGCGTTAACATCCCCTTGCTTCAGAACCCAGCGTACCTCGTCGGCCTTGTAGTTGATGTTGATGGGCACGACGATCGCGCCAATGGTCGTCAGGGCGTAATGGGTGTAGATCCACTCCGGGCAAAGTGGAAAGATGATGGAAACGTGATCGTCCGGCTGTATTCCCGCAGCTAGCAGTCCTGTGGCCAATCGGTCCACATGCTGCAGCATTTCGGCGTAGGTCACCCGAGCGCCATGGAATGTTATAGCCTCGCGGCTCCCCCATTGCTCCACGCTGTTCTCCAGCGCCTGCCATATCGTTCGGGTTGTAGACTCGTGCGGTTTTCGATCTATGTTCGACACAGCACTCCCTCCAAGCTCTAAGTGCTTCATTCCTCAAGTCCAGCATCCTGTCTGAGAAGACCGCTGCGGTCGCCTGAGGCGACCGCGGCGGTCTAGGGCCGCGGTCCAACTGCGCCGTCTCTGCAACGTGATACTGACTTACGGAACGACGCTCTAAGCTGTCACGTAGCCCCCATCGACGCTAATGGCCTGTCCCGTGATGTACTTGGCCCCATCCGAAGCCAGGAAGAGCACGGTATCGGCGATATCCTGAGGCTGTGCAACGCGCCCCAGCGGAAAGCTGAGCTTGATCATCTGCGCCCTTTTCTCCGGGCTGAGCTGGCCGAGAGGAGTGCCCGCTGCCATCGGCGTGTCGACCATACCGGGGCAGATCGCGTTGACGGTGATGTCGTAGCGGCCCAGCTCCCGAGCTAGCACTTTGGTCAGGGTCATGACGCCGGCTTTGGCCGCCGCGTAGGCCCCCGTGCCGGCCTCTCCCACCTTGGCCGAGTCGGACGAGATGTTGATAATGCGCCCGGCTCGCCGCTGGATCATGTGGCCGATCGTCGCACGCGTACAGTAGAAGACACCGTTGAGGTTGACATCGATGTTTAGTTGCCACTCCTCCGGCGTCAGATCCGCAAACTTCTTCCACGTGATGAAGCCAGCGTTGTTGACGAGCACGTCGATCTGCCCAAACCGCTCTAGCGTGGTCTGCACCATCCGCTCGGTCGCTAGTTGATCCGTGACGTCAACATGCATTGGCAACGCCTGCACTCCAAGAGCGCGTACTTCGCCAGCCACCTGCTCGGCAGTAGTGCTGTTCTTGTCGGCGACCACCACGTGCATACCCGTGCCACCCAACGTCAGGGCGATGGCTCGTCCCATTCCCTGTCCGCCTCCGGTGATGATGGCGACTTTATCCTTGAGCTTGAGATCGTAGGACATGTTGAGCGTTCCCTCCTCGTTGGGTGGTATTTGCCAGAGCGGGCATTTGTGGAAAGCGCGCCAGGGCTATGTTGCTTGTGACCTGATAGACGAAAGGCAAGAATCACACGTACACCGTAGTGGCGGACCGCCGTATCCGCCAGGGGGGCGAGGGGCCGCGCCTGCCTTAGCACTCGGCCTGCCCTCTCATAGCCGACCTCGGTCAGACCGCGATGGGCTATACTAATCCCAAGGTGAAACCCGCAGAGCCCATTCGGCTCTTGCGGTACAAGTGCGACATTCCGCGGACTTGGAATGTAGATTTCATTGTGGGCTTAGTTTAGGTGTTGGGAAGCCAGCTAGACTACTGAGGCGAAGGGCTGCCCCACCCCCCTGGCGGATACGGCGATCCGCCACTACGTCCACAACATCTCGACCACTCAACGAATCCGGATGTTGCTGCAGTGCTTCCCGACCAATAGGCTGACACGCATCGGTCAGTGCAACCGATCGGACCGATCCGACTGATACGACCGATGCGCGGTCTCTCGCCCATCACGTCACTGGTATCCAAGCACTAGCGCGGCTTCTCCAGCAACTCGATCAGCACGCCGTGCCCGGCCTTGGGGTGGATAAAGACGATCCGTCCATCAGCACCCTGCCGGGCCTCATTGCTAAGCAGCGGCACACCCTTCCCCTTCAGATCGGCGATGGTCGCGTCGATATCGTCGACCTCGAAACAGATGTGGTGTAGCCCTTCCCCGCGCTTCTCCAGAAAGCCCGCCACGGCCGTGCTCGGTCCCGTGGGCTCCAGCAGCTCGATCAGGGTCTCCCCAGCCGGCACGAACGCTACCTTCACGCCCTCGCTGCCCACTTCGGTCACGCGTTCCAACGCCAGCCCGATCCCATCCGTATAGACGGGCAGGGCGTCCTCGATCTTCTTCACGGCCACCCCGATATGATCGATCTTCTTGATCATGGGCGGTTCCTTTCTACATTGGATTGCCAAAGAATACCGGCGCTAGAATACGGGCATCTGCTCCTGCTGTCCAAATACGCGCCGCAGCACGTCGCAGATCTCGCCCAGCGTCAGGTAGGTCTCCGCGCACTCCAGCAGCACAGGCATGATGTTGTCCGTGCCGCGGGCCACCTCTTCCAATTGTCCGAGTAGCCGCGTCACCTGGCCCGCGTCCCGTTTCTTGCGTAGCTCCGCCAGCTTCGCCGCCTGGAGATCCCCGATGGACGGGTCCACCCGCAGGAGGTTCGCCGGGGCCTTCTCGGGCGTCTGGAACTTGTTCACGCCCACCACAACCCTCTCGCTGGCATCCACCTCGACCTGGTACTGGTACGAGCTCTCCTGGATCTCACGTTGGATGAAGCCCTTCTCGATGGCCTGAAGCGCTCCGCCCATCCCGGCGATCCGCTCCAGGTACTCCCGGGCGCGCGTCTCGATTTCCTCCGTCAAGCGCTCCACGTAGTAGGAGCCCGCCAGCGGGTCCACCGTGTCCGCTACCCCGCTCTCGTGTGCGATGACCTGCTGCGTCCGCAACGCCAGTTGCACCGATTCCTCGGATGGCAGCGAGAGCGCCTCGTCCAACGAGTTGGTGTGCAGCGATTGGGTCCCACCTAGCACCGCCGACAACGCCTGCAGCGTCACCCGCACCACGTTGTTGTACGGCTGCTGGGCTGTCAGCGTCGAGCCCGCCGTCTGCGTGTGGAAGCGCAGCATCCACGAGCGCGGGTCCTTAGCCTGGAACTGCTCACGCATGATCAGCGCCCACAGCCGCCGCGCCGCCCGGAACTTGGCCACCTCTTCCAGCAGGTTGTTGTGCGCGTTGAAGAAGAACGACAACCGCCCGGCAAACGAATCGACGCTCAGTCCTGCCGCTACGGCCGCCTCCACGTACGCGATCCCGTTGGCCAGCGTGAACGCCACCTCCTGCACCGCCGTGCTGCCCGCTTCCCGCATGTGGTAACCGCTGATGCTGATGGGATTCCAGTTGGGCACCTGCTGACTGCAGTAGGCGAACGTGTCCGTGATCAGACGCATGGATGGACGCGGCGGGAAGATGTAGGTCCCTCGCGCCACGTACTCCTTGAGGATGTCATTCTGGATGGTCCCGTTCAGCTTGCCCGGCTCTACGCCCTGCTTCTTGCCCACCGCGATGTACATGGCCAGCAGGATCGAGGCGCTGGCGTTGATGGTCATGGAGGTGCTGACCTTGTCCAGCGGTATCTCCCGGAAGAGCGTCTCCATATCCGCCAGACTGTCGATGGCTACCCCCACCTTGCCCACCTCGCCCAGCGAGACGGGATGGTCCGAGTCGTAGCCCAGTTGCGTGGGCAGGTCGAAGGCCACGCTTAGCCCCGTCTGTCCGTGTTCCAGCAGGTAGCGATAGCGCCGGTTGGACTCCTCGGCCGTGGCAAACCCCGCGTACTGCCGCATAGTCCACAGCCGTCCACGGTACATGGTCGGCTGGATCCCACGGGTGAAGGGATACTCTCCAGGGAACCCCAGCTCCTCCTGCACTCCGCCCACGGGCAGATCTTCGCTCGTGTAGACCGGTTCCACCGGTATGTGGGAGAGCGTCTCGAAGCGAGCCTGGCGCTCCTTGGACTTCTTCAGGGCGGGCTCCAGCGTTTCCCGACGCCACTCTTCTTTGCTGTGGCTTCTCTTCATCAGTGTGCCTTCTCCTCTTGCGACCCTTACTCCAGCACCACCAGCACGTCTCCACTGCTGACGTTGCTCCCTGGGACCACGGACAGGGTCTTGATCTTCCCAGCCTTCGGTGCGTGGATCTCGTTCTCCATCTTCATGGCCTCCAGCACCAGCAGCAGCGCCCCTGCTTCCACCAGATCCCCCTGGCAGACCTTTACCGCCACTACTTTGCCAGGCATCAGCGCCCGCACTACCGAATCGCCCGCCGCTCCGCCAACCTTCTTCTGCTTCGCAACTGGCTCGGCTTTGCCCCCGCTCGCCCGCAGCACTCCTTCCACGCTCACGCCGTAGACCTTCCCATCTACCAGCACCGTGGACGGCGCTCCCTCCACTTTGCCCTGCACGTCCACTTTCAGCGGTCGATTCCCCACGTACACCGTCATGGGATAGCCCTGCCCGTTCTCCACTCGCACCGGCACACGCACCCCGTTGACGCTGATCTCGCTCTCCGTGGCATGCACTTCGTAGGTCGTCCCGTCGATTACTAGCTTCATGGCTCACTCACCTCGTGCCTCGAGACTCGGGCAGCGTTGCCCCAGAACCTGGCCGCTCTCAGCGCCACCCAGATCCACGCATCGTTTGCCCCCGACTGGCCAGACGCCATGCCGTGATCCCTCGCGTCCGCGTCGCCCCGGACGCAGGGCTGACCTGTTTCCCATTCGTCTGCTGGGCGAGCACCGCCGCGATGGCCGCCACGATCTCCCGCTCCCGCTGGTTCTCCCCGCACACGCTCTGCCGCTCCAGATACTCCTTTACCACCTGCGGGAACAGCGCGTAGCTGATCACGTCTTCCTGTGCGCGCGCCAGTCCGTCCAGCTCCGCCGCAGCCTTCTCCAGCTCCGGCTCCAGCAGGTCCGCCGGCCGACAGTCGATCGATTCTTCCGACCCCAGGATCTTCTCCCGCGCCTCAGGATCTATGCTCCCAGGAGGTCGCCCGTACATGCCCTTGACGTAGGCCCGAATCTCTTTGGGCACCACTTTATAGCGCTCCCCCACCACCACGTTGATCACGGCCTGCGTCCCTACGAACTGGCTGGAGGGCGTCACCAGCGGCGGATACCCCAGGTCCGCCCGCACTCGCGGCACCTCCTGCAGCACCTCAGCCAAGCGATCCAGGGCGTTCTGCTCGCGCAACTGCGACACCAGGTTGCTGATCATCCCGCCGGGCACCTGGTACGTCAGCACGTCCGTGTCCACCCCCATCAGCTCGCCTTCGAAGGCTCGGTAGCGCTTGCGCACTCCCGCAAAGTACTTGGCCACCTCCGAGAGCTGCCCCAGATCCAGCCCAGGATCGCGCGGCGTGCCACGCAGCGCCGCCACCAGCGCCTCCGTCGGAGGCTGCGACGTCCCCAGCGACAGGGTGGAGATGGCCGTGTCCACCACGTCCACTCCAGCCTCGATGGCCTTGAGATACGAGACCGAGGCCATGCCGCTGGTGTAGTGCGAGTGCAACTGGATCGGCAGGTCGATCTCGGCTTTCATCTTGCTGACCAGGTCGTAGGCGTCGTAGGGCGCCAACAGCCCCGCCATGTCCTTGATGCAGATGGAGTCGGCCCCCATCTCGGCCAACTGACGCGCCATGGCCACGAAGCCGTCATTCGTGTGCAACGGCGAGATGGTGTAGCAGATGGTGGCCTGCACGTGTCCACCAACACGCTTGGTGACACGCATGGCTGTCTCCATGTTCCGCACATCGTTCAAGGCGTCGAAGATGCGGAAGATGTCCATGCCGTTCTCATAGGCTTTGGTCACGAAGGCTTCCACCACGTCGTCGGCGTAGTGGCGATAGCCCACCACGTTCTGCCCCCGCAACAGCATCTGCAGCGGGGTCTTCTTGATGTGCTTCTTCAGCGTCCGCAGCCGCTCCCAGGGATCTTCGTCCAGAAAGCGGTAGGTGGTGTCGAAGGTGGCGCCACCCCACACCTCCAGCGAGTGAAAGCCCATCCCGTCCAGCTTCTCGGCCACTGGCAGCATATCTTCGGTGCGCATGCGCGTGGCCAGCAGCGACTGGTGCGCATCGCGCAGAATGGTATCGGTGATTCCAACCGGTTTTACTTGCTTAACATTCACCATATCACCTCAGAGTGACACTCGGTCCCTCGCGGGACCCTCAGCCTCCGCCGCTCTCCAGCGAGCGGCAGTGTATTGCGCTTCCGATCCGTCCGATTCGCCCTCTCCCCCAGCAGCCTACAGCGGTATATTGCCGTGCTTCTTGGGAGGGTTGCTGTCACGCTTGTTCATGACCATCTCCAGAGCCCGGATCAGACGCGGTCGCGTCTCGCGCGGATCGATCACGTCGTCCACGAAGCCCCGCGCCGCCGCCACGAACGGGTTGGCAAACTTCTCGCGGTACTCGTCCACCAACTGCTTGCGGGTGGTCTCCTTGTCCTCCGCCTTGGCGATCTGACCCCGGAACACGATGTTGACCGCTCCGTCCGGTCCCATCACCGCGATCTCGGCCGTCGGCCAGGCGTAGTTGATGTCTCCACGAATGTGCTTGCTGCTCATGACGTCGTAGGCTCCGCCGTAGGCCTTGCGTGTGATCACGGTCAGCTTGGGCACGGTGGCCTCACAGTACGCGTACAGTAGCTTCGCGCCATGCTTGATGATGCCGCCGTACTCCTGGGCCGTCCCAGGCAGAAAGCCCGGCACGTCCACGAAGGTCACCAGCGGAATGTTAAAACAGTCGCAGAAGCGCACGAAGCGCGCCCCTTTGACCGACGAGTCGATGTCCAGCACCCCCGCCAGAAAGGCGGGCTGCTGGGCCACCACGCCCACCACGTGCCCGCCCAGGCGGGCAAAGCCCACGATCATGTTCTGGGCGTAGTGCTTGTGCACCTCGAAGAAGTCCCCCTCGTCCACCACCCGCTCGATGATGCTGTGCATGTCGTAGGGCTTGTTGGGATCGTCCGGGATCACCGCCAGTAACTCGTCGTCCATGCGCTTGGGATCGTCCGTGGGCTCGACGTAGGGCGGATCTTCCATGTTGTTCAGGGGCAGAAAGCTCAGCAGCCGCCGGATGTCGCTCAGACACTCCTGCTCGCTATCCATGGCGAAGTGGGCCACCCCGCTGCGCGAGGCGTGGCTCATGGCCCCTCCCAGCTCCTCGTGGCTGACCTCCTCCTGCGTGACCGACTTGATGACGTCCGGTCCGGTGATGAACATATGGCTGGTGTCCTTCACCATGAAGATGAAGTCGGTGATGGCCGGGGAGTAGACCGCCCCGCCCGCGCAGGGTCCCATGATGGCCGAGATCTGCGGCACCACCCCAGAGGCCAGCGTGTTGCGCAGGAAGATGTCGGCATAGCCGGCCAGGCTGACCACGCCTTCCTGGATGCGGGCCCCGCCCGAGTCGTTGAGCCCGATGACCGGGGCGCCGTTCTTCATGGCCAGGTCCATGATCTTGCAGATCTTCTCGGCGTAGGTCTCGGAGAGCGAGCCGCCGAAGACGGTGAAGTCCTGGGAGAAGACGTAGACCGGTCGCCCATCGATCTTGCCGAAGCCAGTCACCACGCCATCGCCCAGCACGCGCTGCTCATCCAGCCCAAAGTCGCTGGCCCGGTGCACGACGAACATGTCCATCTCTTCGAAGCTGTCGGGATCGAGCAGCAGCTCGATACGCTCGCGGGCTGTCAGCCGCCCTTTGGCGTGCTGATCCTGAATGCGCTTGGGTCCGCCGCCCAGCTTGGCCTCTTCGCGCAGCTTGTTCAATTGTTCGAGCTTGGTTTCCATCGACATCTTCTTTGATTGCCCAGACGGTTGGGGGAGCTAGGGGTCGAGGGGAAAAGGTGAAAAGGGAAAAGGGGGTACGTTTCTGCCCTTTCCCCCTTTTCGCCTTTTGCCCTTTTCCCCCGGCTCCTAGTACTACAACCGTAGTTCACCGAACTTCTCATCTCGAGCACCGCCTCTGTTTGTCATTCTGAGGCGCGCACGCCGAAGAATCCGCGCCCCTCGCCCCCTGAGGTACGGATTCTTCGCGCTGCGGCTCTCAGAATGACAAAGTACGGTTGTAGTACTAGCCCCGCCCCCGCCCGGGCCGACCATCCTCCTTCATTGGTTGAATGTTGCCCTGCCCTACTGACCCGGCGGTCGCATGTAAGAGGACGATGCGAGCGGACCCGAGCAGCCGGTGGAGTCACTCATGCGGGGACCATGTCCCTTTAGTATAGCCTCACTAGCTCGACTCGGCTATATAGTACGACATATCGCACTAAAAGGGAATCAGCTTACCGCCAGGTCCTTCAGACCATCGAGCAGTCTAACGCCATTGGAGCTTGGCTGTCTCTGCTTTGTTCTGCGGTAGTACTGCTTCTGGGACTGGCGCCGATAGCAGCGGGGACAGAGCCCCTGACGGCGCGAGCGGGTCCCCAGGCGGGTCGAGATGTCCTCGCCGCAGTCGCCACACGTCACCGGGAGCGACTCCCACTGGTATTCCTCTTGGTTTCGAATTCGTCGCTTGTAGTTACGCTGGTATTCCCGATAGCGCAGGCGGTTGGCGTCTCGCCACGCGCGTTTCCGCACGGTGTTCTTCTCGCGCAGCTTCTCGCGGTTGACTTGATAGTACCGCTCCTGGTAGGCCTTGTATTGCCCCCTGTGTTGATCGCGATAGGCCTTATCGTAGAGACGCCGGTAGCACTTACTGCAGAAGCCAGCGCGCCGGGACTTGCAGTCTCGCACGGAGGTGATAAGCGCGCCACACGACTGACAAGACTCCGCCGATAGCTCCCTAACCATCACAGCATCCTCGCCCGTTCGATTTACCAAATCGCATGAGTGCTTGATCAAAACGAGAGCCCGGCATAGACACCACGTATCGGCCACACCGGTCCGATCGTCGATCAGTCTGCAATCGTACAACCAGACTGACGCCCACATGCCATGGTCATGGCGGATGAACTCCAGCCCGCACCTGGCCTTCCCGCGCTGCACTTGGTGCAGTAGCGTGGCCATGCCCCTTTGGTCACAAAGCGTTTGCTTAAACGTGCGCTGGCACTCGGAGTGGCATCCAAACTCAATCATATGGGACAGATGGGTGCCCTCTGACGTTAAACGTCAACTGAGACTATAGCATTGCTAAGAGCAGGCGTCAACACCGTAGGAACCGTGTCTACGACACCAGTCTCGTACCGGATTGATTACGACTGGGCAGTCAGTGCGGCTCGGGGGGCTCAGAAGCAGGCAACGAGGCAGAAGCACAGCGGGAGACGGCCAGGGGAATTAACCTATTGAAGGCAGTTTGGTAATGATCACCGAACGTGCGGAACAGCAAGCCAGGCGATCGGACGGCAGCGGCGCTCATAGCGCGTCTGATGCTGTGCCCACCAACTGCCTATCATCGAGTCCGGTCGCGGTGGGGCGGGCCAATAGACTGGACATGAAGAAGTCGGTGATCACATCGCATACTTCATCGATTCCCAACCGGCCACGCGGCTTGAACCAATTCACCAACCAGCCGTAGCCTGCGATGATGATCTTTGTAACCACCGGGACATCGACGGGGCGGAAGACCCCCTTTTCGATACCATCGTTGAGGATGCTCTCGATCAATTGCCGATATTCCTTGCGGTTGCGTCGGATCACTCTGCGATGGGCCGGAGGAAGAGCAAACTCGCCGTTTAGTTGCTGACTCGCCACTAGCAGGCTTGTGACAGAGGGATCAGCCTGTAGAATGGCGATCTGCGTTCGAATGAGCTTGCGGAACTTCTGGTCCGGTGGATCGTCCGCGGCGACGATCTCCCGCAGGTTGGCGATCAGTGGCACCTGGCTCATCACGTACGCCTGATACAGCAGGGTTTGCTTGGAACGAAAGTAGTGATAGACAGTGCCCTTGGTAGCGCCCATCTCGGCGGCGATGTCGTCGACGCTCGTGCCGGCGTATCCGTTGCGTGCAAATAATCGCGCGGCAATGGTGACGATGCGTTTCTTCTGCAGCTCCGGTCCGGTGCTGGGCTCTGAAGCATTCTCGCTAAGTGCCTTTTTTCTCATCTGTGATCCAACGATACGTACTCACCAGTATGACGCTGGCATACGCCTATGATATAGCAGGCGCGGATACAAGTCAAGTTGATCCTCGTCGACATGAAGATTCGCGCATCTTGGGTCAGCGATGGGATTCCGGACGAAACGGCAATGCAGTCCAATATCAGGCTTCTGCACGCCGTTTTTGCCACAAGCCAGATGCCAATCCGGGTATCCCGTGGACACCCAAGCTCCGGCGAGGTCTGGCTCAGTTCGAGACAAATCGTGGCAACCTATTGACGGATACATCCCTTCGCCGTATAATCCGTACCGATTCGAACGTACGCAGTAGTATATCCTCGGCAGTACGTTCCACTCACCCTACTGCTCATCCAGGTGGGACCACCTGGGCTCCACGGCATTCGTAAGGACTAGACAACTGATGGCTCCGCCGGTCCTGATGGACCGGGAAGTCTCTGCATAGACGAGATCCAGCCAGCATGGGAGGACTGTGGCGTGATTGGCTTTGACCTGACCGAAGAGCAGAAGATGCTCCAGCGGCTCGTCGCCGACATGATGGAGCGCACCTGCCCGCGCGACAAGGTGCGGGAGATGGACGAGCAGGAGGTCTACCCCCGTGAGCTCTATCAGGAGATGGCCCGGGTCGGGCTCCTGGGGCTCCCCTTCCCCGAGCAGTACGGCGGGACCAACGGCAGCATGCTCGACGTGGCCATCATCCTGGAGGCTCTGGCCAAGCGCTGGACGGCTGCCGCCGAGATCTATATCCTCTCCATCTCTAACGTCGGTCGCTTCATCCTGCGCTTCGGCACGCCCGAACAACTTGACTACTATTTGCCGCGCTTGATCCACGGCGAGATTACCTTCTGTCTGGCTCTCACGGAGCCCAACGCCGGCTCCGACCTAGCCTCACTCACCACGCGGGCCGTGGCGGACGGCGACCACTTCATCGTCAACGGCGCCAAGATCTTCTCCACCCAGGCCCACCAGGCGGACTGGATGTTCGCTGCCGTCAGAACCACCAAGGGGGAGAAGAAGCACCAGGGCATCACCATGATGCTGATCGACGCCAAGTCGCCCGGCATCGAGATCCGTCCCATCAAGAAGCTCGGACAGAAGGCGGTGGCCACCTGCGAGGTCTCCTTCACCGACGTGTACGTGCCCCGCTCGTGCGTGCTGGGCGAGGTCGACAACGGATGGAACATCCTTAAGCACCATTTCGAGATGGGGCGGGTCGGCACGGCCGCCGTCGCCACCGGCATCGCCCAGGCAGCTCTGGACGACGCGGTGGCCTACGCCAAGGAGCGCGTGCAGTTCGACCAATACATCAAGGAGTTCCAATCCATCCAGCACATCCTGGCCGACATGGCCATGCGCATCCACGCCAGCCGGCTCATGACCCACTACGCCGCCTGGCACATCGATCAGAGGATCCCTTGCCTGAAAGAAGCCGCTATGGCCAAGACCACGGCGACCGACACGGCAATGTGGTGCACCACCAACGGCATCCAGGTGCTAGGCGGCTATGGCTACACCATGGAGTTCGACATGCAGCGCTACTTCCGCGACTGCAAGATCCTGCAGATCGCCGGAGGCAGCAATCAGATCCAGCGTAACATCATCGCTCGCATGCTTTGAGACAGTCGTTCCCCGTCCCAATCTGGGTGGCCGTGACGCCGCCGCACAGACGCGGACCTCTCCAGCTCGGGCAATGATGTCTCAAGCGACCTCGCGCCCACGCAATCGTCACATCTCTCACCTTGGGGGCTGAGCACATGCTACGCCACGCTAATCTGGCGAAAGCCGTCATCGATAACGCGCAGAGCAGGGGCGAACACACCGCGCTGGTGACTGAAAAGGGGGCGCGAAGCTATCGCGAGCTCGTTGATCTGATCACCCGCTTCGCGGTCATGGTCAAGGCGCAAGGATTGCGGCCAGGAGATCGGATCTGTCTCTTTCTCCCCAACGGCCAGGAGCTCGCCGTGTCTCTCCTGGGTGCTAGCCTTGTGCGCGGCATCGTCGTTCCGCTCAATGCCAACTTCAAGACCGAGGAGATCCAGTACTTCGTCAACAACTCGGAGCCGACCCTGGTCGCCTGCGACCGACGCGTCGAGAGCGAGCTCAAGACCCTGCACCAGGCCGGCGCCATCGGTTTCTCTCCGGAAGGCCGCATTATCCTATCAGATGAAGTAACCGCTCTCCTGGACAATCAGAAGGAACCAGCACTGCAGCCAATACAAGAATCCTGGGATGTGTCGGACAACTTCCTGATCGGCTATACCTCCGGGACGACCGGCAAACCTAAAGGCACGCTCATCTCTCATTATCAGATGATGACTGAGGCCGAGGCGTTGGCCCGCACGTACGGCATCGGGCCGGACGACAATATCCTTTGCGCTCAGCCCCTCTTCCTGACCTCTACGCTCCTGATGGGACTGCTGTGGCCGCTGTATCTCGGCGGGACGGCCTGCGTCCAGACGCGCTTGAACGTCGAGCTGTTCCTGGACTGGGTGGAGCAGTATGGCATCTCGATGACCTTTGGCGTCCCGACGTTGTATCACGCCCTGCAGAGCATCGGCGAGGGACGAAACCTGCGTGGACTGCGCTATTGCGTGTATGGTGGCTCACCGATGCCCGACTCGATCAAGCACAACTTGGAGTGCAGGTACGGGCTCCGCATGGTGCAGGCCTATGGCGGGACCGAAGTCCCGTGCGCCGCGACTATTAACCTCTCGGGGCGCAACCCTAAATCGCCCGGCAAGCCACTGGACCATATGCTGATAGAAATCCTGGACGAGCGGGATCAGCCGCTCGGATCAAACCAGATCGGAGAAGTCTGCGTGCGAGCTAAGGACGACCGGTACCAACTGGTCAACGGGTACTGGCGGATGCCGGAAGAGACCCAGCAGACCTTCGGCTCCGGCTTCCTGCGCACCGGCGACCTCGGCTACCTGGACGAGGAGGGGTTCCTGTACCTGGTGGCCCGTAAGAAAGACATGATCAAGGTCAGCGGCTTCAGTGTCTTTCCGGCCGAGATCGAGCAAGTTATCGATCAGTATCCAGGGATCGAAGACTGCGCCGTGGTCGGCATGCCTGACGAGCGGCAAGGAGAGGTCCCGGTCGCGTTCGTCACGCTGAGTAACGAGGCGCAACTGGACGAAAGCCACTTCCTGACCTGGGTGAAGGAGCGCGTCGTGGGCTACAAGGCCGTGAAGCGTGCTTTCGTTCTGGCGGCAATGCCGCGCACGCCCCAGGGCAAAATCGCCAAGGCTGAGCTACGCAAGATGCTGGCCGAGGGATCGCTCCCGGACACCAGCGGAGAGAAGAGGGCAGGCGTATGATTCAATTACTTGCAGGCGGTATATCGGCAGGCAGCCTGTACGCTCTGGTCGCACTGGGACTGATGCTCACCTATCGCTCCACCGGGGTACTGAACTTCGCACACGGCGAGATGGCACTGGTCTCGACCTTCGTGACCTTCACGCTTATCAAGACCCTGCACGTGCCCGCGCCGCTGGCGATCGTCATCGCCCTGTTCTTCTCGGTGGTAGTGGGCATCCTCGTGGAGCGCATCTTCATCCGTCCCGTGCACGGGAAGGAGGAACTCTACATCCTGGCCGTGACGATCGGGCTCAACACAGCTTTCAATAGTCTGGTCCTGATCATCTGGGGAGCCGATACCCTGAAGTTCCCGGTGGTCTTCGGCGAGACGCCCATGGACCTGGGCGGGCTCCTGATCTCGCGCAACCACTTCTGGCTCATCGTCGTGAGCGTGGTGAGCATGGCCGTCCTATTCGCCTTCATGAAGTACACCACGTTTGGCACGGCCATGCGGGCTGTGGCGACTGATAGCAAAGCAGCCGAGTTGCTCGGTATCGACTTGACCAAGGTCTTCCGGGTCACGTGGGCAGCCAGTGCAATCCTGGGAACGCTGGCCGGGATGATGATCGCTTCGGTCGTCTTTCTGAACCTTGCCACCATGGAAAACGTGCTGATGAAGGCCTTCGCCGTCGCGCTGCTCGGTGGATTTGGCAGCCTTCCGGGAGCCGTTCTGGGAGGATTGCTGTTGGGGGTCGTCGAGAACCTCACCGGGGCCTATCTTACGGATTTCAAAGATGTTGTGCCGTTCTTGGTGATCGTCGTCGTCTTGCTCATTAAACCGACCGGGCTGCTGGGAGGGAAAGCAATTGAGAAGGTCTAGGCTGGCGATCTTCGCTGCCATCGCCGCTCTGGCGTTGGTGATACCCCTGGTTGCACCCAAGTACATCGTCTACATGTTCAATGTGGCCCTGATCTATGCTCTGGTCGGGTTAGGCTTGAACTTGTTGGTGGGAAATCTGCGCATCATCTCGATCGCCCATGGCGGCCTGTTTGCGGTCGGCTCTTACGTCGCCGGCTACTTGATCAACACGGTCTCCCTATCTCCATGGCTGGCTATCGTGGCGGCCACTGTCGCGTCCGTCTGTGTCGGACTCATCGTCGGTCTGCCGGCCATCCGATTGAACTCGCTATATCTGGCATTGGTGACCATGGCTTTCGGCATACTAGCGCAGAAACTGATCGTCGTCTTCAAGTCCGTGACCGGTGGCGTCGACGGAATGATGTTCCGTAGCACGATCATGAAGGGAGACACCAACTGGTACTTCTTCCTGGTGGTCGTGCTGGTATTGGCCATGCTTCTGACACATAACCTGCTCAGGTCCCGCATAGGGAGAGCCTTCGAGACCATCAAGCACAAGGAGACGGTCGCCGCGGCAGTGGGGATCGATATCGTGAGCTACAAGGTGCTGGGATTCGCCATTAGCTCCGCGTACGCCGGCATCGCCGGAGCGCTGTACGGCCTCTACACTGGCTTTATCGGACCCGACACGTACGGCTTGTGGCTAGCTATCTCCTTCCTGACTATGGTAATCGTGGGCGGACTAGGAAGCGTACCGGGTTCGACCTTAGGCGCTCTCTTCGTGACGCTCGTTCCGCTGCTCGTCCGGGGCTTCCAGGGGGTGGGCACGCTCATCTACGGCATGTCCATGGTGATCACGATTATGGTCTTTCCCGGCGGTCTGGGCGGTGGACTGTCCAGATTGATCGACCTGCTCACGGGGGCGGGAGAACGCAGCATCGATGCGCGCTCGCTGGCTTGGGAGGCAGGGCAAGCTCCACAGCCAGGTGCGAATACAAAGAAGGAAAGGGAGGTCCAGAAGCAATGACACACAGGAGTCTACACTGGCTGCCACTGACGCTGATCGTGGCCTTAGGGCTGCTTCTGCAGGTGGCATGTGGTGGAGCCGGACAGTCGTCCTCTGCACCACAAGCGAGCGCTAGCCCGGCGCAGTCATCCAAAGCCGCTTCGCCGAGCGCGAGTCAGGCACCAGCATCCCCGGCCGTCACAGAGGTGGGCGTCACCGACGACAAGATTCTGATCGGCTCCTACATCGCGTCCACCGGCGCCACGGCGACCATCGGGAAGATGATGATCGAAGGGTCCCGCGCCTACTTCAATCGTGTCAACGACGAAGGTGGCGTCAACGGTCGCAAGATAGAGTGGTTGGTCGAGGACGGTCAGTTCGACTCCGCCAAGACCGTAGCCGTCACCAAGAAGCTCGTGGAGAGTGATAAGGTCTTTGCCATCGTCGCGCCCCAGGGCACCCAGCCGACGCTGGCCCTGCGCCAGTACATTATCGACAACAAAGTGCCGCTGGTCGGTCCCCAGGGCTCCTCTGTCGACTTCTTCAAGCCGGAGAACAGGTACCTCTTCTCGTTCATCCCGCCGTACCTTGACCAAGGCAAGATCATCGCCGAGATCGCCGCGAAGAAGCTCGGCGCGAAATCCGTCAGCATATTCCACCTGGACGAGGGCGCGGGCAAAGAAGGCGCCGACGGTGTAAAGGAAAAGGCGAAAGAGCTGGGGCTCGAGGTGCGGGCAGTTGAGCCGGTCCCGGTCAACGCAACCGACGTGAGCTCGCAGGCCTTGAAGCTGAAGCAGGCCAATGCCGACGTACTCGTGCTAGGCGGCAACCCACCCGCGATCGCGCTGCTCCTCAAGGAAATCGGCATGCTCAACTGGCAGCCCAAGATGGTCGGGCTGACCATGGTGAACGACGCCAACCTGATCAAGCTGGCCGGGCAGAACGCGGAGGGTGTCCAGGCCCTGGCCATCACTTTTCCCACCGACGCGGACGAGCCAGCCGTGGTGCAGTACAGAAACGATATGAAGAAGTATTTCCCGGACTCGGAGCCCAACTACTATAGCCTGTTCAACTACGCCGTGGCCAAGACCTTCGTCGATGCGGTCAAAGGCATGGGCAAGAACGTCACTCGGGACGGCCTCATCAAGGCTCTCGAGAGCATGAAAGGGTATCAGAACGGCGTCATGGCTCCGCTGACCTTCACCGAGAAGGACCACGTCGGCATTCACACAGCTGGCCTTGTGGAAGTCAAGAACGGCAAATGGGTTGTCGGCACCAAATGGTAATATCGCTGTCCTGATCGGGAAAGGGCGGTCGCGAGCGCCCTGTGGCGTTCGCCCGCAACTGCCCCATTCTCCCGCCAGGGGAGACTCGCGCCGACTCGTTCGATGGTCGCGCTGCATTTGTTGAGATCACGTCGTGGCGGACGTTCCGTCCGCCACGACGTGGCAAGCGCATCGCCGGGCGGCGACAGCAGACAATACGGAGGGCAACCAGGACACTATGAAGCTAACCGAAAACCAGACGATGATCGTCAACATGGTGCGGGACCTGGCCGAGAAGGAGTTCCGACCATTCGCGGCCCATTGGGACGAGAAGGAGGAGTTCCCGGCGCAAAACGTGCCAAAGCTGGTGGACGCCGGTCTCCTCGGCATTCTGGCCCCCAAGGAGTACGGCGGCGCTGAGCTAACGGTTCTCGACGCGGCCCTCGTGGTCCGCGAGATCGCCAAAGTCTGCCGCGCCACCTGCACCATCGTGCAGATCCAAAACGCCATAGGCGCCCTCCTGATGGAGCACGCCAGCCCAGAAATCCAGAAGAAGTATGTACCCCGCATCATCGCGGGCGACGCGCTGGGCGCTCTGGCCATAACCGAGGCCGACGCTGGCTCGTCGCTGCAGGACATGAAGGCCCTCGCGGTGGAGCAGGACGACGGTTACCTCCTGAACGGCATCAAGCACTTCGTCACCAATGCGCCCATCGCGCAGATCTACATCGTGTTCACCTATGTGCGGAATAAGGAAGGGGTGCAGGGCATCGGCACGATGCTGGTAGACCGCAACACCCCGGGCGTTAGCTGCACCAAGATCGATCGCTTCATGGGACTCAGGGGAGCCCCCCACGGCGAGATCGTCTTCGAGAACTGCCTGGTGCCCAAAGAGAACGTCATCTCCGGCGGCGACGCGCGCGGCCTGCGCGAGGTGATGACGGGCTTCAACCGCGAGCGCTGCATGAACGCCGCGGTGTGTATCGGCATCGGACGAGCGGCCGTGGAAGAATCGGCCAAATACCTTGTCGAGCGGACCATTGGCGGCAAGAAGCTGGCCAATTTCCAGGGGCTGCAATGGATCCTGGCCGATATGTCGATCAAGGTCGAGGCGGCCGAAGCCCTGCTCTTTGACACGCTGGCGGACGCGGAAGGCGGCCGCCGCATCTCGGGCCTGCGCGCATCACGGGCCAAGACCTTCGCCAACGAGATGTCCTTCGAGGTGGCCCACCAGGCCATGCAGATCTTCGGCGGCTACGGGTACAACACGGAGTTTCCCATCGAGCGGCTTCTGCGGGATGCCCGCTGCTACCAGATTGGCGCCGGCACGACCCAGGTACTACGCAACACCATCGCGCAGCAGATATTGCGGCAGTATAGCTAACTGGTTCATTCGCCAACTCCATTCGATATCCGTAGTGGCGGACGGCTCTCGCCAGAGGCGAGTCGCCTTCTGAGACTGTCCGCCAGGGGCAGGGCGGGGGGGCGTGCCCTACCTCTGGCGGGCACGGCGGTCCGCCACTACGAACGCGCAAGGGACTTGGTGGATGCACCACTAACTGACGACGAAGACTGTCGAAATGACGGTGGCAGGCCCGTGGTCAAGCCCATCGGACCTGCCACCGTCCTTCCTTGGCGGAAGGTTGAAGGAACCTGAAGGAAGAATCCGCGCCTCAATACCGTTGATGCCAGGCCTCCCCCAGGGCAGGACTGATACACTGTTGCTCTTGGCCGCGGGCGCAGACTACGCCCCGGGGACGGCCTTCACCGTCAGTTGTGACGCCGGTCAAGGGTGACGAGAATAGGGCGGCAAAGGTGACAAAGACGGAGCGTTTGTCGTGTCGGCCGACCAAAACCAATGTAGCTGACCGGTACGTCGACCACGATGGTTTTGAGCGGACGTGCGACACGCACTCGCCGAGCTGGGGCTCGGCGTTCCCAGGGGCGCGCCTTCTGGGAACGCCGAGCCCCAGCTCGACACGATCGCAGGCCAGGCCAACGTCGTTTGCACAACGCTGGAGCGATCTACCGAACGAAGGGAATAGCTAATGCAAGCAGAGAGGAACACTATGAAGCCACTGCTCACCGTTGAGGGCGTTTCCCTCTCTTTCGGAGGAATTCAGGCGCTCTCGGGCGTCTCTATCTCCGTCCCCACGGGGCAGATTGTGGGGCTGATTGGCCCGAATGGGGCGGGAAAGACGACCCTTTTCAACTGCATCAGCAGGTACTACACCCCCAACGAGGGACGCATCCTGCTCGGGGAAGAGGATCTGCTGAAGCACCGGCGCCACCAGATCAGCCGGCTCGGCATCGGCCGCACCTTCCAGAAGGCCGAGGTAGACCCCGAGAAGAGTGTCTTCGAGAACATCGTGGTAGGAGTGGATCGATCTCTGCGCTACTCCCTGCTCGACGCGTTTCTGCACACGCCCCGCTATCGCAACGGTGAGAGGGAGGCATCAGAGCGAGTCGGGCAAATCGTGCGGATTCTGGGGCTCGAAGAGTACGGCTCCCGGCCAGCCCACGGAGTGCCATTTCCGATCCAGAAGAAGATCGACATCGGGAGAGCCCTGGCCCTGGGGCCAAAGCTTCTCTTGCTCGACGAGCCCGTCGCCGGCATGAACAGACGCGAGAGCGACGAGATGAGAGAGGTGATCAGAAGGCTAGTCCAGACCCTCAATCTTACGGTGATCCTGGTCGAGCACGACATGCGCATCGTGAGCGAGTTGTGTGACAACGTCTATGTCTTGAGCAACGGACAGGTCATTGCCCAGGGGCCGCCGGCGGAGGTCATGAAAAACGCGGCCGTTCAGGAAGCCTATCTCAGCGCGGGGGCGAAATCAGCGTGAAACCACTCCTGGAAGTGAAAGGTCTACAGGTAAGATACGGCGACTTCTTGGCACTGGAGGACGTCTCCTTCAGCCTGGCGGAGGGAGGCATCCTGTCAGTGCTGGGCGTCAACGGCGCGGGCAAGAGCACCCTGGTGGCAGCCATCGCGGGACTGGTTAGGCCCTGCCGGGGCGAGGTGTCTTTTCAAGGCGAGAACATCGCGCAGATGAAGGCCAGTGATAGAGCCAGGAAAGGCGTGATGCTGGTCCCGGAGGGCAGAGGGATCTTCGCCCCCATGACCGTGATAGAGAATCTCATGCTAGGGTCCTACGCCCTGAAAGACAAGGGGAAGAAGGCTCAGCTCCAGAAGCAGGTCCTCGAGTACTTTCCCATCCTCTGGGAGAGACGCGGACAAAAAGCCGGCAACCTCTCCGGCGGAGAACAACAAATGCTGGCCATCGGCCGCGCGCTGATGAGCGAGCCGCGACTGCTCCTGCTGGATGAGCCATCGTTGGGACTCTCCCCGAAGCTGGTTCACATGGTGTTCGAGATCATCGACAGAATCCATCGGCAGGGCACCGCGATCGTGCTGGTGGAGCAGAACAGCTCGGCGGCGGTTGGCATATCGGACGAGGTGCTGGTCCTGGAAAAGGGCACCACCATGGTATCCGGCCGCGCCGCGGATCTGGGGGAGGCCACGCTCGCTTCCTTCTTCTAGGCTGTCGTCCAGCACTGGATAGCGCATGCCTCGACGAAAGAAAGGCTAGGTATCGATCAGATCAGTCTGATCGGACCGATCGGACTGATCGGACCGATCGGACTGATCGGTCCGTTAAGTGCCAACTCATCGGTCACCCAGCGCGCATCGACGATGAGGAAAACTGGAACCATGTCATCGGAAGGAGGAAACTCGAGTGTTTTCCATCGACGTAGACACTGGCGGCACCTTCACGGACGGGTACTTCGCGAAGGATGGCGCCGCGTCGAGAGTCAAGGTGCTAACAACACCGCACGATCTGACGGTCGGCTTTGATGGCTGCCTCAGAGAGGGGGCGGCCAGACTCGGCTACGCATCTCTCGAGAAAATGCTTGGCGAAGTAGACGTCATCCGGCTCTCCACCACCATCGGCACGAACACCCTGATTCAGCGCACCGGGCCCAAGCTGGGTCTGATCGTCAGCCGGGGGGCAGCGGCCGACGTCTACGGCGCCGGCGAGGTCCTGGACTTTCTCGTGGAGCGCGAGCTGGTCCGAGAGCTCTCCTGTTCCATCAGCGACAACGGCGAGGAGATCACTCCGCTCTCGACTGAAGAGGTTCAATCTACTGTACGCAGCCTTCTGGAAGAAGGGGTCAGCGCCATCGTCGTCAGCCTGCGCAACTCGGAGTTCAACGACCAGCACGAGGCCGCGATCAAGCGGATTATCCACGCCGAGTATCCGGCCCACCACCTGGGTCGCGTGACCGTGCTGCTGGCCAGCGAGGTCACCAGTCGCTTCGGCGCGGCCGACCGCACCTCCACGGCCTTGATGAACGCCTATCTCCACCCGGACATCGTCCGCTACCTGTACCGGGCCGAGGAGAATCTACGCAAGCAGGGCTATCCGCGCCCGCTCCAGATCGTCAACTGCCAGGGTGGCGTTAGTCGGGTGGCTAAAACCATCGCCCTGGATACCTACGGCTCCGGGCCGAGCGCCGGTGTGCTCGGCGCGATCAAGATGAGCGAGTTGTACAGTCTGCCGAACCTGGTCGTGTTCGACGTGGGCGGAACCAGCACCGACATCAGCCTGATTCGCAACCACGAGATCGCCATCAAGAAGCGGTCCGCCATCGAGGGCATCACCGTCATGAAGCCCATCATGGACATCCTGAGCCTGGGCGTGGGCGGCGGCTCGATCCTGGGTGTTGGACCGGGGGGCACGGTGACGGTCGGTCCGCGTAGTGCCGGAAGCGCGCCGGGTCCTATGTGCTACGGGCTGGGTGGCACGCAGCCAACGGTCACCGACGCGGCCCTGGTCATGGGCTTGATCGATCCCGACTACTTCATGGGCGGCAAGAGGAAGCTCAAGCTGGAAGCAGCGCAAGCTGGTATCCAGCGTCTCTGTCAGCGGCTCGGCGTCTCGCAGGAGGTGCTCCTGGCGCGCGTGGTGGACCGCATCATCGAAAACCTCGCGCCGTCCATCGGGCGTCTGCTGGACGAGGCACGCGTCACGCCGTCCTCCTGCACGCTGATGAGCTTCGGTGGGGCGGGCAACCTCTTCTCGGCCCTGGTGGCGCGACGCTGTGGAATCCCCACGGTGCTGGCGGCAGAGCAAGCCTCGGTCTTCAGCGCCTACGGCTCGTCCACCATGGACGTGGTGCACGTCTACGAGAAGGCCATCAACGGCAAGCAGGATGTCAGCGAGCAGGTAGCGACCCTCTTCCGGCGTGCTCAGGTGGACATGCAGGCAGAGGGCATGAACGAGGTTCAGTATGTCTGCAAGGTAGAAGACGCCGACGGAACGACCAGCTTCGAGTCCAGAGGCGAGACGGCCGCCCTGGACACTCTGCCGGACGAGCTTACGGCGAAGACCCCACGCGAGGTCGGAAACGTCATTTCGCTGAAGGTCTCCGCGGCCCTGGAGCACCAGCCCTTTGTCGAGCACGTTGGCGCCGGCGAGGTGGGTGCGGCCCAAACGCGACAGGCATTCGATCTCGACACCTTCCGCACCACCAACGTGTGGCGATACGAGGATCTGCCCGCATGCGACGGAGTGGCTGGTCCGGCCATCATCGAATGTCTGGACACCAACATCGTCGTGCCGCAGGGGCATTCCTTCAGCAAGGACAAGCACGGCAACGTCTGGATAAAGGAGGCGTAGGCATGGGCACCAGGTTTCACATCGCCCAGTACCTGGACGTCGACGTCGACAACGAGACCTTCCACTGCCACGAATGCGGACAGGAGCTAGGTCCCGTCGCCAAGAACTACAAAGAAGGCTGCCTGATCTACGAGAGGGACCCGCGGACGGTCCACAGACCGCTGATCGAGGGCACCGAGCTGACGTTCGCCCCAGACCCGGAGTGGTGCCGCATCCTCGAGTTCTATTGCCCCGGCTGCGGGCAGATGTTCGACAACGAGTATCTGCCCCCCGGACACCCTATCACCCACGACATCGTGCCGGACATCGAGGCCATCCGGCGGGCCGTACAACAGAGCACGAGGAGTTAAGAGGGGGCCTGGATGAAGAACTCACTCAGCATCGATATAGGCGGAACCTTTACGGATTGCTTCGCATGCGTCGACGGCAAAGTGGCGAAAGGCAAGGCCCAGACGACCGCCCACAACCTCAGCGTCGGCTTCCTGAACGCGGTGGAGCAGTGCGCCGAGTCCCTGGAGATGAGCACGGAGGATCTCTTGGCCTCCACGGACATGGTGAAGTACGCCACCACCCTGGCTCTGAACGCGCTCATCGAGCGCAAGGGACCGAAGCTCGGTCTGATCACCACGATGGGGCAGGAAGATGCGATCTACATCGGCAACGGTGCCCAGTGGCACGAGGGGTTGCCCCTCGAGCTCAAGAAGAACGTTCGGGAGGGCAATCGGCCGCAGCCGATCGTGACGCGCGACATGGTCGTGGGTCTGCGCGAGCGCATCGACTGTTTCGGCAACGTGGTCATGCCCCTCACCCGCGACGAGATACGCCAGAAGGTCCATCAACTCGTCGACAGGGGCGCGACCGGCTTTGTCGTCTCTATGCTATGGTCGTTCGTCAACCCGGCCCACGAGCAGATGGTGCGGGACGTGATCTACCAGGAGTACCCGGAGGTCTATCTGGGCAGCCATCCCGTCTTCCTGTCCTGCGAGGTAGCACCCAAGAAGGGCGAGTACGCGCGGACCATGACCGTCATCCTGACGGGCTATCTGCAGAAGCTCATCGCCGACAACCTGACCCGCCTGAACAACGACTTGCGCAAGCTCGGCTACAAGAAGTCGCTCTTCCTGGTCCACGCCTCGGGCGGCATGGCCTCCATTTACGAGACCATGGCCCTGAAGACGCACAACGCCGGTCCGGTGGGCGGTCTGCTGGGCGCGGCCTACGTGGGCAGACAGACCGACTACCAGAACATCATCGTGACCGACATGGGCGGCACCAGCTTCGACATGGGTGTCATCGAGGGAGGCGAGGTGCGGGCCTACGAGTCCGTGCCCGTCCTGGACCGCTGGCGCGTTGCCATCAGCATGCTAGAAACCCGCTCCATCGGAGCCGGCGGTGGCTCCATCGCCTTCATCAACGATCTGCTGGGTGGACTGGAGGTCGGGCCGCGTAGCGCGGGCTCCATGCCGGGGCCGGCCTGCTACGACCTGGGAGGCACCGAGCCGACCGTGACCGACGCCGACGTGGTGCTGGGCCGCATCGACCCCGACTATTTCCTCGGCGGCGGCATGCGGCTGAACAAGGAGAAGTCCATCGAGGCCATCCAGACGAAGATAGCCGAGCCCATGGGGATCTCCGTGGAGGAGTCCGCTCTGAGCATCGCTAAGATCGTGGATGCGCATATGGGAGGCGAGCTCTTCAAAGAGACGGTCCTGCGCGGGCTGGATCCGCGCGAGTGCGTTCTCTTCGCCTACGGTGGCGCAGGGCCGGCCCACTGCTGCGGCTACGCCGAGAGTCTGGGCGTGCAACGCATCGTCACCTTCCCCGAGTCCTCCGTCTTCTCGGCCTACGGCGTGTCCAATATGGACTACGTCGTCAGCGAGGAGCAGACAAACTATCTTCGGGTGTACGATGGCATGAAGGGAACTTACTCCGAAGAGCGGGACCCCTTCAACGCGGCCGTGGAGAACCTGGAGCAACGCGTGACCCGCAGCATCGTGCGGGAAGGATTCCGACCAGAGGAGATTTCCTACGCCCTGGAGCTCGACATGCGCTTCGGGGGGCAGCCCAACCTGACGCGCGTCGTCTCGCCGATCATGCGCGTGCAGAGTCGCCAGGATTTCGAAGCCATCGCGCGGCAGTTCCTCGGGATCTACGCGCACACCTACAGCGAGGCCTCGGGCAACATCAAGGGTGGCATCGAAATCGTCAACCTCATCGTCAAAGGCTCCGTTGCCCTGCCGAAAACCGAGGTCAAGCGCTATCCGCTCACGTCCGCTCTGCAGCCGGGAGCCCTCAAATCGAAGAGGCCGGTCTACTGGGACAAGATCGGGTACGCGGAGACACCGGTCTACGACCTGGCCGCGCTGCAGGCTGGCAACGCTCTCGATGGTCCGGCCATCATCGAGGCGAATGACACGACTTATGTCATCCAACCCGGTTGGGTCTTCGAGCTCGACCAGTACCTGCACGGCGTGATTCGGCTGAGGAGCTAGGGGCCGGATCGGGGGGACCACCCCCAATCCCTAACCCCCACTATGTTCGGAGGAAACGGCGTTGCCACGCGATAGAGAACTTCTGAAACGCTACAAGTCGGACCCGATGACCGAGAGGGAGGCCGCGTGCGTTCCCAAGGTCGATCCCACGGACTATCAGATCATCGCCAAGCAGATGGAGCTCTTCTGCCTGGAAGGCCGGACCATGATGATGCGGATGGGCATCTCAACGATGATCCAGTCCGGGGACATCTGCATGGGCATCTACACGGCCCAGGGTGACCTGGCCACCTGCGTCACGGGCACCCACGTCCACCTGATCAACGGACACCTGGGCATCAAGTACATCATCAAGTACTTCTTGAACGATCCGTCGGTCGGCGTGCACGAAGGCGACATGTACTTCTTCAACGACACCAACTATGGCGGCGTGCACAACCCCGACCAGGTCATGGTCATGCCGGTTTTCCGGGACGGCGAGCTGGTCGCCTGGGTGGCCTCCATGGGTCACGAGACCGAGACTGGCAGTATCGAGCCGGGAGGCATGCCCCCATCGGGCAAGTCCAAGTGGGACGACGGCATGAACATCCCGCCGATCAAAATCGGCGAGAACTACAAGCTCAAACAGGACCTGGTCGAGATGCTAGAGAACGAGGTCCGCACACCCCAGATGCAGACGCTTGACCTGATGGCCCGGCAAGCCGTCTGCGCCATGCTGGAGAGGCGGGTCCACAAGGTCATCGACAAGCACGGCGTCGACGTCCTAATCGGAGCCTTGAGGCTCATGATCGAGGAAAGCAAAGAAGCCGCCAAGAAGAAGGTATCCAAGCTAGTCGACGGTGAGTTCAACGAGGTCGTCTTCTTCGACCGGGTCGGGGCTGGCAAAGAGGGTCTGCTGCGCGGATCCATCTCGGTCAGGAAAAAGGGCGATCGCATTGTCCTCGACTTCTCCGGCACCTCGCCGCGGGTCATCGGCGGCAACTTCAACGCTCTGCCGCACGTGCTCATCGCCAACGCGTGTACCTATATCCTGCAGTTCCTGTTCTGGGAGCTAAAGCCGAACTGCGGTCTCTTCGAGCCCTTCGAGTTCATCTTCCCGCAGGGCTCCTTCATCGACGGCGACCCCGAGGACTGTCTCTCGCACGGCATGACCACGACCATCATGATGGTCTGCGGTATCCACGCCGCCATCGAGAAGATGCTGTTCAGCAGCGAGTACGGGCGCGATCTGGTGGCTTCCTGGCCCATGAGCGGCACGCCCGTCTTCGCCGGTATTAACCAGCACGGACAGGTCTTCTCGGCCTACGACCAGGGCATCGTCAACGGCTGCGGGCTGGGTGGTCGAAGACGAGCCGATGGGCTGGACACGTGTGGCTTCAACTTCACGCCCTTCGGTGAGTACCCGGACACCGAGGATCTGGAGCTCAACTACCCGATCCTGTGCCTCTTCCGGGACAAGTTCTTCACCGATGGACAGGGCTTTGGCACCTACAACGGCGGCAAGACCGTCGAAATAGCCTACATGATCCACAACGTGGATAGCGTTTTCACGCTCAGCATGGGAGCCACCTCGAGCAGGTTCCCGATGTCTAAGGGACTGTACGGCGGCTATCTCTCTCCGCCCGAGCCGGCTGTGCGCCTGCGTAACAACAACATGGCCCAACTGATGAGAGAGCATCCCGAGAAGGTCCCCTGCGGCATCGAAGAGATGACGCAGAGCAAGGATCTCAAAGGGAACTGGCAACTGGATAACTTCAACATCTCGATCGAGCAGTCGAAGCGGGGCGATATCATCTACTGTCATTCGCACGCCGGTCCGGGGTACGGCGATCCGCTGAAGCGCGATCCTGAGGCAGTCGTACTGGACATGCAAGCGGGAACGATCAGCGAGTGGGCCGTCAACACCATCTTCAAGGTGGCCTTCGATCCGCAGACCAGGAAGCTGGACGCGGAGCGCACCGAGCAACTCAGGCGCGAGGAGAGGGAAAACCGCAAACAGCGCGGGGTCCCAGCCGGCCAGTTCCTGGAGCAGTGGTCGCGGAAGAAGCCGCCCGAAAGCTCTCTCAAGTACTTCGGCCCGTGGCCATACCCGACCACCGAGCCGAACAAGATAGTAATGTAGCTGGCACATGCACGATTTCCGGGCAGGGCGATGCCGAAGTATCGCCCTGCCTGATCCGCACGAAGGAGGGGAAGAGGGGTGAAAGACAAGGACCGAGTATTGCAGGCTCTGGCGGGACGCAACGCGGGGACTGCCCCGGTGATTCCGCTGAGTTTTTCGCAGATATGCCACTTGCAGCAGATGGAGCCAATCGATCTGGCCTACGATCCGACCCCTCTCGCCAACTTGCTCCAGCAAACGACACAGCTATTCGGCTTCGAGGCCATCGGCATCCTGAACGATCTCGCGATTCTACCCGAGGCTGCTGGCTGCGTCCTCGACTGGGACGCGCCCTGGAAGCCGCGGATAGCCAGCCGGGTGACGGCAGAGCAGGTGCTCGATCTGAACCCAGCCCAGGTGCTGGAACAAGGACGATTCCCCGTCGTGCTGGAAGTCATCCGGCGCCTCAAGGTCGTCGCGGGACGAGATAGGGCCCTGGTCGGCATTCTCCCTGAGCCCTTCACCCTCAGAGACAGCCTGATCGCGGAGATGCAGCCGGGATACCTGGAAGTCAGCCTCTACCAGAAGATCTCGCAACTGCTGATCGAGGCCCTGCGCAAGTTGTGCGAGAACGGCATCGACGCCGTCATCATGGTGGCGGACCACTGCACCCACGGTGACCAGGGTCCCTTTGTTCAGACAGCCGCCAAGATCTGCAAGTTCTTCGGCGTCAAGTCGATCTTCTACTGCCGCTCGACCGAATGTTCTCAGTCGCACGGGACGGCCTTCGACGCCGTCGTTCGGCTGGAACCTACGGACGGCCTCGACTCAAAGATCCGCCGGGGAACGGTTCTGCGGGGTCGGAAGGATCTAGCAGGCGCTCAGAATGGCGCTCTGTTCTACGTCTTCGATGAAGACCTGGAGCCCGATCTCGCTCGGGACCCGGGACAGTTACGTGAACTGATGGAATTGATCAAGGGCAGCTAGTATGCCGCCAGGCCGGGGGCTCGGGGGTGTCCCCCGAAGATTCCCCTCAGTTTTCAGTATTGTCGGCAGAGGTCGATTGAATTTGCCGGATTCGATGCCCTCGTCCTCCAGGGTGCCTCGCCCGAGTGGGTCTACCTCTGGATCCACGATGGCGTCGCCGAGTTGCGGCCTGCCACCCATCTGCTCGGACTCGACACCTGGGAGACGGAGGACCGCGTCAAAGCAGAGCTGGGTCAGCCACGCGCCAGCGTGGCCTGCATCGGACCGGCCGGCGAGAAGCTGGTCAGGTTCGCGGGCATCTTCAACGACAAGGGACACGTGGCCGCCACCAACGGTCCCGGTGCGGTGATGGGCTCAAAGAAGCTCAAGGCCATCGCCGTCTCGTCTACCACCTCAAAGATCAACCTGTCGGATCCGGAGCGGCTCCGGGCGCTGGCCCGTCACGACTGGGCCGATAGCGCGAGCGAATCTTTGCTAGGCAGATCAATCAAGGCCGGCGGAACCCTGGGCGGCATGGCGGCTCTGGGCATGTCGGGCGCCTTTCCCATCAAGAACATGACGACCTGCGACATTTCCGACTACGCCCGCTACAACCTGGACGATATCTGCTCACTGGTCGAGATGAAGCCCAGACCGTGCTGGGCCTGCCCCTGGGCGCACTGCAATGACGTGACGGTGAAGGAGGGGCGCTACGCCGGCCTGAAGGCCGAGCTCCCCGAATACGAGGACATGGCCGCGTGGGGCCCTCTGATCGGCAACGCGGACCCGGCCGCGGCGATCATGCTCAGCGACCTGAACGACCGGCTGGGTATGGACGTGAAAGAAGGCGGCTTCACTGTCAGCCTGGCCATAGAGTGCTATGAGAAGGGATTGATCGGCCCGGCCGATACCGATGGCTTGGAGCTGACCTGGGGCAATGTGGAAGCCATCGCTGAGCTACTGCAAGCCATCGCCCACCGACGCGGCTTCGGCGAAGTGCTGGCGGAAGGGGTCATGCGCGCGGCCCAGCGGATTGGCGGCGAGGCGGAGCACTTCGGTGTGTACCACAAGAACGGCATCGCTCCGCACACGCACGACGTGCGGCCCAAGTGGGCCACAGTGCTGAGGCAGGCGGTCTCCGACATGGGCTCCGGCATGTCGCTGGACCCCCAGACTTCCCTCTACGCGGATATCGGCCACGACAAGTTCTCTCCTGCTTACTCCGTAGAGGAACTGGCGGCCGGAGTGGCCAAAATCGGGCCTCGCCATCAGTTCGGAGATAGTCTGATCACTTGCTTCTTCCTCCTGCCCAAGGAGCTTTCGATCATGACCGAGGCAGTCTCCCTCGCTACCGGCTGGGACTTCACGCCTGAGGAAGCCCTGACGGTGGGGCGGAGGATACTGGCGCTCCAGCGGGCCTTCAACCTACGTCATGGTCTGACGCCAGACAAAGACGACATCCTCTCGTCCCGTATTGCGGAGCCGCCGGAGATGGGGCCAGCTCAGGGCAGGACGGTGGCCCCAGTCTTTGCGGAGATGAAACGCGTCTACTATCGGCACATGGGCTGGGACGAAGAGACTAGCAAGCCGTTACCCGAGACACTCCGTGCGCTGGGACTGGAGGCCGTGGCGCGGGACCTGTGGGAGTAGTGTCTCATATGCCACAAATCAGACCGATCAGTTCGATCGGACTGATCGGTCTGATTCGATGGCCTGTCGCCCCGGCTAAGCAACAGCCGAGCCCACGTAGTGGCGGACGGCTCTGTCCGCCAGGGGGCGGGGCCGGCCTTGACCCTATCACAAACCTTGGTGCGCTGGATCATGCGACGGAAAGCCGATGGCGGACGCGCCTCTGCGAACAAACGACAGCGCATCCCAACATCACCTGCCCTGCCCTACCCCTGGCGGACAGAGCCGTCCGCCACTACATGGGCTACAGCGCTCTGTGAACCGCACTAGCTGATCAGGGGGACAGATCACCATGATGCTGAAGGACAAAGTTGCCATCATCACAGGTGCCGGGCGGGGCATCGGGCGGAGTACCGCTTTGCTCATGGCCGAGCACGGGGCCAAGGTCGTGGTCTGCGACTACGGAGTAAGCCTCGATGGATCCGCGCCATCCAGCGAGCCAGCCAACGCGGTAGTTAGAGAGATCCGGGAGCGAGGCGGAACGGCCGTTGCCGCCGTCGACGACGTGGGAAGCTTCGAGGCGGGACAGCGCATCGTCCAACTCGCGCTGGATAGCTTCGGTCGTCTCGATTGTCTGATTCACGTGGCGGGGATACTGCGCGAGCGGATGATCTTCAACATGGCCGAGGCCGAGTGGGACGACGTGATCCGGGTGCACCTCAAAGGCGGCTTCAACCTGCTGCGCTTTGCCACCCCAGTCATGCGCCAGCAGAGATCCGGCAGCATCGTCCTATTCACTTCTCGCTCGGGTCTGAGAGGAGCGCCCGGAGTCCCCAACTACGCGGCGGCCAAGATGGGGCTCGTCGGTCTGGCTCGAAGCACCGCCCAGGCTATGGCGAAGTACAACGTCACAGTCAATTGCATCGTGCCCGTGGCATTCAGCCGCATGACCCAGCGCATGGCCGGACCGATGATACAGGCCGGACTCGGCGCGGGCGAGGAACTGGGGCTTCCCGAGGACGTGGCCCCGCTGGTGGTCTTCCTATGCAGCGAAGCAGCCCGCCACGTGACTGGTCAGGTCTACACGTCCCAGGGAAATAAGCTCGCCTTGTGGTCCCAACCCAGGGAGATTCGGACAGTCTACGCCGAGGGGCGTTGGACGCCACAGGGCATCGCCGACATCTTCGAGAGCCAGCTTGGCCAGGACGAGCTGGTCAGGTTCAAATAGCTCGACCTCCCCTCAGCACTTCCACTCGGCCACGCCACGATCGACTACCACATCGCCGTTGTTGACGTTGAAAGCTCGGAAGAGTGCCTTCCCCTCGCCAGCTTCCCAGATCTGGGTCTTGATTGGGGTGTCGGGATAAAGCGAGCGTGTAAAGCGCGCCCGTAGACGGGTCAGCCGCTCGGGCTCACCCGGGATGAGCCGTTTGACGATGGCGCGACAGGTGTAGCCATAGGTGCACAGCCCGTGCACGATCGGCCCCTCGAAGCCGCACTCCCGCGCCCGTTCGGGGTGCACGTGCAGGGGAAAGTAATCGCCGGAGAGCCGGTAGAGCAGGGGCTGGTTACGAGAGGGACGGTCCATCTCCTCGTAATCTGGAGGACCCACTGGCCGTTCTGCAGGCTCGCTCGGGGCGTTCTCACCTCCGAAGCCCCCATCCAAGCGGCAGAAGTTCGTGAGAATGTTCGTGAAGAGCTTCTGACCATTGGCGTCGTAGGTGTCCGCCGTGGTAATGACCACCGCCCCTTTATCCGAGCCCTTATCGTACATGTGAGCGATCTTGGCCTCGGTCCTCCACGTACCACCGGCGGGCGGGATGGGGCGGTGTAGGATCAGCTCGTGTTCACCATGAACGGTCCCAGCCAGATTTACCCCAGCGCTAGCGTTCACGTGGTCGGTTAGCTCCGGGCAGAGCACAGCCACACCGAAGGAAGGAAGTACCTTGAGCCCTTCCTCGTAGCAGTACTCCAACTCGTCGAAACCGGACCCCACACCAAGCGCGTAGAGGATCATGTCCTTCCAGGTGTACTCTTTGATAAAAGTTCCCAGATGTTTGCCGACGACCGACACATCCAGCACCACAGTAGCTCCTCCGTGTCGTGCCTGCCACCCAGTCAGGCCGATGAATTCACCATACGCTCTGCACGCGATCGCACTTGCCGGGACGGGGGCCAGCCGGCACTGGAGACGTCAGCCAAGCATGAGAGCCATATGACGAATGCTATTATACTTCCCGCGTCAAGTTACCACGTTCCTATCCCATATACCAGCCACCGTTCACGTCGATGATCGCTCCGTTAACGTAGCTCGCGTCTGGGGAGGCGAGAAAGGCCACCACAGCCGCCTGCTCTTCCGGATCGCTGGCCCGCCCCAGCGGGATCTCGTGCAGCATGCGTGCGGCGAACTCCGGGTTGGAGACAAAGAGAGTCTTGACGCGCTCGCTCAGCACGAAGCCTGGCGCGATGGCGTTCACCGTAACCCCGAACGGTCCCAGCTCCGTGGCCAGGTGTCGCGTCAAGGCGATCACGCCACCTTTAGCCGCCGCGTAGGAGCCACCTGACTCCACGGGCTTTCCGGCGCGGCCGGCCAGCGACGCCAGGTTGATGATGCGACCACCGCCCTGCTGTTTCATTGCACCGACCACGGCCTGAATGCACATGAAGGGCGCCTTCAGGTTCAGGGCGATCGTGAAATCAAAGAAGGAGTCCGGCACCTCTTCGATGGACAGACTGGCAGGATTGCCGCGATGCCTCTCCTCGCCGGGACGCGCGTAAGTGTGGCTGCTGCCCCCGGCGTTATTTACGAGGATGTCGATTTTGCCGAAGGTCGCGAGCGCGCGCTCGACCATGCCGGTTACCTGCCCCCGGTCGGTCACGTCCACAGACAACGGCAACGCCCGACGCCCCAGCGCTTGTATCTCTGTCGCGATAGATTCCGCTGCCTCCGCGCGCAGATCGGCCACCACTACATCGGCACCTTCCTGAGCCAGACGCAACGCGGTGGCCCGGCCGATGCCGGCGCCGGAGCCGGTGACGAGCGCAATCTTGTCTGCTAGTTTCATGACCGTCTCCTTGACAACGACCTAACATTCAACTGCTAGTAGACTATCGCTTCCGTCAGGACCGGCAGACGGCAGTGACGCGATTGGATCGAGGCAGCAGACCGCCGCGGTTTTCGAAACCGAGGCGGTCTCGTTCGCCGAGATACCTCGCCCAAGGAGCGCCGCACCTAACCGGCGTATTGTCGTCGTAGCTCCCGCTTCAGGATCTTGCCCGCGTCACTCAGGGGCAGAGCGCCGATGAAGATGACCCTCTTCGGGACCTTCACGCCGCTGAGTTGCTGTCGGCAATGGTCTTGCAGATCCTTAGCCTCCACGGAAACCGCCTCTTTCAGGACCACCACGGCCGTCACAGCCTCGCCCCAGCGCTCGTCCGTCAGACCGATTACGGCCACCTGGTCGACGGCGGGATGAGTCCGCAGCACCTCCTCCACCTCCACGGACGACACGTTCGTGCCACCGCTGATAATGATATCCTTCTTGCGGTCCGCCATGTACAGATAGCCGTCCGCATCCACCGTAGCCACGTCGCCCGTGCGCAGCCATTCACCCGTCCAGGTATCCTTGTTCTCGGGCAGGTCGCCCCAGTAGCGGCGCACCACGTTATCGCCCCGCACCAGGATCTCGCCCATACTCGCCCCGTCCCAGGGCACGTCGGCCCCCTCGTCGTCCACCACGCGCACCTCGATCCCGGCCGTGGGCTTGCCGAGAGAGCGAAGCCGCCGCTCCGGCTGGGCCGCGACCGGATACATATCGGGACGACGCAGCACACAGGCCGTACCGGTCGACTCCGTCATACCATACATGGGCACGAAGACCTCGCCCAGCCTGTCCACAGCCTCCTGCAGCAGCTTCTTCGGCACCGGGGCCGCCCCCACGATGACACCACGCAGAGATGACAGATCGTAGCGATCCACGTCCGGGTGATGAAGGAGATCATGCAGCATGGTAGGGGCCACGACCGTATGTGTCACACGGTAGCGCTCGATGGTCTCCATGCAGAGCTTTGGCTCGTAGCGCGGCAGCAGCACGGTGCGCGCCGCCTTGGGCAGAGGGAAAAGCTGGCCCGGGCTGCCGGGGACGGCCGACATCGGAAATTGAATCAGATGGGCATCAGTAGTTTGGCTGGGGTTCTCGGCTACGAAGCTCATGATGCTGGACAGAGCATTGCGCTGCGTGATGACAGCCCCTTTCGGGAGGCCTGTCGTGCCGCTGGTCTGGCCGATGGTGAAGGGAGCGTCCACGTCCATGTCCTCCGACAGGCGCCCACCCTCGACCAGCACGTCGGCATAGGGAACCCCCGGGAGACCGGGGTCGATCGAGACAACCAATTCGCAATCATCGAGCCACGATCCGAGGCAGGACTCGGCGCCCGCACCGATAATGGCGACCCGGGGCTTGATGTACTGGCTGAAATAGCGCCGTAGCTCCTCAGGATGCGAGCGGATGCCAGCTGGTGCGGCTATGAGTCCCGAGCCAGCGCAGGCATAGACCAACTCGAGAATCTCGGGGCAGTTGGCCGCGACAATGGCCACCCGGTCGCCAGGGTGAATCCCGCGCTCCAACAGGCCCGTGGCCAGAGCTCCTGCTCGGGCTGCGAGCTGAGACCAGGTCAACGTGCCCCGCTGACTCTCCACAGCCGTGCCGTTAGCGTGGTGGCGGGCATTGTTCAGCAGTATTCTGGCGATGCTGCTCATCTTGTCACCCCTTTCTTCTGAGGCCCTCCGGGCAGCCAGCGAAAGAAACGCCCCGTCTAGCCGACGTATTGTCGCCGTAGCTCCCGCTTCAGGATCTTGCCCATGCCGCTCAGGGGCAGAGCGTCGGTGAAGATGACTTTTTTCGGAGTCTTCACACCACTCAATTGCTGGCGGCAGTGGTCCTGCAGCGCCTTTGCCTCCACGGAGGCGGATTCCTTGAGGACCACCACGGCCGTCACGGCTTCGCCCCAGCGCTCGTCCGGGAGTCCGATCACGGCCACCTGGTCGACGGCGGGGTGGGTCCGTAGGACCTCCTCGACCTCCACAGACGAGACGTTCGTGCCACCGCTGATGATGATGTCCTTCTTGCGGTCCGCCATGTACAAGAAGCCGTCCTGATCGACCGTGGCCACGTCGCCCGTGTGGAGCCACTCGCCGGTCCAGGTGGTCTGGTTCTCCGGTAGATCGCCCCAGTAGCGTCGCACCACGTTGCCACCCCGTAGCAGAATCTCGCCCATGGAAGCTCCGTCCCAGGGCACGTCGGCGCCATCGTCATGGACGACGCGCACCTCGATCCCGGCCGTGGGTTTGCCGAGCGAACGAAGCCGGCGCTCCGGCTGGGTCGCGACCGGATACATGTCGGGAGCGCGCAGCACACAGGCCGTGGCGGTGGACTCCGTCATACCATACATGGGCACGAAGACCTCGCCAAGCCGAGCCACAGCCTCCTCCAGTAGCTTCTTGGGCACCGGGGCCGCGCCCACGATGACGCCGGTCAGTGACGACAGATCGTAGCGATCCACGTCCGGATGGTGCAGGAGATCGTGCAGCATAGTGGGCACCAGGACCGTGTGTGTCACGCGATAGCGCTGGATGGTCTCCATACAAAGCTTCGGCTCGTAGCGCGGCAATAGCACCGTGCGGGCCGCCTTGGGCAGAGGGAAGAGCTGCCCCGGTCCGCCGGGAACGTTGGACATGGGATGCTGGATCAGGTAGGCTCCCGATGGTTGGAGGGAATGCTCGGCAACGAAGCTGAAGATGCTGGACAGAGCATTGCGCTGCGTGATGACGGCCCCTTTCGGCAGACCTGTCGTGCCGCTGGTCTGGCCGATGGTGAAGGGAGCATCCAGATCCACCTCCTCCGACAGGCGCCCGCCCTCGACCAACACATCGGCATAGGGGACCCCCGGGAGACCGGAGTCGATCGAGACGACCAATTCGCAATCCTCGAGCCACGAGCCGAGACAGGGCTCGGCGCCCGCGCCAATGATGGCCACACGCGGCTTGATGTATTGGCTAAAATAGCGACGTAGCTCCTCCGGATGAGAACGCGTGCCGCACGGCGCGACGATGAGTCCCGAGCCCGCGCAGGCGTAGAACAACTCGAGAAACTCAGGACAATTGGAGGAGACGATCGCCACCCGGTCACCGGGCCGTATCCCGCGTTCCAACAGTCCAGCGGCCAGTGCTCCCGCCCGGGCCGCGAGCTGAGACCAGGTCAACGTGCCCCGCTGGCTCTCTACAGCCGTGCTATTGGCATGGTGGCGGGCGTTGCTCAGCAGAATCCTTGCAATGCTGCTCATTTCGTCACCCCTTTCTTCACGTATGCGAACGGAACTACGTAGCCGAGTGGAACTCCTGAATCGAGCGAGCAGGACTACCGTCCTGCAGGGCGATTGCGCGTGTGACCGCGCACGTCAGTCCGAAGCTTGGAATGAACGAAGACTGACGGCCAGCGCCACCAGGTCCCTCACCGCAGAACCATGGAGCTAGTGTTCGACCACAGAGAAGACGCTATCTGTCATTCTGAGCGCCGCAGCGCGAAGAATCCGTATTCCCAGGGCGCGGATTCTTCGGCGTGCGCGCCTCAGAATGACAAAACCAGTGTGGTCGAACACTAGCTAAGACCGAAGCGCGACTTGATGACCCTATGAGAAGTTGGCTCTTGTGCAGGCCGGCGGAACACTTTCAGGATCTGGGGCAGAAGGGGCTTGACACCCCACGCGTTGCCGCATGCGATCTAGTATGTACTAGCACGTGGGATTATATGAGAGGCGCCCAGCCGTGTCAATGCCAAGGCTCTTAGGCTCGCTGAAGAAGATTGACAGACGACTACCCTATCTATATGATCCTGATTGGCGTCAGCGTTCCAGAGAGCATGTGCTGATAAGCGACAGGGGCGAATCTCCCGCGGACAGCCTGCTTTCTCATAGTCCGATGTTGTTCCACCTGCCTCAGGCCTTGACACCCACCAGCACGAGTGCTAGACTCGCAGTAACTTAACGTTCAACGTTAAAGAGGATCCTCGCTCGCGACCAGGGCCTTCGTGGTTTGCCGCGCTGGCCGTTGTTGGGACCTCTGACGTCAGGAGAGAACGCCTGACGGTGGCAGGGATAATCGGACAGCCGCGCGACATCGTCCAGCTCATCTTCAAGAGACGTGGTGCTGAGGAAAAGCGAGTGGTCTGCCTGCACCGCGCTGACGCAGGAGAAGCCTGTGTTTCGTAAAGTGCTCGTCGCCAACCGGGGCGAGATCGCCATTCGAGTCATCCGGGCCTGCCGCGAGATGGGCATCGCTACCGTCGCGCTCTTTAGCGACGTGGACGAGCAGTCCCTGCATGTCCGCTTAGCCGACGAGGCCTATCGCCTCGGCGGCGCGCCCGTCCACGAAAGCTACCTCAACATCGAACGCATCCTCCGCATCGCTGTCGATGCCGGAGTCAATGCGATCCATCCCGGCTATGGACTGGTGTCCGAGAACCCGGAGTTCGCCGAGGCCTGCGAGCGCAGCGGTGTCACTTACATCGGCCCGCCAGCCCGTGTGCTCAGGGCGCTGGGAGACAAGGCGTTCACGCGCCAGGTGATGTCCGAGGCTGGCATACCGGTGGTGCCAGGAACCTCCGGGCGGGTCAGTGACCCGACCGAGATCGCCAGGTTTGCAGAGCAATCGGGCTACCCGATCCTTCTCAAGGCGGCTCAGGGTGGTGGCGGCAAGGGGCTGCGGGTGGTACACAGCACCGAAGAACTTGCCGCCGCTTTACGTGCCGCCAGCAGTGAAGCGCAGAAGTCATTCTCCGACGCGGGACTCTACGCCGAGAAGCTGGTTGCTCCGGCCCGCCACCTGGAAGTGCAGATTCTGGGCGATGCCTGCGGCAACCTGGTCCACCTGGGCGAGCGCGAGTGCAGCATCCAGCGGCGCCATCAGAAGTTGCTGGAGGAGACGCCCTCCCTGGCCCTGGACGAGAGCACCCGCCAGCAACTGTTGGAGACAGCTTTGCAGGCCGCCCGTGCCGTGGGCTACGTTAACGCCGGCACCGTCGAGTTCCTGCTGGACGAAGAGCAGCGCTTCTACTTCCTGGAAGTGAACAGCCGCATCCAGGTGGAGCATCCCATCACCGAGCTGGTGTACGGTCTGGATCTGGTCAAAGAGCAACTCCGCATTGCCGCGGGCCAGCCGCTACGATATACTCAGTCGGCGCTTGTTCCCAAGGGAGCAGCCGTGGAGTGCCGCATCTGCGCCGAGGATCCCTTCAACGATTTCCTGCCCTCCACGGGCACCGTCCGGCTGCTGCGCGAGCCCGGCGGTCCGGGAGTGCGCGTGGAGAGCAGCCTATACACGGGCATGCCAGTCTCCCTCTACTACGATCCTTTGCTCGCCAAGCTGGCGACGTGGGGCGAGACGCGCCAGGAGGCGATTCAGCGTATGCAGCGGGCCCTGCATGAGTTCCACGTTGTGGGGGTGAAGACCACCGTGCCGTTTCATCACTTCGCGCTGCGGCACCAGGCCTTTCTCGATGGCGACTATCGCACCAACTTCGTCCAGAAAGAGTGGAGCAGCCAGGAGCCAAGTCTGGCGACGATGGCCGGACTGGCCGCCGTGGTGGGCGCAGCGCTGGTCCATCGCAAACGGCAGACCAGCCGGGTCCCGCTGCACAGCTCTCGCAACGGCAGCGCCTGGAAGACCTACGGTCGCTGGTGCATGACCGGGAGGAGGGGGTTGTGAGCGGGGAGAAGCACCGCTACCAGGTCCAGACCGGAACGGAGCTATTCACCGTCGAGCTGCAGGAGGACGGTGCGGTGCTGCGGGCCTGGCTGAACGGAGACGAGCAGGAGGTGCGCCTGCGCAGCATGGACAGTCCCCATCACTTCACCCTCCTGGCGGGGGGCGAGATGCTGGAGGTCTATGTCGAAGAAATCGGCGACCGCTACGTGATCTATCTGGCTGGCAACGTTTTCGAAGTCGCGGCGGCGCCTCAGTTAGTCGGGCGCAAAGACCCGACGAGGTCAGCCCTTCCGGTCAACGGGAGCGCCGCGGTGAACGCACCGATGCCCGGTCTGGTCCTGCAGGTTTTCGTCGAGCCTGGGCAGCAAGTTGAGCGAGGTGATGTCCTGCTGGTGCTGGAAGCCATGAAGATGGAGAATGACATCCGGGCGCCCGCCGCGGGAAGAGTCGATCACGTCGGTGTGCGCGCAGGGCAGCGGGTAGACCAGGGGCAACGGCTGGTCGTCATCGACTAGTGTGCCGTCAGACCGGGGGTTCGGTCGCCTAAGGCGACCGAGAATTCCCCGTTCCGGTGCAGCGCGAGGGAGAAGATTCCCGCAGAAGTCCCCTGACCTTGCACTAGAGAGGTGTATGCTATGGAGGTGATTCCTGGTATCCACCAGCTTAGACTCCCGATCCCCGGGAGCTCGCTGGGGGTCATCAACGCTTACCTGGTGCGCGGCGAGGATGGGTACCTGCTGGTGGACACGGGCTGGGACGCGAAGGATTCCTTTGCCTCGCTGCAGCAGCAACTCGCCGAGCTTGGGGTTCAGCTCACCGACATCAAGACCATCCTGGTCACACACATCCATCCCGACCACTATGGCCTAGCGGGCAGGATCAAGCGGCTTTCCGGCGCTGAGATCGTCATCCATCAGATGGAGACATCCTTCATCGAATCGCGCTACCACAACTGGGAGGGTCTGATAGCACAGGTAGCAGCCTGGCTGAGGATCAATGGCATGCCCGAGCAGGATCTGGACAGAATCGCGCGCGCTTCCCTGAACCTGCTGGACTACGTGCATCTGGTCTATCCGGACCGCACCCTGAGTGGTGGCGAGATCATCGAGGTCGGGGGGTTTCGCTTCGAGGTCATCTGGACGCCGGGGCATGCGTCCGGGCACATCTGTCTGTACGAGCCACACAAGCGCGTCCTGTTATCCGGCGACCACGTTCTGCCAGGTATCACGCCCATAGTTACGCTGCACCTCCAGAATATCGGCAACCCCCTGGCCGATTATGTAACCGCTCTGAAGGCTGTGAGTCGATTGGACGTTGATATCGTGTTGCCGGCGCACGAGCAGATCTTCTACGATCTGCCGAAGCGCGTCGACGAGATCCTGTGTCACCACGACGTGCGGATGGAGCATATGCTACAGGCCATCGGTGATACACCGCGCACGGCCTACGAGATCGCGCGTAGTATCCCCTGGCGAGCCGCGGTGCACGACTGGAACGACCTGCTTGACTGGGAGAAGAAGGCAACCATCTTCGAAACGCTCGCCCATCTGGAGCTCATGAACGGCATGAAGAGGATAGAGAAGATCTGTCGGCGCGGGGTGGTCTATTACGGTCCGAGCTCGAGATCCCTCTAGTGTGCAGCGTTTGTAGCATAGACGGAAAGCCTGGTCGATAGGTAATGGCGGTGGTAGAATGAGCTTCGGCGTCAGCACACTAGCGGAGGGAACTCCATTGACAAGAGACACCATTCTGGATCGCTTAGTCACCTTTTCCCGCTCGATGACACTCGTGCCCACCCGGACCTGCGCGAACGCCTGTGCCTACTGCGGCTTCCGCAGGTGCGGTGACGGTGTCATCAGATGGAAGGAAGTGGAGCAGTTGCTTCAGGCAGGAGTCCAGCGCGGGCGGCGCGAGCTCCTGATCATGTCCGGCGAGCGCCCTTGGCTGGTGGATGGCTTCCCGCTCAGCGAGGACGAGTACGTCGACTACCTCCACCGGATCGGTCTGCGGGCCCTCCAGCTCGGTCTGCTGCCCCATACCAACGTCGGGCTCCTCTCCGAGGACCAACTCCGCCGCCTCAAAGAGGTCAACGTCTCGATGGGGCTGATGCTCGAATCGACCAACGACCGCCTCCCCGCCCACGCCGGAAGGCATGGCAAACGCGTGCAGGAGCGCCTAGCCCATATCGCCCGGGCCGGCGCTCTGCGCATCCCGTTCACCACCGGGCTGCTCATCGGCATCGGCGAGTCGCCCGACGATCGCCTCCAAACCCTGGAGGAAATCGCCGCGCTCCAGCGTCGCTACGGACATATCCAGGAGGTCATCATCCAGAACTTCCATCCAAAATCCGGCACTCCCATGGTCGGTCAGACTCCAGCCGACCTGAGCGCCATGCTGGAGACCGTCCGCGCGGCCCGGGCCCTGTTGCCGGGGGTGGCCATACAGGTGCCCCCCAATCTCAACCCTGACTTCGCCGACCTCTTGCAGGCCGGCGCTCGTGACCTGGGCGGGATCTCGGACGAGCCGGACGAGATCAACCCGGACGCTCCCTGGCCTTCGCTTGAGACTATCGTGGAAAAGGTAACCTTGCTCGGCTTCCACCTACAGGAGCGGCTGCCCGTTCATCCCGCGGTCGATGCCCATCTGGCCCCCGCGGCCGATCTGCGGCGGCGGGAGTTGGTAGGGGACGACGTTACCTACGTGGTCAACTGCAACGTCAATTTCACCAACATATGCAACGGCGGCTGCGCCTTCTGCGCCTTCTGCCGCGGCGCTAACGCGGCGGACGCCTTTTGTCTCTCCATCCCCGAGATCCTGAGCAAAGTGGCCAGGGCGGTCGCGCAGGGGGCCAGCGAGGTCTGCATGCAGGGAGGCTTGAACAAAGAGCTGGGTTTCTCGTTCTATCTTGACCTGCTGCGCACCCTCAAGCGTCAGTATCCCGACCTCCATTTGCACGCCTTCTCGCCCATGGAGGTTCTCTCCCTCAGCCGCCGCTCGGGACACGACCTGCGCTACATCCTCTCGGCTCTCAAGGACGCTGGACTGGACTCCATGCCCGGCACGGCGGCCGAGATCCTGGTGGACGAGGTAAGGCAGCAGCTCTGTCCCACGAAGCTCAGCACCGTCGAATGGGTGGAGGTGATCCGCACGGCCCATACGCTGGGCATTCCGTCCACGGTCACCATGATGTTCGGGCATGTCGAGAGCTGGGAGCACCGCATCCGCCACCTGGAGATCGTGCGGAACATCCAGCGGGAGACCGGAGGCTTCACCGAGTTGGTGCTCTTGCCCTTCGTGCCGGGCAACACGCCCCTGGCTCGTCGGCACAAGCTGGGTCCTGTCCCGCTGGAGGAGATTCTCCAGCTAACGGCCTACGCCCGGCTCTATCTTGACCGTGACCTCGTCAACATTCAGAATAGCTGGGTGAAGATCGGCGTGCCCGGTCTGCTGCGCTCGTTGACCTGCGGAGCCAATGACTTTGGCGGCACCCTGATGGAGGAGAGCATCTCTCGCAGCGCGGGGGCGGTCCACGGAGAATACCTCAGCCCGGCGGAGATTCAATCGGCCATCAGCTCTATCGGTCGTGTTCCCGTGCAGCGTGACACGTTATATAACCGGCGCCTAGCGCTCACGCCGGTGGGTGTGGCGCCCAGAGCATCCGTTCCGTAGGAGGATAGTATCGGTGTCCCAACTGGACGTTTTCCATCGCAACCTCGCGGGTGGGGATTCTTGCCTGCACTGCGGTCTCTGCATGTCCTATTGTGCCTGGGATGCGTATGAGGCGACACACCCCGGTCAACAGGGCGACCCGACCATCTGCCGGGACTGCATGCTATGCTTCCGGGTTTGCACCCGGGCGCATAGTAACCACGCCGAGCTCGAGCCCGAGTTGTTCGGCGCTGCGCGCGAGAACGCGCTGCTGGGCTATTACCGCTCCGCCTGGGCCGCCAAGGTCCCGCTAAAGAGCGCCGGGGTGCAGGACGCGGGCGTGACCACCGCTCTGCTCACGTTCCTGCTGGAGCAGAAGCAGATCGATGCGGCCCTGGTGACCGGGCGCGACGCAGAGTGGCGCCCCCAGCCGATGATCGCCACCACCCCCGCCGAGGTCCAGGCCGCGGCCGGCTCGAAGTACACAGCAGCGGCAGCGCTGTCCCAGCTTAAGCCCGCCCTGGAGCAGTTCACGCGACTGGCCTTTGTGGGCACCCCCTGCCAGGTGGCCTCGTTGCGCAATCTGCAACGGCGGCAGGATTCTCGCTACCCGGCCGAGCGGATCGTGGTAGTGCTGGGGCTATTCTGCGCCGAGAGCTTCACGTACGGAGAGCGGGGCGTGCGCGGGATAGCGCAGTGGGTGGAGAGCGATCTGGGCATTCCGCTGACCAGCGCCACACGCTTCGACATCAAGAAGAACAACCTGCTGGTGTCGGACGCGGAGCGGACCGAGGGACGTCCGCTCGGCGAGATCCGGGATCTGAGCTGGCCGATCTGCCACTCCTGCCAGGACTTCACGGCGGAACTCGCCGATATCTCCATCGGGGCGGTAGGATCGAAGGCCGATGAGAACACGCTGCTAGTCAGATCAGCGCGGGGCGCCGAGCTCGTGGAGCAGGCGCGGGAGCAAGGAATTCTGGAGCTGGGCGAGGTGCGCAGCTTCGCCATTCTGGAGAAGATCGCCCAGGACAAGCATGCTCGTCGAGAGGAACTGATGCCCGAGGAGGCGCAGTTCCTGCTGAAGCGGACGATCCGCGGAAATCGCAAGAAGGCTGGGGGGAAGGACTGATTGCCGGCGTGTCGGGTGGGACCTGGGCCATCATTCCCGCAAAGCCGCTGAGAGAAGCCAAGAGCAGACTGGAGCCAATGCTCTCGCATAGGGAGCGGATCCAGTTGGCATTGGGAATGCTCCAGTTGGTGCTGGCCGCCGTGCGTAGCGCGGAGGGTCTTGCCGGCTGGGCCGTGCTGAGCCGCGATGAGAAGATTCTCTCCCATGCCAGGTTTCTCGGGGGCGAGTCTGTGCCGGAACAGGATGGCGGACTGAATCATGCCCTGGAGCAGGCTGCAATTTGGTGTGCCGCCCGTGACGCGGATGCCATGCTCGTCCTACACGCCGATCTTCCGTTACTACAAACGCGAGAGATCGAGTCCATGCTGCGAGGCGACGAGGGTCAGAACAGCGTTGTCCTGGCCCCGTCGCTGGATGGAACGGGCACCAACGCTATGCTCGTGCGTCCGCCCGGCTTGCTGCGGTTCTCCTTCGGGTCCGGCAGCCTTGCGCGTCATTTGAGAGCAGCCCAGGCGCTGGGCATTGCACCACGTTTGTTCTATGCCCCTGGGACCGCTCGTGATGTCGACACGCCAGCTGATCTGTTGCGTTGGCAGAACAGCGGTCGGGCGACATCTAGCTCTGCCCCATCAAAAGCCTTGACAGCCGGTCCGTCCGTGCTATAATGCGGGCCGGCTGGTTAACGTTTCACGTAAACCTTTCACCACTCGCGCCTTGGTCAAGCGTCATTCTACGCGCCCTTGCGCTGGGACGGCGTGCGCGCCATCGGTAGGACATCCTTTTGTCCACTGACACGACAGTCCCGCGAATCCACTCAGCCATTCTTTCGCGGCATATCGTGGGAGCGTCCCTCGCATCTCATGCCAACTACCCGCGGAGGCAAGATGATTTCTATGTCCCCCTTGGCCCAGATGATCTCCACGCGTACGGAGGACGGCGTTCTGCTTCACGGCGCCCTATATGAACCAGCCGCGCCGACTGGAGTGGCTGTGTTTCTCATTCATGGCGGCTGGGGCAACTTCTACACCGGTCTGGGGCGGTTTCTACCTGGAGTATTGGCTGAAGCCGGCTTCGCCTGCCTCTCGTTGAACACCCGCGACCACGACTACGGCACGGTAGCCGATCGTGAGCCGTGTATTGGCCTTATGCGAGCCCAGTTCGAAGATTCTCCGAAGGATATCGCGGCCGGTCTGCGCTTTCTCAAAGACAGAGGCTACCACCGCTACGTCATGATTGCCCACAGCTATGGCTGTCCGAAAGCCGTCTACTCTCAGATCATGCAACCGGACCCTGGTGTTCTGGCAATGATCCTCTGCAGTGCAGGGCCGGTGATGACGGAGGTAGCAGAGTACTACATCGATGTTCCCTATGATGAGGCCGTTCGGCAAGCCACAGAGCTCGTCGAGGCCGGTGAAGGCGAGAAGTTTGTCGTCTTTCGTCATTTCGGACCTGTGCCGCTACTATGCACAGCCCGGACGTTCCTCTCGGTCTGGGGGCCCGATCTGATCTACGACCTGCGTAAATACATGGGAGAGGTTCGAACGCCGCTCCTGGTAGCCGTTTGCGAGGGAGACTTCGAGGTTTACCGGGACCGCTGCCAGACTCTCTATCAGATGGCCCAACACGCCGAACGACGTGACTTCGTCCTGTTGCCTGGCGGCGACCATTACTATCTGGGAGCAGAGCAGTCTCTATCGGAGACCATACTCGCCTGGCTTGACAAGCTAGAGCTTCAGTGAGATAACGGCCATTCGTCCGTCAATCAATTCACGACGATAGGTTGCCAGCATGACAAGAGACAACTGGACAATTAGGCTTCAACGTGGCTATAATCGCGCATGTTTGTGATCCAGATCCTGGGTCGGCCTCGGCTGCTGCTCGATGGACAGCCCGTCCAGGTGGTGCGCCGCAAGGCGCGCGCGCTGGTCTACTACCTCGCGGCGCACAGCAGCCCTCTCACCCGCGAGGAGTTGCTCGCACTCCTATGGCCCGATCTGGACCGCTCGGCGGCCCAGCATACCCTCCGCGCCACCCTTCACGAACTGCACAAGACACTCGGCAACTGGCTGATCATCGACAAGGACTCGCTATCCCTGGCTCCCCAAACCGAGGTCGATGCGCGCCTGTTCGATAGCCGCCTCTCGGATCCCAGTGCCGATCCGGAGTTACTCGCGGCAACTGTGAAGCTCTATCGTGGCGACTTTCTCGATGGCTTCAGCCTGCCCGACCCGCCCGAGTTCGACGATTGGGTGGCCGCTGAACGCGAGAGATATCGCCGCCTCGCGAGACGAGGGCTAGCCACGTTAGCCGACCAATACGAGAAACGCGGCCGTTTCGGCGATGCGCTGGACGCCCTGAACCAGGCGCTTGATTTTGACCTTTTGCAGGAAGACCTGCAGCGCTCCTGCCTGCGACTCCATTACCTGGCGGGAGATCGAGCGAGTGCGATCCGCCGCTACGAGAAGCTGCGCAAGCTCCTCGACGAGGAGATGGGTGTGCCGCCGATGGCGGAAACGCAAGCCATGTACGAAGCCATCATCACCGACACACTTTCCAGCTCCAGCAGCAACGACGTTGCGGCCGACGGTCCACCGCAACCAAGGCGCTCTGCCTCGACTCCACGCGGCCGCGCCTCCGCGGCACTACCCTTCGTTGGGCGCGACGCCGAGTTGAAAGCTCTCCGCACGCTGGTCTCGGGACACGCGGGACAGCTCGCCCTTATCGAAGGCGAGCCGGGCATTGGCAAGACGCGTCTGGCCGAGGAGCTAATCCGCGAATCAGGCGCACTCATCATCCGTGGCGCTGCGCACGAGCTGGAACAGTCCCTCCCATATCAGCCGATTATCGAAGCGCTGCGTGGTTTGCGTTCTCATCCGCAGTGGCCCGCGCTGGATGGCGTCCTCCGCAGAAATCTCGCTCCCGTGTGGTCAGCCGAGATAGGACGCTTGCTGCCCGAGATGGCCGGGACCTCGTTCGTACACCAGCGAGCCATCTCCACTCCGGATGATCGCCATCTCTGGGAAGCACTCAACCAGTTCTTGTTCGCCGTGAGCCGTCAGCGGCCGGTGATCGTCTTCCTCGATGACCTGCATTGGGCCGACGCCTCGACTCTTGGCATGCTCGGCTATCTCGTCCGACAGGCCGCGACAGAGCCCATCGCTTTTGTCGGAGCCACCCGACCCTTTACTCCTCGCTCGGCCCTGGCAGCCTTGCTGCGGGCTCTCACCGGTGAGGGACGCCTGGTGCGCATGACTCTTTCTCGCCTCCAACCCGGCGACGTGGCGTCCGTAGCCCGCCATCTAAGCCCAGCCTACGCTCACATCCTGGCGGAATGGCTCACACGCACGTCTGAAGGTAATCCGTACATCCTGGCAGAGCTCGTCCGCCACGGGCGCGAGAGCGGACTTCTGCTGGCGGGCGGGGTAGTAGATCTGAACGCTCTCTCGGCCTCTCCGATCGTACCCCGAACCGTCCACAGCCTGATCCAGGCGCGCCTGGAGCGCCTCTCCGAACCGGCCCGCCGTATCCTGGACGCGGCGGTCGTGGTTGGGCGTGAGTTCGAGTTCGACGTCGTGTCCAGGGTCGCGGCCGTCTCTGAGACCACGGTGCTGGACGGACTCGACGAGCTGCAAACCGCTGGCTTGATCTGCCCATTGGATGGGCCGCGGTGGGCCTTCGACCATAGTCTGACGGTGGAGGTAGCCTATCGCGAGATCGGCATCGCGCGCCGGCAACTACTGCACCGCCGTGTCGCCGAAGCGCTAGAGGACATTCACCAAGTGCGCCTTGATCCGGTCGTAGGATTGATCGCAAAGCATCTGGGGGAGGGCAACGCCCCGGACCGCGCGGCACCCTACGCACGTCGCGCCGGAAATCAGGCCAGGCGTCTTGCCGCGTGGACGGAGGCAATCGCCTTCTACCAGCAGTCCCTCGCCGTCGCTGATGAGGACGAGCGGACGTTCATCGTGAGAACCATGGGGGATGTATATTTCCTTGCAGGACAGATCGTACGAGCGGCAGAGGCGTATCGCGAGGCGTCTACACTGGCCCGGTCGCGCGGCGAGGCCGCTTTGGCGGAGTTTCTCCTGGGAACGGCGCTGATGTTCGAAGAGGCGGATCTGGCGGAGTTCATGTACGGGATGCGGCCGCTGTTCGAGGGAGCTGACCTCACCGAGGTTGTCACCCACTTCGAGTCCGCGGAGGCGCTCTACCGCGAAGCGGGACCAATCTCCCCGAAGATGCTGACGCAGATCAAGAACGCTCTGGGCATCTGCGCTGCCCGGCGGGGCGATCTGCCGCGAGCTGTCGCCTTTTTCCGAGCAGCGTCGGCCGCAGTCCAGGGGACCGGACATCATGCCGCCACGCTGGTCTATGTCGTCTTGGCCCAAACGAATCTGGCCTCTTATCTGCGTGTGTTGGACCGTCCCGATGCGCTGGAGCACGCACTCTCCGGCCTGCGGCTGGCCCGCGAAAACGGTCTGCTCGCTTATCAGCCCCATCTCCTTTCGAACCTAGGGGAGATTGCCCTGGCCGACGGGGACTTAGAGGCCGCGGGGAAATATCTCACCGAAGGCTTGGATCTGACTGAACGATTCTTCATCCCATACCCCATCGCGGGCCTCATGGCCAACTTGGGTCGCCTCGCCGAGCGGCGGGGTCAAACGGCCACCGCCGTCCACTGGCTATCGCGCGCCCTCGCTCGCGCTGATGCCATGGGCACCCGCCATCTAGCCGCCCAGATCCGACTCTGGCTCATCCCTCTCCTTCCACCCACCGCGGCGGAGGCCTGTATGGCGGAGGTCCGCACCATGGCCGAAAGGCAGGGCCGTCAGTGCCTGCTGGAAGAAATCGCTCGGCTGGAGGCGAAGGGGTTGGGGGCTAGGAGCTAGGGGTCGGAGTGGTCAACCAGATGGCGTACGCCCGAACTTCACGCTAGCTGCGGAGGTCGCTCCGCGCAAAAGGAGGATAACATGTCTTCGCAGATGCTTCTCGTCGAACGCCAGGAGGGCGTTTGCACTCTCACCTTGAATCGTCCCCAGCGACGCAACGCGTTGTGTCCCGAATTAATAGACGATCTCTCTCAGCAACTGAGCTCTCTAGCAGAAGGTACCGAAAGGTATGTCCTCGTGCTTCGAGGGATCGGAGAGCAAGCCTTTTGCTCGGGCCACGACCTGGGCGAACTGGTCCGCTCTGACGTGGATACTCCCCCGGAGGAGCCCCTGCTGCAACTGTATCAGAGCATCCGCAGCTACCCGTATCCTGTCATCGCCATGATCCACGGCTATGCCATCGGCGGCGGGCTCGGACTGGCCATGGCATGTGACCTGCGCATCTCCGCGGACACGGGCAAGTTCGGCATGCCCCAGACAAGGCTGGGGGTCATCTACCCGCCCATCGGACTGCGTGACTTCATCAACGCTATCGGGCTGGCCAACACGAGACACTTATTCTTCACCGGTCGCCTCATCAATGCGCAGGAGGCCCAGCGGTTCGGGCTCGTCAACGAGGTTGTGCCGGCGGCCGACCTCCACGACCATGTATACGCACTGGCCGACACCATCGCATCCAACGCTCCACTTGCGCTGAAGGGCACCAAGACCATCCTCAATCGTCTGGCCCTGCCCACGGAACTGACGCCAGCAGAGGAAGAGACGTTCGCCGCAATGCGCCTCCACTCCTTCCGCAGTCGGGACAGATTGGAGGCCATGGTGGCCTTCAAAGAGCATCGCTCACCGATCTTCTCGGGCGAATAAGGCTAGTGATCGGCTTGTTTGGTCATCAAAGCTATACCTCCATTCGTTGACGTCTCTGTTGACGCATCTGAGGACGCTCCTGTTCATGTACCAGTGACGCCTCTTTGATACCATGGGCTCGCGGTCGCCGCAGGCGGCTAAGGGAAAGAGCCCCATGCCCGTGGGTTGGCAGATCGACGTTCGAGAGGGGGAAGGCAGTTGGTCACCGCAGGCATAGACGTGGGGAATCAGACAATCAAGGCTGTGGTTGCCAGGGACGGGAGCCTGGCCGGCTATAGCGTGAAGTATAACGCGGGAGACGTGGTCGCTGTCTCCAAGGAAGCGCTGTCCGAGGCAGCCGCCATGGCTGGCTTGTCGGAGAGCGATATCACCAAGATCGTGGCGACCGGCGCCGGCCGTAAGTTCGTGCCGTTCGCCAACGACGCCATCACCGAGATCACCTGCGACGCGAAGGGCGTGGCCGCACTCTACCCGGAGGCCCGCACAGTCATCGACATCGGCGCCGAGCAAGGACGCGCCATCCGTATGGATGGCACCGGCAAGGTGTCCGACTTCGCTGTCAACGAGAAGTGCAGCGCGGGATGCGGCGCCTTCACCGAGTCCATGGCGCGCGCCCTGGAGATCCAGCTCAACGAGTTCGGACCCCTGGCGCTGCAATCGACCCAGAAAGTTCCCATGAACGCCCAGTGCGTCATCTTCGCCGAGTCCGAGGTGGTCTCGCTCATCCACCAAGCCACGCCAAAGCCGGACATCGCCCGCGCCGTGACCGATGCCATCGCCGCCCGTATCGCGTCCATGACGCGCGCCGTCGGCGTCGAGCAGCCGGTGGCGCTCATTGGTGGCATGTCCAAGAACGTCGGCTTCGTCGATTCGTTGGAGAAGAGCCTGGCAACCAAGCTGCTGGTCCACCAAGAACCCCAGATCCTGGGCGCTCTCGGCGCGGCTCTGCTTGCTCAAAGCTAGATCCAGACCATCGAAACACCGAGAGAGGATGAGAGATGACAATGACAGAGGCGAAAGTCGAGTACTGGCGGTGGACTGAGTCCCGCTACACTAACCCCGACATAGATTGGAAAAAGGCCAAGCTCGTCACGGCGGGCATCGACGTCGGATCCGTCAGCTCGCAATGCGTGATCATCGCGGACGGCGAGATCTACGCCTACGGCAGCACGCGCACCGGCTCCAACAGCCCGGACAGCGCCCGGCGCGCCATGAACTACGCTCTCGAGACCACCGGCGTGGAGCCGAAAGACCTGCAGTACATCGTGGCGACCGGCTACGGCCGTGTCAACATCCCGTTCGCCAACAAGACCCTCACCGAGATCGCTTGCCACGGACGCGGCGCGAACTACATCTACGGACCCTCGATCCGCACCATCCTGGACATGGGCGGTCAGGACTGCAAGTCCATCAAAGTCGACCCGCGTGGCAAGGTGGAGGCCTTCTTGATGAACGACAAATGCGCCGCCGGCACCGGGCGTGGCATGGAGGTCATTGCCGACCTACTGGCCGTGCCGATCACCGAGATCGGTGACATGTCGTTTCAGATCAGCCAGGAGCCGCCTCCGGTCAGCACGACCTGCGTGGTCTTCGCCAAATCCGAGGCCCGCTCGCTGCTCAACTCGGGCTGGGACAAGCCCAAGGTGCTGGCAGCCTATTGCTCCGCTATGGCCCATCGCGTGGTCACCCTGCTGGAGCGCATCGGCGTGGAGCCCGAGTTCGGCATCACCGGTGGCATATCCAAGAACGTCGGCGTCGTGCACCGCATCGAGAAAGAGCTCGGCGTCAAGGCCCTGCAGCCCAAGATCGACCCGCAGATCGCGGGCGGTCTCGGCGCGGCCCTGTTTGCCCAGGCTCTAGCAGTCAAAGACCGATGAGAAAGCGCACCTACCTTCTCGTCACAAGAGGGCCTGCGCTTCAACGCCGCGGTCGCTCCAAGCGATCGCGGCGCCACCATTGGCCGCCGCGCCTGACGTAGGGACAGAAAAGTTGGTGGAAAATGATAGCAAACTACGGCTACATGGACGGGTCGGGCGAGTACTTCATCAGCATCGATAGCAGCAAGTGTACCGGCTGCGAGAAGTGCGTCCAGGCGTGCCCTGGCAAAGTCCTGGAGATGATTACGGACGACTATGATGACACCATAGCGGCCGTGACCGACGAACAGCGACACAAGATCAAGTACACCTGCATGCAGTGTAAGCCATCATCCGGCGAGCGCAACCTGGCGTGCGTAACCATTTGCGAGCCCGTGGCCATCGTGCATTCCTGGTAGTTCGCTACTGATCTGTTGACGCCCCTGTTGACGCATCTGAGGACGCTCCTGTTCATGGGCGTGTGACGCCCCACTGGTACTATGTGCTCGCGGTCGCCGCGGGCGGCTGCAGGGAAAGGGATCCATGGGTTGGCAGATCGATCCTACGCACACCCGTATTCAATTCTCGGCCCGACACTTGATGATCGCAGATGTGCGCGGCCACTTTGAGAGCTTCACGGGCAGCGTGGAGTTCGACGAGCAGGACCCCCAGCGGTCCCGCGCGAGTCTGTGGATTGAGGCGGCCAGTGTGAACACCGGGAACGCGCTGCGTGATGCCCATCTCCGGTCGCCCGATTTCCTCAGCACCGAGAAGTACCCGCATCTGTCCTTCGAGAGCACACGCGTCGAGCTTCTCGACGCATCCCGCGGCCGTATCATTGGCAATCTGACTATTCGCGACATGACCCGCGAGATCGTGCTGGACGTCGAATACGCCGGCCAGTCGAAAAGTCCCTGGGGCACGGTCAGCGCCGGCTTCAGGGCCACTACCCGTATTCTTCGCGGGGAATGGGGATTGGTCTGGAACCAACTTCTGGAGACCGGCGGAGTTCTGGTCGACAACCAGGTGACGATTAGCGTCGACATCGAGATTCTCAAGCAGGATAGGGCTCGCTCTCAAGACGCGCCTGTGTCTCCAGAGAGCTCATCTTTAGGGACGCGGAGGTAATAACACTCATGGTCCAAAAGACGGCCGAGAATCGCGGGCTGACCAGGGCGGCTGAAATCTATCAAGACCGCGGTCAAAGGGTCCGCGAGCTCAAAGCAGCGGGCAAGACTATCATAGGCTACCATTGCTGCTACGTGCCGGTAGAACTCCTCACCGCTGCGGGCGTGGTTCCCTTCCGCATCGTGGGAGATACCACGACACCCACGTCCGTCGCCGATTCCGTGCTTGAAAACGAGATGTGCGCCTGGGTGCGCAATTGCTTCGAGGGGCTTATCACGGGCCGGTTGGGATTCCTGGACGGCATGGTCGTGCCGCATGCCTGCAACTCCGTCGAGCGCATCTACGGCTACTGGAAACAGTACGGTAACCTCAAATACGCCCAGTCCCTGGACGTGCCCCACGTCTTTCAACGAGGAACCTTCCAGTTCTTCCGGCAGGAGATCCAGGATTTCAAGACAAGCCTGGAGCGTCTCACGGGCAGCACGATCTCGCCAGAGGCCGTGGCCGCGGCCATCGAGCTACACAACCGCAACCGGGCCCTGGTGCAGCATCTGTATGCGCTGCGCAAAGAGTCGCCGCCCCTCGTTTCTGGTACCGAAGTGCTGCAGACCCTGGTGGCCGGACTAAGCCTGCCGGTGGAGGAATTCAACCACCTGCTGGAGGAAGTGATCCAGGAGGCCGAGCAGCGACGAGGGCAGATTAGAGGCAATCCGGTCAGGCTATTGCTGCACGGATGTGTCGTGGACAATCTCCCACTGCTCGAGCTTCTGGAGAGCTTCGACTCGCGCATCGTCATCGACGATCAGCCGATCGGCACGCGTACCTTCTGGTTCCAGGTGAGAACCGACGGCGATCCTCTGCTCGCCCTGTCGGAAGCCTATCTGAAGGCGGTGCGATGTCCCCGCACTATGATGGTAGAGCGCAAGAACTTCGAGGAGGGTCTCAAACAGAGGTTTGAGTATCTGGTGGACTACGCCCGCGAATTCAACGTGCAGGGGGTCGTGCTCCACATTCTGCGTTTCTGCGATCCGCATCAGTTCGACAACCCCGACTTGACCAATTACCTCAAGGCGCAAGGGCTCTCCAGTGTGACTCTGGACGAAGACTATACCGTCGGCAACATCGGCCGTTTGAAGACCCGAGTCGAGGCCTTCATTGAAACACTGACCCTCTGACAAAGGGGATGGTCCGACGTCCCTTCGTCAAGAATAGCTGGAGGCACGGATGGCAGGCTTTGAAGCTCCGGTATTTTCAACGAGGTCAGCCGAAATATCCATCAAGATGATGGAAGACTACTATGCCCGGGGATGGGAACACGCCGCGAAAGGCGGAGACGTAGCCTGGTGTCCGCGCGGGGTACACACCGAGATTCTAGATGTCATGGGGGTGTACTCGGCCAACCCGGAGAACTACGGAGCCGTCTGCGCGCTGCAGGGCGAGATGAGGTTCGTCCAGCGCGCCGAGGCGCGGGGTTTCTCGACCGACATCTGCAGCTACTACAGAGGAGCTTTGGGCTTCGCCGACGAGATGAGCCGGCTGGGAGGACCTCCTCCCAATGCTCCGTTAGGGGGGATGCCGCGGCCCAACATGTTGATCTCCAGCAGTTGTCGCTGCGATCCAAAAATGAAGGGCTCAGAGGTCCTGCAGCGCTACTTCGACGTGCCCCTGTACACCTATGAGCATTTGTGCCCACCGGTGAGCGACCCCGACTGCATCGACCGAGCCGCTCTGCAGCATTACATCGACTACAACCTGCAGGGAGTGAAAGGGCTGATCGCATTTCTGGAGCGGCAAACCAACCGCAAGCTAGATATGGAGAAGCTCGCGCAGTCCGTGCGGAACTCTGTGGAGACCTGGCACCTGCTGGACGAAATCTACGAGCTGCGCAAGAGCGTTCCGTGCCCGATGCCAAGCCACGACCTGCTCAAGACGATCCAACCCTGGATGTGGATGTCGGGACAGGAGCAGTGCCTCGACTTCTACCGCGGCCTGCGCGACGAGCTACAGGAGAGAGTCAGGAACGGAGTAGGGGTCATCGAGGACGAGGAGTACCGCATCTTCTGGCTGGGCACCCCTCTCCCCTTCGATCTCGCCCTATACAACTACCTGCAGGACCGGGGAGCAGTCTGCGTGACTGAGCTGGGCTACTACGCCTCGAAGCCAGTGCCGGTCGATCTCTCCGATCCGCTGCGAGCCCTGGTAGAGCGCTGGTTCTGGGGAATCGACCTGTTCGGCTCCGATGGCACGGAGCTCGTCTGCAACACCATGGGCGGCAACCTGGTTAGCCAATGGATCAAAGATTATCGCATCGACGGGGTGATCACCTTCGCGATACGCGACTGTCGCATCGCCTCGACCGGTCACAAGCACTGGATGAGAACGATCCGCGAGAATACAGACCTACCGGTCATGCTCATCGAAGGGACCATCGCAGACTCCCGCGCTTACTCTCCGGATAAGACCAGGGCAGACATCGATATCTTTCTCGACATGGTAGCGTCCAGGAAGAAGCGTAGCGCGGGGTAAGAACTAACGTTTCCCCGGGAAAGGAGAGATGGGAATCTTGGCAAGCAGAGCACAACTCGTCGGCAAGATCGAGATCGACAAGGAACGCTGCACCGGATGCGCACGCTGTGTCGCTCAGTGTCCCGTCAAGGTGATCGAGCAAACTGACCATCTGAACACCAACGGCTACCGCGTGTCGCAGCCGGTACGAGACGGCTGCACGGGCTGCACGCTGTGCGCTATCGTGTGCTCCCACATCGCGATCACCGTCTACCGCTAGTGTTCCGCCAGCCCGGGGGTTCGGGGGTGTCCCCCGAGAATTCCCGCTCTCGTACAGCGCGGGGGAGGGGATCCCCGAAGAAGTCCCTTGATCTTGTACTAGGAAGGGAGGTTATCATTGGCAGAGCCTGAACGATATTTCATGCACGCGAACGAGGCCATCGCCGAGGCGGCCATCCGGGCCGGCTGCGTCTTCTACGCCGGGCAGCCCATCACGCCGCACACGGAGATCCTGGAGTACATGGCCACCCAACTGCCCGCACGGGGCGGCCAGTTCATCCTGGCCGCCAACGAGGTCGTCGCCTCCAACATGGTCTACGGCGCCGCCATAGGCGGAGCACGCGCCATGACCAGCTCCTCCAGCACGGGCATCAGCCTGATGCAGGAGGTCTTCTCACTCATGTCCTCCATGGAGGTCCCCTGTGTGATCGTCAACATGGCCCGCGGCGGTCCGGGCCTGGGCAACCTCGGACCCAGCCAGGGCGACTACTTTCAGTCCACCCGCGGCGGCGGACACGGCGGCTATCGCCACATCGTGCTGGGACCCGCCACCACCCAGGAGGCCGTGGAGCTCACCATGCTGGCCTTCCACCTCTCCGACAAATGGCGCACGCCCGCCGTGATCCTGGGCGACGCGGCCCTGGCCGAGACCCGCGAGACGGTCGTCTTCCCCGAGCCGCCCGACTCCAGCGACCTGCCGCCCAAGGACTGGGCCCTCACCGGGGCGACCGGCAGACCACCCTCCAAGCTAAGCGTGATCTCCATGGTCGAGACTGCGGCCCAGGCCGAGCACAACCGCGAGCTGCAGGCCAAATGGGAGCGTCTCGAACAGGAAGAGGCGCGCTGGGAGGAGACCAACATCGAGGGCGCGGAGGTCCTGGTCGTCTGCTTCGGCATCGCCGCCCGCAATACCCGCCTGGTCCTGCGGGAGCTACGCGCCGAAGGCAAGCAGGTGGGGTTCTTCCGCCCCATCACCCTGTGGCCCTTCCCCTCCCAGCAACTGCGGGACGCGGTAGCCCGCAGCGGCGCCCGCGCCGTCCTGGTGATCGAGCTGTCAGCAGGACAGATGGTAGAGGACGTGCGTCTGGCCCTCAACGGCGCGCTGCCGGTGGAGCTAGCCCGCTACATGGGCGGAACTATGCCCGCCCGTTCTGACGTACGACGGGACATGCTGGACGCCCTGGCAAAATACGGCGTGGTCCGGGAGGCAAGCGCATTATGAAGGTCGTCTTCGACAAGACACCGGTCGTTACCGATCATCACTTCCAGTTCTGTCCGGGCTGCACCCATGGTATCACCATCCGCCTGATCGGTGAGGTCCTGGAACAGATGGGGCTGGCCAACAGGGCTGTGGGACTGGTGGGCGATGGCTGCATGTCCTGGTCCCTGCAATACCTGAACATCGACTATGCCCTCGTGCTGTATGGCCGCGGGGCCGCCGTCGGCACAGGGCTCAAGCGTGTCAACCCCGGAACCATCGTGTACGCCCTGGAGGGCGACGGCGATCTGGGCAGCGGTGTGGTGGAGCTTCTGCACGCGGCATCCTACGGCGAGCCCATCACCATGCTTTTCGTCAACAACACCACCATGGGCATGACCCATGGGCAGATGGCAGCCACCAGCCTGCCGGGACAGGTCACCACCACCACGCCCGGTGGACGCGACGTGCGCCGGGACGGCTATCCCATGGACTTCTCGTCTCTGGTGGCCCAGCAGGGCGGGGTCTCGTATCTGGCCCGCGCCTCCCTGCATGATGCCAAGCACATCGCGCAGGCCAAGACCTATCTCAAACGGGCCTTCGAGGCGCAGTTGGAGGGGCGCGGCTTCAGCATGGTCGAGTTTCTTTCCGCCTGCCCCACCAACTGGAAGATGCAGCCCGTGGACGCCGCGCGCCGGGTGGCCGAGGAGATGATCCCTGCCTACCCCATCGGCGAGCTAGTGGGCGGACGCACTGCCCGGGAGGAGGAGTGACGATGGGCGAGCCACTGGAGCTGATCCTGGCCGGTCGCGGCGGACAGGGCATCATGACGGCCGCCGAGGTGCTGGGCTGGGCCGTGACCCTCTCTGGCCGCGCTGCGGCCTGTCTGATGGAATACGGGGCCGAGATGCGGGGCGGCTACATCCGGGCCTTCATGGCCGTGGACGACCACGAGGTGACCTCGCAGATCGTGGAGCATCCCCACGCCATCCTGTGCATGCACGAGAAGGAGTGGGAGTTCTTCCGTGAGACGCCCCGTCCGGGAGGCTGCGTGGTGGTCAACACCAGCACCATCAGGAACCTGGAGACCCGTCCGGATATCCGGGTGATCGAAGTGCCCTGCCATCGCCTGGCCATGGAGCTCGGCAGCGAGCGTGTGGTCTCGATGGTCGCCCTGGGGGCGGTGATCGGGGCCACCGACATCGTCACGCTCGAGCAACTGGGTGAGGGACTCAAGAAGATCCTGCCGGAACGGCACCATCGTCTGATCCCGCTGAACCTGGAGGCTCTGAAGACGGGCATGCAGGTCGCGAAGTCGGCCCTGTCCGTCTTGGGGCAAGAAGGAGGAGTGCACTGAGTCAAACTGCCCATCACAGGCGCTGAAGGAATCAAAACGCGCTGAGCGCCGAGAGCACACGAGGGCAATAGCAACGAAGTCAGTCCTTCGCTCGCCCCAAGCCCAGCTATGGATTGACAGATCCGCCGAAAAGCACTACTCTCGGAGATTACCACGAGGTAGGCAAAGTCAAAAAACAACCCAAGGAGGGAGTCCAAACGTGGCAAAGAAACTGGCAAGGCTCAAGCTCTTTCCGCTTCTCCTCGTCCTAGTGGCTGTGATGGTAACTGTGGCTGCCTGCGGGCAGACCCAGAGCCCGAGCCCGTCGGCCTCCGCGAAACCGTCGACGTCCGCGCAGCCGTCGGCCTCAGCCTCCACGGCACCCTCTGCCTCTGCGTCTACGCAGCCGTCGAGCTCGGCCGCTGCCAAGACGCCGATCAAAATCGGCTTCGTGACCGCCTATAGCGGTCCCTTCGCCGAAATCGGTCCCGCTCTGGAGGCCGGTAGCCGCGTCGCCCTGGAAGAGCTCGGCGGCAGCATCGACGGCCATCCCGTCCAGCTCATACCCAAAGACGATAAGAACGACCCGGCGGCGGGAGTGGCCGTCAGTCGAGAGCTGATCGAGAAGGACCAGGCGGACATTGTCATTGGTCCGTCCATGACGGGCGTGGCCGCGGCTACCATGCAGATCTACACCGACGCCAAGGTGCCACAGCTAATCATCGGTAGCGCCAAGCAGGTCATCGATCCGAAGTATCCCTATGCCTACCGCGTCACATACAACACGGACCAGCAGGCCGATATGCTGATCCCATATATCGTGAACAAGCTGGGCAAGAAGAAGATCGGCATCATGATCGTTGACGATGCCCTCGGTACCAGTCAGGGCGCGGCAGCACAGAACGCCCTCAAGAATCTGGGTCTGAAAGAGACCGGACTCGAGAAGATGAAGACCGGCGACACCGATGTGACCGGGCAGATGAACCGTCTGAAGTCGGCCGGCACCGATGGCGTCTTCCTGTATGCCTCCGGTCCCGACGGCGCGGCGGCCGTGCGCGCCATGCGGGACGTCGGGCTGCAAGCGCCCGTGGTCGCTCACTCAGGTATCGCGCTTGCCAGCTTCCCGAAGCTGGTGGAGGGGATCGACATCTCCCAGGTCTACGCCACCTATCATACGCCAATGGCCCGGCCGATCTCGGACAAGGTCCAGAAGTTCGCCAAGACCATTGCCGACAAGGTGTACAAGGGCGGGGACCATAAGAATACGCTGTCTCTAGAGGGCCTCACCTACGATGCCATCTATGTCATTCAGGAGGCCGTACGCCAGAGTGGCGGCAAGACCGATCGCGCCTCTCTGGCCGCGGGGCTCAAGAAGATCACGGGCTTCCAGGGACTGATGGGGAAGGTGGACTTCTCCAAGTCTAACGAGGGCTGGCCCGTCGAGAACATTACACCCATCAAGGTCAACACGTGGGACGGCAAGACCGGAACCTTTGAGAAAGCACCGGGCGCACAGTAGTATCCGTCCCTGGTCATGAGTCCTGGGTCTGGAGTGTCGGATTCCGCGCCCCAGACCCAAATTGCGAAGATCTGAGCACGGCAGACGTGAGGGGTGCGGAGCAGTCCTCACGTCTGCCTGATACGCCCCAGCAAACATCTCACCAACATCTGGCAGAAGGGGTGGTCCAGTGAACGTACTGCTGAACGACCTTCCCGGCATAATCGTGCGTAGCCTCGGTCCGGCCGGCGTCTACATCATGATCGGCCTGGGCTACAACGCCATCTTCGCCCCCACCAAAGTGTTCAATCTGGCCCAGGGTGGACTCATGATGGTCGCCATGTTTGTGGCCATACTCATTATGGAGCTACTCGGACTTCCACTCATCGTTGGTATGGTCGGGGCTGTGATCGTCGTGGCCGTGCTGGCCGTGGTGGAGGAACGCGTGGCTGTGCAGCCAGCAGTCCGCCAGGCTGAGCCAGGGGGAGCCGATATCACCTGGGCCATCACGACACTGGCTTTCATGCTCATCCTGGAAGCGGTGGTCTCCATTGCGGGGGGCACGGACCCACGCAGGTTCCCCAACATCCTCCCGGATCAGCGGCTGATGCTCGGCGGGACTGTCCTCAGCCTTCCGGCCGTAGGGCTCTTCGGCGTGGCGATCGTCACGGCTCTTGCGCTGCACCTTTTCTATACGCGCTCCCGCACGGGCAAGTTCCTCACCGCCATGGCGGAAAATAAGGACGCGGCCAGCATACGCGGCGTCAACGTCCGGACACTGACGCTCTTGTCCTTCGCCCTGGGTGGCGCCATCGCCGCCATGGGCGGGCTCTTCATGGCTCCGCTCACCTTCGTGTACTCGACCATCGCGGGGCTCTACACCTTCAAGGGCGTGGTGGCGGTCTCCATCGGCGGCATGGGCAGCAACGCCGGGGTCATCATCGGCGGCTTCCTACTGGCCTTCGTCGAGCGGGCCATGACCGATACGCTGGGCACCGGCTGGGTCGGCGTCGGAAGTGTCGGTCTGCTGCTGGTAGTGCTGTTGATTAGGCCTCACGGCATCATGGGGCATGTACAGGAGCGTCCGGTTTGAACGCGCAGATCTCGACGCTAAGCAACACACGCCTCCGCGTGGCGGTCCTGGTGGTACTCGCCCTGGTGGTGGTCATCTTGCCTCACGTGGTGAACTACTACTACGCCTTCGAGACCCAGGTCCTGGCGCTGTACATCATGGCCGCCGTCGGACTGGCCATCGCCAGCGGCTACACCGGTTTGCTCTCGGTGGGCCACGCGGTCTTCATGACCGTGGGCGCGTATGTCGCCGCCTTGCTCTCCGTCAACATGGGCATGCCTATGCCCCTTGCGGCGCTGGCCGCCATGTTTGGCGCCGGTCTCCTGAGCCTGCTCATCTCCCTCTCTGCCGGACGGCTGGGGCACCTCTATTTCGCCGTCATCACGCTCGGGGTCGCCTTGCTAGCCGAGGACTTCATCCTGCAATTCCCGGCGCTCGGCAACTACACGGGCATCTCCGGCATTGCCCGGCCCGACATCTTCGGTCTGGGGCGGAACGGGCTCTACTACCTCATCATTATTCTGGCCGTCCTGACGGTGCTGGCCGCGCGCAACATCGTCGGCAGTCGCTGGGGACGAGCCTTTCTCCTGGTGCGCGACCACGAGGTGGCCGCCACCGCCTGCGGCGTCAGTCCCTACCGCACTAAGGTGATCTCGTTCGTCCTGAGCGCCGTACCGGCCGGTCTGGCGGGAGCGCTCTTCGCCTACCTGAACCAGGTGGTCACGCCGTCATCGTTCAGCATGAACCTGGCCCTCTTTCTCCTCCTGGCCGTGGTCGTGGGAGGACAGGGCTCCATCCTCGGCGCGGTGGCCGGCGTCATTCTGATGTTCGCCGCCCCCGAGTACTTGCGCGAGTACCGCGCCTATAGCGACCTCATCTTCGCCGTGATACTCATGGGCATCATCGCTGTCTTCCCTGGTGGGTTGGCCGCGGCGGTGTTCTGGCTGCGGCGACGGGGCGCCGCAAAACCCCTGGCCAGTCTCCAGATCAGCCAGGACAGTGCTTCGTTGCCGACATTCGTCCGCCCAGCCACGGCGGTCGGCTTTGGAGTCAGCGAAGTCTACAAGAGCTTCGGCCGCGTCAAAGTCCTGGATGGTACAACCCTGGAGGTGCCCGCCGGGACAGTCGTGGCGGTCATCGGTCCCAACGGGTCCGGCAAAACCACCCTTTTGAACATCGTCTCAGGGTTCTACCGCCTCGATTCCGGTCGGGTCACCCTCGACAACCAGACTCTGCCTCAGGGTCGTCCCGATGCGATCGCCCGCCATGGTGTCGGTCGCACCTTCCAAACGCCCAAGATCCTGAAGCGCGTTTCGGTGCTGCAGAACGTCATGGCCGGCTACATCTACCGGGGACGCTCCACCGTGGTCGAGGCCGCCGTGATGGTCGGCCGCGCCCGGCGGGAAGAGAAGGAAGCGCTAGCGCGTGCTACGGCTCTGCTCGACTACTTCGGTTTGAAGGCCAGAATGCACGATCCGGCCGGCGAGCTGGCGCATCCCCACCTCCGCTTTCTGGAGCTGGCGCGGGCCCTGATGGCCAACCCAAGTGTCGTCCTGCTTGACGAGCCAGCCGCCGGGCTAACCGGGGAGGAGGTGCGGATGCTACATCGCGTGGTGCGCGAGCTGGCCGCCCGCGGGGTGGCCGTCGTCATTGTCGAGCATAACATCGGTCTAGTCCTGAACGTGGCCGACCGCATTGCCGTCCTGGACAGCGGGCGCAAGATCGCCGACGGCCCCCCGGCCGTCGTGCGTGCTCTGCCCGAGGTAGCTGAAGTCTACCTGGGCAAAGAATGGTCCCAGACCGGGTCGGCGACGGCTGCCAATGTCCAGGGCGGGGGCTCCTAGCCCGTGGCCGGTTTTCACGCGACCACATCCACGAAGGGAGACAAGCAAAATGTCTGAGTTAGTGCTGCACGGGAACCTGGCGCTCAACGCCAGGAAGTACCGCGACAAAGAGGCCCTGGTGTTCGGAGACACGCGCATCAGCCACCAGGAATTGTACGCGCGCGTCAACGGCCTGGCCAACGGCTTTCTTGAGGCTGGCCTGCGCCAGGGCGACCACTGTGCCCTGTTGCTCGCCAACTCGGTGGAGTTCCTGGAGAGCATGCTGGCCCTGTCCCGAATTGGCGTCACCTTCGTCTGTCTCAACACACTGCTGACGCCCAGAGAAATGGCCTACATCATCAATCACTCCGACGCGCGAGCGCTGGTGGCCGAGGCGGAATTCGGAGAGAAGATCAGCTCGGTCCTGGACGAGCTTCCTCGTCTGGACCGCTCTCTCCTATTCAGTGTGAGCGGCAACATCGACGGATTCCGTCCTCTGGACGGAATCCGCTCGACGAACACGGCCGAGCCTGCAGTCCGCGTGAACGAGGACACCTGGATGCGACTGGCCTATACGTCGGGGACCACCGGGTTGCCCAAGGGCGCTATCATCCCGCACCGCTCGCAGGTCCTTATGTTCTATCAGTTTGGCGTCCAGTACGGTCTCTCCGACCGCGAGCGCATGCTGATCGCCGGGCCTCTGTACGCCATCGGACCCTTCGTCTGGGGTCTCATGGCGCTCTACTTCGGCGGCACACTAGTCATCCTGCGCAAGTTCGACGCGCAGAAGGTGCTGCAAGCCATCACCGATGAGCGCATCACGTCCTCCTTCATGGTGCCCACCATGTACAACATGGTCCTGGCCATCCCCGAGGAGGAACGACGGGCCAAGTATGACGTCTCCTCTCTCTGCATCCTCTCGTCCGGCTCCGCGCCGCGCCACACCCGGACGCGTGAGTTGATGTTCAACTACTTTAGCTCGGCCCGCATAAATGACTCGTACGGCTCCACCGAGGGTGGACTGAACACCAACCTCAGCCACGAGGATCAACTGCGCAAGATCACCACCGTCGGACAGCCCGTGGTGGGTTGCGAAATCAAGATCGTGGGCGATGACGGACGTGAGCTGGGTCCCAACGAGGTCGGCGAGATCTGGGTGCGCGGTCTCTCTCTGGCCACAGGCTACTACAAGAACGAGGCAGCCACGGCCAAGGCCTTCATCGACGACTGGTTTGCCACCGGTGACCTGGGATCCATGGACGAGGAGCATTTCCTGACCCTGGTCGATCGAAAGAACGACCTGATCATCAGCGGTGGAGTCAACGTCTACCCCACCGACGTGGAGCAAGCCCTCTACCGGCATTCCGCGGTGCTGGAGGCGGCCGTGGTGGGCGTGCCCGACCAGAAGTGGGGTGAGGCAGTCAAAGCCGTGGTAGCACTCAAGCCCGGCGCGCAGGCCGGCGAGGACGAGCTTCTGGATTGGTGCCGCAAGGAACTCGCTGGCTACAAGGTGCCCAAGAGCGTGGACATCGTCACGGATCTGCCCAAGAACGCGGCCGGCAAGATCCTCCGACGTGTCGTCCGCGAGCAATACTGGGCGGGGCGCGAGACGAAGCTCATCTAGTGTGCCGCCAGGCCGGGAGATTCTCGGGGGGACACCCGAGAATCCCTTTCTGTGCGGCGCGGGAGGAGAGTTTCCCGAAGAAGCTCGCTGATCTCGCACTGCTGTGTGAACGATGAACTGGTGCGTATCCGCCGGATCGGACCGATCCGACCTATCGGTCCGATCGGTCCGATCCGACCGATTCAATCTATTCGCACGTTCTCCACTGTCACGCAGCATTAGGAGAAATCTTGGAGGGTAGGCGCATTGGAGAACGAGGTCCTCGTCGAGAAAAAGGGGCATACCTTCTATATCACTCTAAATCGGCCGCGGTCTCTGAATGCCCTTACCTTGAACACGATGGCTCAGTTGCACGACGCCGTGGAGGAGTACAAGGCGGACGAAGATGCCTTCGTGGCCATCGTGACCGGCAACGGTCGAGCCTTCTGCGCTGGCGCCGACCTCATTGACTGGGTTGCCGAGCGAACACCGGAGGAGGAGAGAGACCGCGCGCGCCTGAAGCGTCAAAAGGGGGACTTCATCGGGTTCAGCCAGGAGTGCTGGAAACCGATCATCGTAGGCGTGCATGGAGTGGCCCTGGGAGGAGGCTTCGAGATAGCCATATCCTGCGACATCTTCGTGGCAACCTCCGATGCGCGCCTGGGCACGCCCGAGGCCAAGCGTGGTCTGGCGCCCGGCATCGCTATGATCAAGCTGCCACGCCAGATCCCTCTGAAAGTGGCCATGGAAATCATGCTTACCGGAGAAGACCGCTTCCCCGTTCAGCGGGCCTACGATCTAGGACTTGTCAACAAGGTAGTACAGGTAGAAACTAGCTGGAGCGATGACCAGAAGAGAACAGCGGTTCTGACGGCGTGTGAAGAGATAGCGGCCAAGATGCTGGATTGCGCCCCTCTGTCCCTGCAGGCCATTAAACAAGCCGCAGTACGCTCGCGCACTATTCCGCTCCGAGAGGCGATGCACCTGGATTTCCTAGACCTGGCCCTGAACAGCGAGGATGCCAAGGAGGGACCGCGCGCCTTCGCGGAGAAACGCAAACCCAGGTGGACAGGCAGTTAGTACTACAACGTCAGTTTCTGTCATTCTGAGCCGGAGCCGCAGCGAAGGCGAAGAATCCGCGCCCTCTGCCGCACGGATGTCGAGGGGCGCGGATTCCTCGGCGTGCGCGCCTCGGAATGACAGGGACGATCCGACGCTCGGTTCGGCGGCAAGCCGGAAGTGGCGTTGTAGTGTTAGTCGAGACTTGGTCACAGATCACCGTTGGTGCAGGGCGCGAAGGCTGGTACTGGGAGCGCGGGCATCCTGCCCGCGCGAGTGCTCGCGTCCGCCTGAGGCGGACGCTCCCAGGTAGCATCGTCTCACAAGTATGACTAGACCACAATTGGTCAAGACATGTAAAAGGAGAGAGCGATGAGAATAGCGGTTCTGGGAACAGGGAACGGCGGCATGGCCGCCGCGGGTCACCTGGCGCTCGAGGGTCACGAGATACGGCTGTGGGGCCGCACCCGCGCCAACTTCGCCGCATTACTTCTGGAACAGGGCGCCGGCTCCGGACGGGGGCGTCTGGAAGTGAAGAGCATCGAGCACAGCGGCGACGCAGAGATCGCGCTCGTCACCGACGACATAGCCAAGGCCCTGGACGGAGCAGAGTTGATCCTGGTGCCCGCCCCGGCCTACTCCCACGACGACATCGCCCTCGCCTTCGCACCTCACGTGCGCGAAGGACAAGTGGTCACGTTCATGCCGGGGAACTTCAGCTCCGTCTCCGCCCGGCGCATTCTCGACGCCGCTGGCGCGCCGCCTATTCCGTTGCTCGGAACTGCTACTCTGCCGTACGGCGCCCGTCGATCACCCGGGCGAGAGGTCGTGATCGCTTTGCGGACGGCCATCAATCCAGCCGCAGCCCTACCAGCCTCCCGGAACAGTGAAGCCGTGGCGGTTCTCAAACGCGCTTATCCGGAGGTCGTGGAAGCGAGCGACGTCCTGGACGTGGCCCTTCTCAACCCCAATCTGCCGATCCATTCGTCGTTAATGGTGACCAACGCGGGACCCATCGAGCACTTCGGTGAGGAATACGATATGCACGCGGATGGCACCACCCCCGCGACGCTGCGCGTCATTTATAGCATAGACCGGGAGCGGATCGCCGTTCGCGAGGCGCTGGGATACGGCGCGCCGCACTACGAGCAAGAGACCTACTACGACAAATCGCGCCAGGGCGAAGGGCTCTTCGGCAGGGCCGCCTCGACGCTGGTGGAGGAGTCCGGCCTGTGGCGCGAGCGCCTCAGCATGGACCACCGCTATCTCGACGAAGACATCGCCTATGGCGTCAGCCTGATCAGCGAGGCGGGACGAGTGGCCGGCGTCCCCACACCTACAACGGATAGCCTGATTCAGGTCGCCTCCGTCCTGCGCGGTCTGGAGTTGCGAGGACGCGGACGCAATCTAGCCATGCTTGGACTGAATGGCTTGAGCCCCGAGCAATTGCGGGCGAAGTTGCGGTGAGATGGGGGCACTGAGGGGGATAGCGCAATGAGAGTAGCGATTCTTGGGACCGGGAATGTTGGCCTTGCTTGCGCGGCCGATCTGACCCTGGTCGGCCACGAGATCCGGCTGTGGGGACGAGAGCGCACCGAGCTCGTCGGTGTGCTCGCCAACGCGGCAGTCGCATCCGGGCCTGGGCTCATCCATCTGGAGAGCGCCGAGCGCCACGGCGATGCCCATATCGCCATGGTCACGCTCGACATAGCCGCGGCCGTCGAGGGAGCCGAGGTGATCTTTGTGACCGACCCGGCCTACACGCACGACGACATCACGCGGGCCTTCGCGCCGCACGTGCGGGATGGTCAGATGGTAGCCTATCTACCGGCCAACCTCAGCACGCCATCTGCTCAACGCATCCTTGAGGCCGCCGGTGTGCCCGGCATCCTCCTGGTTGAGATGGCTGCGCCCCCATACGGCACCCGCCGTGGTCTGAAAGGGGAAGCCGTGATCGCCCTGCGGACGATCTGCAACCTCGCCGCGGCCCTGCCGGCCTCCCGCACGAACGACGCGGTCGCCATTCTCCAGCGTATCTACCCGGAGATCGCGGCAGGATCGGACATCCTCGACGTGGCTCTCGTCAATCCAACCTCTGTCATTCATCCCGCCCTGGTGATCACCAATGCGGGGGCGATCGAGCACTTCGGCACGAACTACGACATCCATGCTCAGGGCACCACCGCCGCGACCCTGCGGCTCATCTATGCCGTGGATGCCGAGCGCATCGCCGTCCGCGAGGCACTCGGGTACGGCGAGCCGCACTTCTCCCTCCAGACTTACTACGACGCAACTCGTCCCGGCCTGAGATTCTTCAGTGGGGCGGGCTCGAAGGCGGTGGCCGCATCTGGGCTGTGGCGGGATCCCATCACCATGGAGCATCGCTACCTGCGTGAGGACGTAAGCTACGGACTCAGTCTGGTGAGCGATCTGGGACGACTCGTTGGCGTTCCCACGCCCATGGTCGACGCCCTCATTCAGATCGCCTCGATTCTAAGGGGGACAGACCTACGCCGGCGCGATCGCAGCACGAGCGCGCTGGGTCTGACCGGAGTGAGCCCCGAGTCCCTGCGGGTCAGGCTGCGCTGACAACTATTGACCATATCCGGCGACCAGTATCCGTCGCATCTCGCCCAATCCGCCGCACGGCGGCCGGGTAACGGAGACGTCACGGCACGCTGAGCGAGCTCATGCGCGAAGGGAGAATTCGGAAAGCGATGAAGATAGCAGTGCTGGGAACGGGGAACGCGGGGCTGGCCTGCGCGGGCGACCTGGCCCTGGCGGGACATGAGGTGCACCTCTGGGGTCGCACCCGCGCCAATTTCGCCAGTGTGCTTCTGAACAAAGCGTCCAGGTCCGGTCCCGGACTCATCCACGTCAATGCACTTGAACATGGCGGCGATGCCCAGATCGCCCTCGTCACGGACGACATCGCTCAGTCCATCGAGGGAGTTAACCTGATCCTGGTGGCCGCCCCGGCTTTTGCGCACGACGATATTACGCGGGGTTTCGCTCCGCACGTGCAGGCAGATCAGGTGGTAGCATACATGCCGGGCAACTTTACCACGCCATCGGCCCGGCGTATCCTGGAGTCCACCGGCGCACCGGATGTGCTCCTGGTAGAAACAGCAACCTTGCCATACGGAACCCGGCGTGGACAGGGCGCAGAGGTGACAATCCCCGTGCGGACCGTCCGCAACCCCACGGCGGCTTTGCCTGCTTCGCGCACCGCCGAGGCCATAGCGATCCTCCAGCAGGTCTATCCGGCCGTGATGCCGGCGGTCGACGTCCTCGATACGGCTCTGTTGAACCCTAACTGTCCAGCACACGCAACCCTGATGACGACCAGCGCCGGGGCCGTGGAGCACTTCGGCGCAGCGTATGATATGCAAACGCAAGGGATCACTCCCGCAACCCTGCGCCTTATCTACGCTCTGGATGCCGAGCGCATTGCCGTTCGCGAGGCGCTGGGATACGGCGCGCCCCACTTCCCTCAGAACACCTACTACGACCGAGCTCATGCCGAGGAAGGCATGTTTGGACAGACAGCAGTGCAACTGGTGGCCGAGTCCGCACTCTGGCGGGAGCGCGTCACCATGGAGCATCGCTATCTCGGCGAGGACGTGGCCTACGGTCTCAGCCTCATTGCCGAGATGGGCCAGGTTGCCGGTGTGCCCACTCCGAGCGTTGATGCCGTGATTCAAGTCGCCTCTGTTCTGCGAGGAGAAGAGCTACGTTGGCGCGGACGCACCCTGGCCAGCCTCGGACTGGAAGGACTTGGCATCGCGGACCTACGTGCCCGCGTGCATTGATAGCCAGCAAGGCATGCAAAAGACAACCCACATAACGAGGAGAAGTGAGTCGTGAAAATCGAGGACTTCCAGGTACGCGTCGTCCACCCGGAGGGGATGGGGTTCCAAATCGGCAAACACCTATGGGTCGATCAGTGCATGGTACTGCTCACCATCCGAACCGATGACGGGGCCGAGGGTATTGCCGGCTGTACGACCTACGGTCCCGGTATGTCGGTAGCGTATGCCCTCAAAGATATCGTGGGCCCCTCGCTGTTGGAGAGGGATCCTTTCGAGCGAGAAGCGCTCTGGCAAAGCTGGTTTCGACTCATGAAGCTCTACCTATCGCCTCAGGCCATCGCTGTCGCCGACCTCGCCCTTTGGGACCTGGCCGGCAAAGTGCTTGGACAACCCGTCCATCGGCTACTCGGCACATACCGGACCACTCTCACCGCTTATGGCTCGACCCTTACCTACCCTGAAATCCCGGAATTCGTCGAGAAGGTGGCGGGCTTCGTGGACCAGGGCTTCCAGGCCATCAAGCTGCACACCTACGGCGTGCCGGACAAAGATATCGAGCTGTGCCGTCAGGTCCGCGCGGCGGTGGGGGACAACATCGCGCTCATGATCGATGCCGCGGGACACTACGAGATCGCCGACGCCCTGCGCGTGGGGCGGGCTCTCGAAGAGCTCAACTACGAGTGGATGGAGATGCCCATCGAGGATCCATTTATGGGTGGCTACGTCGATCTCGCCCGGGATCTGGATATCTCTGTCACCACGGGCGAGGTGACCCAGAGCACCCTGACCGAAGCAGCCAGCGCTCTGGCCCGTGGTGCGTGGGATATTGTGCGCGTGGACGTCTGCAACTCCGGAGGCATCACCGGCGCCCGCAAGACGGCCGCCCTAGCGGAGGCCTACGGCCGCCGCTGCGAGCTACATTCCTGGGGCTTCGTGATAACCCAACTGGCCAACTTCCAGGCCATGTGTGCCGTGCCAAATTGCCGCTACTTCGAGATGCCTGTCCCAGTCGGCATCTTCGACTACGGCATGGAGGGTCTCAAGCTGAATTCCGATGGCACGGTGACCATCCCGGATCGCCCGGGGCTGGGACAAGTATTCGACATGGAGGCCATGGAGGCGGCCACCATCGCAAAGTTCGGCAGGGACTAATGGGAGTTAAGGGTTAGGGATTGGGGGCTAGGGGACGGGGCACGGTCCCCCCAAGCCCCCACAAAATACCGGGGGGACGAACATGCTGCGCGTGGAGAATCTGACTTGCAAGTACGGGTCGGCGACGGCTCTGACCGACATCACATTGGATGTCGCCGCGGGCGAGAGTATATGCTTGTTGGGAAGCAACGGTGCCGGGAAGACTACCCTGGTCAAGGCCATCTGTGGGCTCCTCCGTCCTACGTCGGGGCGAATCCTGTTCGAAGGCCACGAGATCCAGGGCAAATCCCCTAGCCATGTCATCGCGTCGGGCATTGCCGTGGTGCCGGAAGGACGTCAGGTCTTCACCCAGCTATCGGTGGCCGATAACCTGGTGGTAGGAGCCTGCGTGCGCGGGAACGATCGCAAGGGCACGGCCCGGCACATGGACGAGGTGTACGAGCTCTTCCCCATCCTCAAGGAGAAGTCCCAGGAGCTAGCTGGGATGCTATCAGGAGGACAGCAGCAAATGCTGGCCATTGGCATGGGCCTCATGGCCGAGCCCAGGATGCTTATCCTCGATGAGCCATCGCTTGGGCTGGCACCCTCCATTATTCCTCTCATCTTCGACACTATTCGCAACCTTAACCAGAAGGGCATCACCACCCTGATCATGGACCAGCACGTCCGTGAGACTCTGGAGATCGCCCATCGCGGATACGTAATGCAGACCGGGCACATGGTGAGACAGGGCACTGCCAGCGAGCTCTGGAATGACCCGGTTGTGCAGGATGCGTATCTCGGACTGGCAGCAACCGCATGAGTCTGGGGCAGAACTCCAACAGTACAACCGGGATCCTCCCTGAGCAGCTACAGAGCATTCCGGTAATCAAGCTGCTGTCGGAGCAGTCGTGAACTCTGCCCACGAGCACGCTACATTGACTGTACCCTACGTTGCACGTTAAGTGCGTCGTTCCGTAAGTCCGGCATCCTGTCGTAGAAGACCGCCGCGGTCCTTCCGCGGAAGTACCGCGGCGGTCTGCGGCGGCGGTCCAACTGCACCGTCTCCGCAGTGTGGTGTTGACTTATTGCGTCGTTCCACAAGTACAGCGAGCGGGCGGCGATATTCCCTCGCCCTTTTGAGAAAGGGAGAGGGTCAGGGTGAGGGTTCAGCCCCTGACGCCGATAGATCGCCGTCCCGGACCAATGAAGACCCGGGGGACCCTCACCCTCACCATTCCCTCTCCCTTTGCGAAGGGAGAGGGAATGGTGCGTCAGCTCTCTCGATGTTATTGAGACCAAAGCGTGTACACTCTTGATCCTTTCGCTGAAGAACGTTCCACAAAGGAAACATCACTTGTGGAACGACGCATTAACTGCATGCTTTCTTCCCCAGATTCGGCTCTTCCCACACTATCGCAGTCGCGAGAGCCACTCGACCTTTCCCCTGCTTCACATCCGAGGGTATTGACACCCGCTCGTGACCGTGTTACACTCTGTGAGCTTAACGTTCAACGTTAAAGGACGCGTTTCCCCGCGCATTCTGTGCCCTTCGCCGATTTGTAGGTCATTTCTCACCTATGCTCACGCAATCGCAGACACCAGGAGGGTATGCCCAGAGAGAAGAAGTTGCAGACGGAATAGAAAAATGAAGGCCGCGAAGCCGCTCACGCATCTTCTTGCGGCTCGTGGACCATGATCACATCATATCATATCGAAAGGGAGTTAGATGTTCGATCGTAGGTCCCGCGTTTGGTCAATCCCTGGAGCCTTCATCTCGGCTATCCTGGTTATCACGCTGCTCGCCGCGTGTGGCGGGAGCCAGAGCACACCGCAATCGCCTCAGCCCTCGGCGAGCACGAAGGCGTCCGAATCCAGCAAGCCCGCCGAGAGCGCCAAGCCGTCCGCATCGCCCCCCGCCTCGGCCCAGTCCCCTGTCAAGATTGGCGTGATCCTCACCACCAGTGGTGCACAAGGCGCCATCGGCGCAAAGCAGGTCACTGGGCTCGAGATGGCCACCGAGGAAATCAACGCGGCCGGCGGCATCATGGGACGCAAGATCGAGCTGATCCAGCGAGATGATGGCGGTGACCCAACCAAGGCCCTCACCGCCGCTCAGGAGTTGGTGGAGAAGAACGGCGTCAGCATCATCATCGCCAGCACTCTCAGCTCACCCGCCCTGGCCATCGCACCGTATCTCACCGAGCAGAAGGTGCTCATGCTTGGCACGCACTCGGCCGACGCGGTCAATAATCCTGCCAAATACCCGTACGAGTTTACCGGCTCGCCTACCTCCACCCAGCAGGCCGGCACCGTGGCTAAGTATGCCGTCGAGGTCCTGAAGGCCAAGAAGATTGCCATCCTGGGCGAGTCCAGCGCCTATGGCAACTCGACCGTGCCGGCGTACAAAGCCCAATTGGAGAAGAGGAACGTTCAACCAGTCGCCGTCGAGCAGTATCCGCAGGGCACTCAGGACATGACAGCCCAGCTCACCACTCTACGCAAGGCGGGCGCTGAGGCCATTCTCGGCGCGACGCTGGCCGCCGACTCCGTGCGCATCATCAAGAATATCCTGAGCATGGGCTGGGATGTTCCCTATCTGGGCAACTCGGATCTCTCCTCATCAGCCGTCGTGGAAGGCGTTGGCGTGGCGGGCATGGAGAAAGTCTATCCCTACAGCTACAAGAATCTCTCCATCTCGGACAAAGTGCAGATCCCGGCCAAGACCAAAGAGTACGCAGACAAGCTGGCCAAGAAGCTGAATCAGAACCCGCTCAAGGACAGTATCGAGCAGTCCGCGCTCCTGTATGACGAAATGTACATGATCAAGAAGGCCATTGAGGATGCCAAGAGTACCGATGGTCCGAAGCTGGCAGCTGCCCTTGAGGCGTTCACGGGGTACAGCGGTGTGCTGGCCACGTTCAAGTTCTCGAAGGACAATCACGGCGGTATCGATCTGGACAACGACATGGTCATGGTCAAAGGCGCGAGCTTCAAGAATGGCTTCTACCAACTGGCACCCGGTTACTAGACTTTGATGGTGTGGTGGAGGTCCCGGCCGGGACCTCCACCACACGTACTGGATTAGGAGGAAAGGCACTCCGCTATGTCTCTGACTGAGTTCATCGAAGCCATCCTCCGCGGGGCATCCTCCGGCAGCATCTATGCCCTGATCGCCCTGGGCTATAACGTCATCTTCGCCACCACCAACATCCTCAACTTC
>SCTZ01000030.1 GCA_004297765.1 Chloroflexota bacterium | reverse complement strand
GATATCTCCGCTACGCTCCCACACCTGGCTGATCCGGACGGCTCACATCAAGCGCCACGCCAATCGTCTATCTTGTCGCTGGGGTTGATTTCAACCCACTTGATCTACTGCGATGTCCCCCGCATAGCGCCTATTGACAGACCCCCATTCGCCACGTATAATGACCATATCTGTGAGATCTTCACATATTTTGCCGATTCATTCCCTCAGGATGCCTCTATGTTACTGGAGTTCAGTGTTCGAAACTACAAGTCTTTTAGGGACCTGTGTCGATTCAGCATGGTGGCGGCCAAGATCTCCGCACGGGACAAGCATATTGACGAAAACAACGTGTGCCGGGTCGATGATGACCTATCTCTACTAACCAGCGCCGCAGTGTACGGGGCAAACGCAAGCGGAAAGAGCAATCTAACGGCTGCCCTGAATTTCATGAGGCGGTTTGTCAGCAACTCGTCCAAAGACACTCAGGCGATGGAGCCAATTGGTGTTGAGGAATTCCGGCTAAGCACTGAAACGGCAGGACAGCCTTCCTTCTTCGAAGTTGTGTTCTTGTTGGGTGGCAAGAAGCATCGATATGGCTTCGAAGTAGACAGGGGGCGAGTGGTCTCCGAATGGCTACACCACGTTCCGACTGTCAGAGAGGCCGCGCTCTTCACTCGCTCTGGAGACAACATCATCCTGTCCAGCTCGTTCAGGGAAGGCAGGGGAATCAAGGAAAAGACCAGAAAAAACGCCTTGTTCCTTTCGGTCGTCGCCCAGTTCAACGGCCAGATCGCCCAGGATGTGCTAGGATGGTTCATGCGCCTAAACGTTATTTCCGGCATTACTGACGATAGTACGCGAGGATACACTCTTCGGTCATTCGAAGGCAGCCACTACAGGAACGACATCATCCGGTTCGTGAAAGAATTGGATCTGGGAATCAGCGATCTTCATATTGAAAAGACCAAACTCACTCCAGAGGCCTTGCCATCAGATATGCCGTCGGCACTGAAAGACCTTATCTTGACCAGTACCGAGGCCGAACTCGTATCAGTCAGGACGACGCATCGGAAATACGACGCCGAGGGCAATCCGGCAGCGGTAGAGATCTTCGACCTTGACGTACACGAATCGCAGGGAACTCAGAAGTTGTTCAATCTGGCGGGCCCCGTCATCGACACATTGAGCGCCGGAAAGATTCTCATCATCGACGAACTCGATGCTAGGCTGCATCCTCTGATTACCCTAGCCATCGTGGGACTGTTCAATTCGAAGAGGACCAACCCGCACAACGCGCAACTGGTATTTACTACCCAGGACACAGGGCTGCTCAGCAACAAGGTTTTCCGAAGAGATCAGATTTGGTTCACCGAGAAAGACGCACGTGGCGCCACTCACCTATACTCTTTGGCAGAGTACCGGGTACGGAATGATGAGTCGTTCGGAAAACATTACCTTAGTGGAAAATATGGGGCCATCCCCTTCATTGGTGATTTGCAGTACGTCACAGGCAAGGCTGATGCCTAGAGAGGGCCGAAATCGCAGGGGTCCCGTTGGCTACTCACCTAGAATTGTGAACGAACTAGACCCGGTCCAACGGTTCTTGATCGTATGCGAAGGGAAGGAAACGGAACCCAATTACTTCCGGCGGTTTCGCGTGCCTAAGAAAGTGGAGTGCGTAGACATTCGTGGGCTGGGCTTCAACACGATCAGTTTGGTCGATGAAGCGATCCGGCTGAAAAGCAAAGAGAAGTATGATCAGGTCTGGTGTGTGCTCGACCGGGATTCGTTTCCTCCTCAGCAGTTCAACGCCGCAATCGAACGAGCCCAGGCACACAATATAAAAGTCGCCTACTCGAACGAGGCGTTTGAACTCTGGTTTATTCTACATTTCGAGCTACTTCAGACTGGCATTCCACGTGCCGACTATGGCGTGAAGCTAACTCGATACCTGGGTCGAAGGTATGAGAAAAGTGACGAGGACATCTACGATGATCTGCAGAGTCACCAGTCGGATGCAGTACGGAATGCGCGCCGGCTCTTGGATCAGTACCCCTCACCTAATCCAGAGCAGGATAACCCATCAACGACCGTGCATCTGCTTGTCGAAGAATTAAACAAACAGTTGGCAAGGTTAACCCGATAAGCAGATTATAGAACTTCCTCTTGCTCTTCCTGCACCTGTTGACCAGTCTACCGTTGAAGGCCCGTATTGTCCCAGTCACAGCGTGCGTGCCGCCAATGGTTGGAGCCCCGGCAGCATCGCGCGCTTTGGCGCAGCAACGACACCAGCCAATATGTGGACACGGCCGATAAAGAAGAGCGAGCACCTGAGCTTGCATTCCCGGCCCTTATGGCGTATTTTCTTCCTTGCGGACGGCGCGCTGCCCTCGAAACCTGGAACCGTCAGGTGACTGCAGCCGCGCTGCGAGACGCCAAGGAGACATTCGATGAACCCCGAAACCCACTCCCAACTGGCCAGCTTCATCTGGAGCATCTGCAACCTGCTGCGGGGTCCCTACAAACGGAACGAGTACCGCAAGGTCATTCTGCCGCTCACAGTGCTACGACGCTTTGACTGCTTGCTCGCTCCGACCAAGGCTCAGGTGCTGGAGCGACACGCCGAAATCAAGGATAAGCCAGAAACGATTGTTCGGAGCCTGCTCGAAAGGACCACTGGACGCCCGTTCTACAACGTCTCGAAGCTGGATCTGGCCAAGTTGCTCAACGACCCCAACCAGATCGCGCAGAACCTGATCTCCTACATCAAGGACTTCTCCCCCAACGTGCGCACCATCATGGAGCGATTTGCCTTCGACCAGCAGATTGCGCGCATGGCCGAGAAGAATCTGCTCTACGAGGTCATCAAGGCTTTTGCGAAGATCGATCTCTCGCCGGGGCGCGTCGACAACGTCCAGATGGGCTACGTCTTCGAGGAGTTGATCCGCATCGGAGCTGAGCAAGCGAATGAGGAGGCCGGGGAGCACTTCACGCCACGGGAGGTGATCAAGCTGATGGTCAACCTTCTGCTCTCGCCGGAAAAGGATCTGGGGCGCAGCCACGTGGTGAAGACCATCTACGATCCAGCTTGCGGGACGGGCGGGATGCTCTCGGTGTCGGAGAACTACATTCGCGAGCTGAACGCCGAAGCCAGACCAGTGCTGTTCGGACAGGACTGGAACGACGAAGCCTGGGCGGTCTGCAGGTCCGACATGCTCATCAAGGGCGAGGACGCAGACAACATCCGCCTCGCCGACACCTTTACACAGGACGCTTTCGACCGCGACCGCGACGGGAGGAAAATCACCTTCGACTACATGTTGGCCAACCCGCCCTTTGGTGTGGAGTGGAAGCAGCAGGCCCGCTTCGTCCAGAAGGAGGCCGAATCGCTGGGCTACGAAGGGCGCTTTGGCGCCGGGCTGCCGCGCATCAACGACGGCTCGCTTCTCTTCCTTCAACATATGCTCTCCAAGATACGCGCGCCGCGGGACGGCGGCAGCCGCATCGGCATCGTGTTCAACGGCTCGCCGCTCTTCACCGGCGATGCCGGCAGCGGCGAGAGCAACATCCGCCAGTGGATCATCGAGAACGATTGGCTGGAGGCCGTCGTCGCGCTGCCCGATCAGCTCTTCTACAACACGGGCATTTCCACTTACATCTGGGTGCTCACCAACCGCAAGGAGCCGCACCGCAAGGGCAAGATCCAGCTTATCGACGCGCGCCAGTTCTACGTCAAGATGAAGAAGAGCCTGGGCAACAAGCGCAACAAGATCGGCGACCCGGCCGACGACCCGCGCGAGCCGGACCACATCGGCGAGATCGCCCGCATCCACGGCGACTGCCGCGACGGCGAGACGCGCACCTGTACGGCCGATGGTCAAGCGAAGACGGTGGTCGTGAGTAAAATCTTCGACAACGCCGATTTCGGCTTCCGCAAGATCACCGTCGAGCGACCACTGCGACTCAATTTCCAAGCTAGCGCCGAGCGCATCGCGCGACTGGAGGACGAAAACGCCTTCAGGAATCTGGCGACGAGCAACAAGAAGAACGAGAAGGCGCGCAGCGAGGAGATCGAAGCCGGCAAGCAACGACAGGAGCAGATCCGCGCCCTGTTGCAGGCCTTTAGCGAAGCCAGGGGCGAGGTGCTGTACAAAGAGCGCGAGCGTTTCTTGACCGACCTCCGCGAAGCCGCCCAGAAAGTCGATCTTCGCTTGGGCGCTTCGGAACTGAAGGCCATCGTCGGTGCGCTCGGCGAGCGCGACGAGACGGCCGAGATTTGTCGTGATCGCGACGGCAACCCCGAGCCGGACCCCGAGCTGCGCGACACCGAGACCGTGCCGCTGAAGGACGACGTAGAGGCATACTTGAAGCGTGAAGTGCTGTCCCACGTGCCCGACGCCTGGATCGACCATGACAAGACCAAAGTCGGCTACGAGATCCCGCTGAACCGCCACTTCTATCGCTACGAGCCGCCGCGCCCGCTGGAGGTGATCGAGGCGGAGATCAAGACGCTCGAACGGGAGATCATGGCGTTGCTGGGCGAGGTGACGGTGTGAGGTATCCGGCCTATCCGAGGTACAAGCCCAGCGGTGTGGAATGGCTAGGCGACGTGCCGGAGCATTGGGAAGTGAAGCGGGTGAGGCATCTCCTGCTCCGCAATGACGGCGGCGTGTGGGGTGATGAGGATGATCCCGAGGGCACGATTGTTTTGCGGTCGACAGAGCAGACGTTAGATGGTCGCTGGAGGATTAAGGAACCCGCCCGGCGCGCGCTCTCAGCACGCGAAATGAGGGAATGTGCTCTTGATGCCGGCGACCTCGTGATAACCAAGTCCAGCGGAAGCGCCTTTCATATCGGAAAGACCAGCCTTGTCACGAACGACGTCGCGCGGCTGAAGCCCTGCTTCTCGAACTTCATGCAGAGACTCCGGTTTGGCGAAAGAACCGACCCTCGGTTAGCAGCGTATGTCCTTAACTGCCCCACAGGCCGGCAACAGCTTGTATATAATTCTAACACGACTACGGGCTTAGCCAATCTCAACGGCTCGGTGTTAGGGGATGTGATCATAGGATTCCCCCCTCTATCCGAGCAGCGCGCCATCGCCGACTTTTTGGACGCCCATACGGCCAAGCTGGATACGCTCGTGTCAAAGAAGCGAGCGCTGATCGACAAGCTGAAGGAGAAGCGCACCGCGCTCATCTCGCGCACGGTCACCCGCGGCCTTCCGCCCGAAGCTGCCCACGCCGCCGGACTCGATCCATATCCCAAGCTCAAAGGCTCAGGGATTGAATGGCTCGGCGATGTGCCGGAGCATTGGGAAGTGCGCAAGTTTTCACGTGAGGTCCGAATCGCGGAGGGGCAAGTGAATCCTGAAACGGAGCCTTACGCGTCTATGCTGCTGGTTGCACCGAACTATATCGAATCTGCTACTGGCCGATTGCTTTCGATAGAGACGGCAGCAGAGCAGGGTGCGGAGAGCGGGAAGTACATGTGTCGTCGTGGCGACGTCATCTACTCAAAGATCCGGCCGGCTCTCGCGAAGGTCACCATAGCCCCAAACGACTGCTTATGTAGCGCTGATATGTACCCACTTAGGGCCAGTGAGCACTTCGTAAACCGATATGTTTTCTGGCTGTTTCTTTCCCAGCAATTCACAGCATGGTCGCTCCTGGAATCCGACCGGGTCGCGATGCCAAAGATCAACCGCGAGACCCTCGGCGAACTGCGAATGCCGTTGCCCCCAACTTCCGAACAGCACGCCATCGCCGACTTCTTGGACAGGGAAACCGCCAAGATCGACCGCATGACGGCCAAGATCTAAGCCGCCATCGAGCGCCTGCAGGAATATCGCGCCGCCATCATCACCGCTGCCGTGACAGGCAAGATCGACGTACGAGGAGCCGTCGTATGAACCAGACCAGAGAGCATGCCTTCGAATCACACGTCGAGCAAGTCCTGCTCCAGCAGAGCGGCTGGGAGCGCGGCACGACCGCCGAATGGGACGTGGAGCGGGCACTCTTCCCGGCTCGGGTTTGCGCGTTCCTCCAGGCAACCCAGCCCAAGCTGTGGGAGGAGATGCGACGACTCCACGAGGCGGGGCTGGAGAGCCTGCTCATCGATACACTTGTAAAGGAGCTCAACCTCAAAGGGGCTGTCCACGTGCTGCGGCACGGCTTCAAGTTCTACGGCAAGACGTTTCGGCTGGCCTACTTCAAGCCGGCCCACAGCTTGAGCTGGGACGTGTCGCGGCTCTATGGTGAGAACGTTATAACGCTGACCCGGCAGGTGCCGTGTCATCCCGGCAAGCACGATACCGTTGACCTGCTCTTCGCGCTGAACGGACTGCCGGTGGCGACCTGCGAGCTGAAGAACCCGGGCACCGGTCAGAGCTGGCGGCGCGCCGTGAGACAATACGAGCAGGACCGTGACCCCCGCGCGCCATTGTTCGATTTCAAGAAGCGGGCGCTGGTGCACTTCGCGGCCGATCCGGACGAAGTCCATATGACGACCCGCCTGCAGGGCGAGAGCACGCGTTTCCTGCCCTTCAATCGTGGCAGCCACCCGGGCGAGGTGCAATGTGGCGCCGGCAACCCCCAGCATCCGTCTGGCTATCGCACGGGATACTTCTGGGAAGAGGTGCTGGAGCGCGAAAGCTTTCTCGATATCCTGGGGCACTTCATGTTCATCGAGTACAAGGACGAGAAAGTCGACGACGGGCGAGGCGGGCACAGGCGAGTCGTCAACGAGACCATGGTCTTCCCCCGTTACCACCAGCTCGACGCGGTGCGCAAGCTGGTCGCCGCCGCCCGCATAGAGGGCGCCGGGCATAACTACCTGATCCAACACTCCGCCGGCAGCGGGAAGACGAACAGTATCTCCTGGCTCTCCCATCGTCTGGCCAGCCTGCACAACCATAGAGACGAGAAGGTGTACGACTGCGTTGTCGTGGTCACCGACCGCCAGGTTCTGGATCAGCAACTGCAGGATGCTATCTACCAGATCGAGCACGCCCAGGGCGTGGTCAAGGCCATCGATCAGGACTCGAAGCAGCTCGCGGCGGCCCTCGTCGACGGCACGCAGATCGTTATCACCACGTTACAAAAGTTTCCGTTCGTTTTGCGTGGACTGCTGAAGGAGGCGGGAGCTGACACGCCAGAGCAGGCCAGCGACGCCGAGAAGAAGCAGGCCAAGGAGTGGGAGGAAGCCATCGCGGCGCGAAGGTACGCGGTCATCGTGGACGAGGCCCACTCCAGCCAGAGCGGCGAGACCGCGCGGGAGCTAAAGGCCATCCTTGGCGCGCCGCCCGACGAGGACGAGGAGAAGGAGCCCGATTGGGAAGACCGCTTGAACGAGGTGATGCAGTCACGGGGGCGGCAGCCTAACACCAGCTTCTTCGCGTTCACGGCCACGCCCAAGGGCAAGACCCTGGAGCTCTTCGGCCGTCGCGGCCCCAGCGGGCTACCCGAGGCCTTCCATGTGTACAGCATGCGGCAGGCGATCGAGGAGAAGTTCATCCTCGACGTGCTCACCAACTACACCACGTACGCCACTTATTATGAACTGCTCAAGGCGGCCGAGGATGATCCGAATCTACCCAAGAAGAAAGCGACTCGGGCGCTGGCCAAGTTCATGAGCCTGCACCCGCACAATATCGAGCAGAAGACCGAAGTCATGGTGGAACACTTTCGTCGCAGCGTCCGGCACCGCATCGGCGGCAGGGCCAAGGCCATGGTCGTCACATCCTCGCGCCTGCACGCCGTGCGCTACATGCTGGCCTTCCAGCGCTACATCGCCGAGCACGGCTACACCGACATTCGCCCCTTGGTCGCCTTCAGCGGCACAGTGCATGACCCCGAAACGGGGCTGGACTACACCGAGCCGGGAATGAATCTGGACGTCGTCACGGGCAAGCCGATCGGCGAGGGACAACTGCCGGAGCGATTCAAGTCGCCCGACTACCAGGTGCTGCTGGTGGCCAATAAATACCAGACCGGCTACGACCAGCCGCTGCTGCACACCATGTACGTCGACAAGCGATTGGATGGGGTCCAGGCGGTGCAGACGCTGTCGCGCTTGAACCGGATGACACCGGGCAAGGACGCGCCGTTTGTCCTGGATTTCGTCAACCAGGCCGAGGACATCTTCCGTGCCTTCAAGCCGTACTACGATACGACGGGGCTGGAGAAAGCCTCCGAACCCGCTATGTTGGAGGCGCTCAAATACGTGCTCGACCAGACGCAGGTCTACCACTGGAGCGAGGTGGAGGCCTTCGCCCATATCTTCTACATGCCGACCGAGCGCCAGAGCCCGTCGGACCACGCCCGCATGCTACGCCACCTGCAGCCGGCGGTGGACCGCTTCAAAGCGATCCCGGAGGAAGAGAGGCGCACGGAGTTCCGCGACAAATTGGGCGGTTACGTGCGCATGTACGCCTTCCTGAGCCAGATCATTCCATACGTCGACGCGCAGCTCGAAATGCTCTACAGCTACGGGCGCTTCCTGCTGCCATACCTGCCGCTCGACCAGGACACTTCCATCGTCAAGGTTGGCGACGAGGTCGAGCTGCAGTACTACCGCCTGGAGCGCGTTTTCTCGGGGGCGATCGACCTTCGTGAGGGGGATACTCAGTACGTAAAGAGTCCCGGGGAGGTCGGCACCGGCAAGGCCAAGGACGAGCAAGCGCCCCTGTCGGAGATTATCGAGGTCCTGAACGAACGCTTCGGGACACAGTTCACCGAAGAGGATCGTCTCTTCTTCCAGCAGGTCAAGGAAAAAGCCTGCCGCGACGACCAGGTCATCCAGACCGCGCTGGCCAACTCCCTCGACAAGTTCGAGCTCGGCATCCGGAAACTCATCGAGGACCTCATGATCGAGCGTATGGCGGAAAACGATAAGATCGTGACCCGCTACATGGCGGACATGGAGTTCCAGGGCTCGGCCTTCCCGATTCTGGCCAAGGAGATCTTCGACGCGGTGCGCGCGAGGGCGGCCACGGCGTCCGGACAGACCGCGTAGGATGGTAGAGCAGTAGACGACGCCTGCGTGCTGGCATTGCTGATGGGTCCTTCGTGGTCCGTTCGTGGAGTCAAAGGAAGGGGAGACGCCGGATCGCACGGTACTTGTGGCACCCACCGGGACTGAGCCTTGGATAGCGGTCTATGACGAGACGACTGAAAACCAAGATGAGTCGATCCACGGTGGTCACGTCGATTCCTCGGCGTCGCAGCGCCTCGGCGACGGCGTGGGGAACATGCTCGTCCAATTGGAATCGGATTTACCCACGCTGATAGCGCTTCAGCTTCTCTTGTAGCGGGCCGCTATAGTCTCGCCGAAGCTCCTCGACCAAAGCGTGCTCCTCGGTGATGGCGCGTTCAATCTCCTCACGGTGGTCCCAGTAGTAGGCAAGGGCCGCGTACACGTCGGCCAACGTAATCGTGGGATGGTCGTGGACAATCTCGTCCGGTGTCATGCCCAGCTTTTCGTGCCAGACGGCCACGTCCTGCACACGGATGCGGTGGCCCAAGATGCGCGGCTTCGGTCCGCCTGCGCCCGGCACGATCTCGATGTGCTCGTGAATCACCTCAGCCATCTAATCGCCCTCTGCTGCAAGAATCGGGTTGCGGCTACCATCGATTATAGCAGGTATGCGGATTGCAGGCTTGGCTCACGGCCCGAGCCAGTCAGGCCTTTGACTCATTCGCTCCGTCGCGATATTATGGTCTCAATCGATGAGTTGGCAGGGCTGCTTCTTTTCGCCGCCCGGAACTATCCTCAGACCGGCTAGTAAAGAGGCCACCATGCGAATCCTGACGCTCCCCCGCGACCGGGGGCTTCCCGCGACCTTCAGCTCGCTGCGCCACCGCAACTACTGGTTGTTGTGGATTGGGACGCTCGTCTCCAGCTCAGGGGACTGGATGGATCTGATCGCCTTTAACTGGGTGATCTATCAACTCACCAACTCGGCCGTCTACCTCGCGATTAATAACCTGTGCCGCATGGGGCCGATCCTGACCTTCACCCTCTTTGCCGGCGTGGTGGCCGACAGAATGGAGCGCCGCAAACTGATGTTCACCACGCAGGCGGCGGCCATGCATTTTGCGCTGGAGCTGCGGTGAAGAGGACGTGGCGTTGATGATCGATCTTGGCGGTCGGGACTGGGAGTTTGGCTCGGTGGAGCCGGGTCCGCGGGACGACGACTACGAGCGGGTGCGCGAGTGGCGGCCGGCCTCGGTTCCGGGTGGACTGCACGCCGATCTGGCCGCGCTGAACCTGATCTCCGATCCCTACGTCTCGGATAACCTGGAGACGAGCCGCTGGGTGGAGGAGCGCGACTGGTGGTACCGCAAGAGCTTCCGCCGTCCTTCTGACGCCAGGAGGGTGTTCCTGGTCTGCCTCGGCATCGACTATCGGTCCACGGTCTACGTCAACGGGCGCCGGCTGGGTCAGCACGAGGGCATGTTTTCCACACAGAGCTACGAGCTGACCGACCTCTTGGAGACGGAGAACCTGCTAGCGGTCCGCATCTCCGGGGCCCGGAGCCTCCCGCGATTGAAGCGCAGCCTCCGCGATAGGCTGGAGCAAATCCTCGCGCGCGCTCTCTTCCAGGCGGAGCTGTACCCGGAGCGCTTCGCCAGCTTGAAATGTCAGATGTCCTACGGCTGGGACTTCGCGCCCCGCTTGCCGAACCTGGGTCTCTGGGACGACGTCCTGCTCGCCACCAGCGGCGACGTATGGATTCGCCGCGTGCGTATCGGCGCAACCCCTATCGACAACCAGGCCCGTCTTGACGTAGCCCTGGATCTGGATGCACGAGTGGCTAGCACCGTTGTGGCCTGCGTGCAGATTCTGGCGACCAACGGGGATATCATAGTGGAACAGCCGTTCCCTCTAGCACTACCTGACGGGCCTTCCACGCATCGCTTTCATCTCTTTCTCGATCAGCCGACGCTCTGGCAGCCCTGGGACCGGGGAGAGCCGTGCCTCCAGCGCGCCCGGGTGATCCTCGAGCACCAGGGGGAGCAACTGGATGTGGCAGAGGAGAGCTTTGGCGTGCGCTCCGTGGAGCTGGTGCGTGGAAAGGGGCGCTGGTCGCTGCGTGTCAACGGCGAGGAGGAGTATCTGCGCGGCACGAACTGGGTCCCGGCAGATGCGATCTACGGCCGTGTGCAGGCGGAAGACTACGAGCGCCTGATCGCGCAAGCCAAGCAGGCCAACGTCAACGTGCTACGCGTGTGGGGCGGCGGACTGCGCGAGAAGCGTGCTTTCTACGAGCAGTGCGATCGTCAGGGCATGCTGGTCTGGCAGGAGTTTCCCTTCGCCTGCGCGTTCTTCGACCGCTTTCCCAGCGACCAGACCCACGCGCGGCTCGTGGAGCAGGAGGCGCGCAGCATGGTCGATCGGCTGTACAACCACCCCAGCGTGGCGCTGTGGTGCGGCGGCAACGAGTTCAACCCGCGCCGCAACCGCCATATCGTCGATAATCTGTCCCTGGCTCTGAGATATCACGGCGATAGCCGCCCCTTCGTTCCTGCCTCGCCCGGAGGGGGCGATGCGCACAACTGGCGGGTTTGGCACGGTCAAGCCAACCTGGGCGACTACCGAAGGGAGCGGGCTCCACTGTTGAGCGAGTTCGGTCTGCAAGCGCTGCCCGACCTGGCGACCTTGAGGCGATTTCTGCCCCTGCGTCTCCTGCCGTCCGAAGCCGCGCCCGAGGAGAAAACCTGCCCGGTCGGAGAGCTCAAGTTGCCCGCCCCGCACAGCAGGTCGCGTTCTGCCAATCGGAAGCCTGACTCCAGCGCGGCAGTCCTGGCCCACTGCGGGGTGGAGGGTGAGCTGGAACGGTTGCTGCGCTACCATTGCGCCCAATTTGACAAGCTGGCTCGCTATGCCGCGCCCTATCATCCGGGCAGTTTGACGGAGCTGATACAGGCGACGCAGCGCGCACAAGCGCAGGGACTTCAGGTCGCCATCGAGCATTATCGGCGGCACCGCGATCGTACAGGTGGCATACTCATCTGGCAGCTCAACGAGCCGTGGCCCGCCGTGAGCTGGAGCATTGTCGACTACTTCGGCACCCCCAAGCTAGCCTATCGGTGGCTGAAAGATCTCTACAACCCCGTGTTGGTCAGCCTGGATTATCCTCTCCGGCGCTACAATCCGGGCGATCGCATCACGGCGGATATCTGGGTGGTCAACGACACTCGTCGGGACTACCCCGCCTGCGAGCTGACCTGCAAGCAGGCGGGGCGAGAGGTGTGGTCGCGCCGGCTGGATGTTCCAACGGGAGGACTCATGCTGGCTGGACGCGTGGAGACGACCGTCGTGGGAAAGCGTGAGCTGGATGTCACGCTTACCTTCGAGGGCGACGTCCTCTCGCACAATTTCTACGACCTGGCGTATCACGATCCCGCGGGGATTTCGACCCGAGACAGGATAAGGAACTGGATCACCTGGCGCGCGCTGGAGATCTAAGGAGCCCGAAGGCCGCGTTGACATAGCGACTACCATTGGCTATCATGCGCCCGAGTTGCCCAAGAAGGGCCTGACTAGGACACCTGACCGGGACACAGGGTTCTGTGCCCGACGACGCATGAGGTATACCAGATGCAGCGAGACCAAGGTCCACCGCCGAGGAGAGATGACCCGTACATCTCTCTGGTCATTCCCGCCTATAACGAGAAGGAGAGCCTGCCGCATCTGTTTGAGCGAATCCGCGACGCTCTGCAGGGCAAGAGCTACGAGATAATCTTCGTCGATGACGGCAGCACCGATGGCACCGAACAGTATCTCCGGGAGCTCGCCATGCAGGAAAGCCGGGTAAAGGCGCTGCGCTTTCGCCGCAACTTCGGCAAGTCGGCCGCGCTGCAGGCGGGGTTCAACGAGGCCCGCGGCGAGGTCATAATCACCATGGATGCTGACCTGCAAGACGATCCCCAGGAGATCCCGCGCCTGGTGGAGGCCCTGGACAAGGGCTACGATCTGGTGAGCGGCTGGCGAGAGAAACGAAACGATCCGTTCAACAAGACGCTCCCCTCGGAGCTTTTCAACGCGGTGACGCGGCTCACCACGAAGATCACGTTGCACGACTTCAACTGCGGCTTCAAGGCCTACCGGCGAGCGGTCGTGCAAAACCTGCACATCTATGGGGAGCAACATCGCTTCATCCCGGTCCTCGCGTACTGGCAGGGATTTGGCGTGGGGGAGATCCCACTGGCTCACCACCGACGGAAGTTCGGCCGCTCCAAGTTCGGGATGCGCCGCTTTCTCTCCGGCTTTCTGGATCTGTTCACCGTCCTCTTCCTGACCCGCTTCAGGTTCAAGCCCTTGCACGTATTCGGATCCATGGGCTTGTTGCTCTTCCTGGCGGGGCTGGGAATCAACCTTTATCTCACCTGGATCAAGTTGCAGGGAGAGGCTATCGGAACACGTCCCCTGCTCAGCCTGGGGATTTTGCTCCTTGCCATGGGCATCCAGATCTTCGGGATCGGCCTTTTGGCCGAGATGATCACTCTATTCTCCACGCGCGAGTCGCCCTCCACCCGCACGTATGAAGTGTTGGGGATACCGCGGCACGTGGCCCCCTTCCCAGGGCCGCGTTACCATGCTCCCAAGCGACCGGGTCCAGGATCGGGACCGAAGCCAAGCCAATCCGGCACTCCCTCGGCTCAGCAACAGCAACTGAAAGAGCGCCCTCCTCGGCCGGTCGGGCAGAGTCAGAATCAGAGTCAGGGACAAAAGCAAGGGCAGAACCAGGGACAGAACCAGGCACCGAATCAGAGTCAGGGACAGAAGCCAGTCCAGAACCAGCAGCGAAACCGGCCTCAGGACGGGCGCCGTCCGGTGGCGGCCCAACCCGGCACTACGGACCAGAACAGGACAGTTGAACACGGGCGACCGACGCAACCGCCAAAAACACCTCAGCAATAACCCGCTGCAGCGCGCGCTGGTGCGGCGCTTTCACCAGCGCGTGACCGAGCTGGTCCAATTCGCTTTGTCCAGTGGACATGCAGTTCTCGAGGTCGGCTGCGGAGAGGGATTCGTCCTCTCCTACCTGCGGAGACAGCTACCCGCGCTACACTGCCACGGCGTCGATTTCAACGCGGCCGCCCTGACCGAGGCAGCGCAGCGGAATCCGGGTGTTCCCATGACTCTGGCAGACGTCACGGCGTTGCCGTTTGCCGATCGCTCTTTCCCGATGGTGCTCTGTCTGGAGGTACTGGAGCACCTGCGCGATCCTCGGGCTGGTCTCGCCGAGCTGGAGCGGGTCAGCGACGGCTATCTGGTGCTCAGCGTGCCAAACCAACCCTTTTTCGCATTGGCCAACTTCGTGCGTGGCAAGAACTGGCGCACCCTGGGCGACGATCCGGAGCACGTCCAGCGCTGGACCGGCCCCGGATTCGTCGCGCTCGTGCGTTCCAGGCTCGACGTTATCCGAGTAGTCCATTCCTTCCCCTGGGTTATCGTGCTTGGTCGAAGGGTATCTCCGTGAGGGGCGTCACCAAACAACTGGGATGGCGAGACAACAGGCTAGGACGAAACGGGGGAGACGAGCGTAGGACGATCCCGTTCGTAGCGAAACGCCTGGGCGCCAAGCCAATCGGCGCGGCGGCTGCCCCATATGTCATCTCGTTCATGGTGGCAACCTACGCGGCCGTCTTCGTCTACCTGAGCATCCTGTCACAGGATGCCTTCCAGACGCACGCCTTCGACATGGGCAACATGGACCAGGCCGTCTGGAATACCATGCAGGGCCGCTGGTTTCATTTCACCAACTGGGGTGGCGGAACATCGCGCCTGGCCGCCCATGTCGAGCCGGTGCTGCTGCTGGTGGCCCAGCTCTACCGCCTGGCCGATACGCCGAATACGCTGCTCGTCCTACAATCGCTTGTCATAGCCCTCGGCGCACTGCCGACGTACTGGCTGGCGCTGGATAAGCTCAAGAACCACCTGGCAGCCCTGGCTTTTGGGGCCGCGTATCTCCTGATGCCTGCCGTGCAATCGGCCAACCTGTTTGAGTTTCACGCCGTTTCTCTGAGCGCTTCATTCCTCCTGTACGCCTTCTACTTCGCGTACAAGCGGTCCTACACGCTATTCTTCATCGCGGCGCTCCTGGCCATGGGCACGAAGGAGCAGGTCCCGGTGGCGGTAGCCTTGATGGGACTCTACATCTTGATTACCCAGCGCAATCGCCGGGTTGGCGTGATCACTATCTTCACGGCGCTGACCTGGTTCTTTGTGTCCGTGCAGCTGATTATTCCCGCTTACAACTCGGAGGGCGTCTCACCGTACGTTTCTCGCTATGATTCCCTGGGCAAAACGCCCGGGCAGATCCTGATGGCGTTCTTCACTAATCCAGGCAAGCTAATTGGCATGCTCTTTCAGCCGACCAAGCTGGACTACATTCGGACGCTGCTGGCGCCGACGGCATATCTCGCACTGCTGAGTCCGCTGACACTGGTCATGGCCGTTCCGGATCTGGCCATCAACATCTTCAGCAACTTCCCGACGATGTACGGTGGAAGCGCCCACTACGGCGCTGTCATCGCGCCTTTCGTAGTCATCTCGGCCATCTACGGGGCAGCGCTTCTAATGAACCTGGTGCGTCTGGGCGTGCCACAGCTCGCGCAGCCCGCGGCCGTTGTCCTGTCGGCGACGGTCTTCCTTTCCAGCGCCAACAGCTCGGCTCATGAGGTCTTTCTGCCTCTGGCCGATCATTTTCCCCAGGTGACGCTACACCAGCACCGGGCCCAGGAGATCATAGCGCGCATTCCCCCCTCCGCCGGGGTATCAGCAAGCTCCGTTCTGAACCCGCACGTCAGCCATCGGGAGCGCCTGTACCTCTTTCCTGACGTCAAGGACGCGGACTACGTGTTTCTGGACGTCACCAGTTCTCCCTACCCAAGCGATTATGGCGATGTCCGTTGGCGTGTCCAGCAGATGCTGGACGACGACTGGGGCATCGTGACAGCTCAGGACGGCTATCTGCTCCTCCAAGAGGATGCGCCCGATCGTGAGCTGCCGCGCGATTTCTTCGACTTCGCGCGGGCTCAGGATTACGAGATCAGCCACCCGTTGTCCGTCCGTTTTGGATCCAACCTCTACCTGCGGGGGTACGATCTGGAACCAGGCACGTTGGTGCGCGGTCGCGATCCCGTCGTACACCTGCGGCTATACTGGCAGTTGACCAAGCCTACCACGACCGACTACTCGTTCACGGCGTACCTCATCGACTCCACGGGAGCACCCATCAGCCGGCAGACCGACAACCCTACCAGCCTCTGGTATCCGACGAGCGTGTGGCGGCGGGGCGAGATCGTGCGCATGAGCAGCATTCAGCTTCCGCTGTACAATTACAGCCAGGCACTCTTAGCGCTGTCCGTCTCGCCCGGACCAGAGGAGGACGACGCTATGCGCGTTCTGCCGGAATCCATGGACAGCGGCAGCGCGGTTCAGGTCAGCCGTGATAACCTTCTGCTTCTAACCCAGGTTCGGGCCCAGCACTGATGCGGAGAGTCGCGCGGATCATCGTCATCGCGATAGTGCTGGTGGCCTGGGCTATCTACCTGGCCCGCAGCTGGGACCGCCTACAGTCGTATCCGTGGCAGATCGCCATGCTCCCTCTCGCTCTCGCTCTGGCGGCCGCTATGGTCTACTGGCTGTCCCTGGCCGTGGCCTGGCATCGCTCGCTGCGGGTCATGCATGGGACCTTGCTCCTGGTCGACGCCATCACGATATGGCTGCGCTCGATGCTCATGCGTTATGTGCCGGGCAACATCTGGCACGTGATGGGCCGCGTGTACCTGGCCGAGCGGCACGGGCAATCCCGGCGGACCATCCTGGCCAGCACCATCGTCGAGCAGATCCTCACGCTGGTCGGCGGCTCGGTCGCCTTTGCGCTCTCACTCCCGCTCTGGATGTCGGTCGGTCGAGGCTGGCTGCTCCTGATGGCGATCATTCCGGCCGGACTGTTAGCCCTGCATCCGTCCTTGCTAGATCGCGGGCTAGTCCTCGGGGCCCGCGTGTTACGCCGGCCGATGGAGCCGATGACCGTCTCCTATGGAGATCAGTTGCGTCTCCTGCCGTGGTATGTGGCTCCGAACGTCTTCGGCGGGATCAATCTGGCCCTCTGTCTGGCCTCGGTTGGCCCGGTATCGTTGGGTCAGCTTCCCGCCCTGATGGGTGCCTTCGCGGCCGCGTGGGTGGTGGGCTATCTCAGCGTCCTCACCCCCAGCGGCATTGGCGTGCGTGAGGGAGCCCTGACGCTAATGTTGACTCCCACCTTCGGTCTGGCCCCGGCCATGGTAGCCAGCCTGCTGTCGCGGCTATCGTGCACTGTGGCGGAACTGTTGCTGGTGCTGCTGTGGCAGGTGATCACCAGTTCGGTAGGGCGGAGGCGTTTTGTGCAGAGCTTGGAACGCTAGAGGGCATTCTATGTCTTTCATCCCGCTGCGTCCCACCTCATGACCGATTTGCCGAGCCGGAACACGCCAGCCACGCAAAAGCTGGCGCTGACTCTCAGGGAAGTTCTCGTCGAGGAGGATCATGCAACCGTTTGCTCAATTGCATATTCTTCGGCGTGCTCAATGAACGCCTGGCTAGCCAGTCGTACCGCTTCGGCGATGGCCTCTTTGGCGACGCTGCCGCGCCATTCCTGCGCAATCGTTTCCCAATCCATCCCTGCGGAGAGCTGTTCGAGTACTTGTGAGACCATGATTCGTGTGCCACGAAAGACTGGCTTACCGTGACAAATCTGAGGACCAGTCATGATGTACCGACCCATCAGTTTCGTGCTCATGGCGGGACCTCCCTTGTCTTTATCGATCAACCGCGCAAAACGAACTAACCCGGGCGCTGTACAGGAACTATTCCTGCCTTCGATCTTCTTCTTCGATTCTCTTGTTCCGGTCCGAACAGACTCCGCTACAGATCGAGCCTATCGATCCGATTGGCAAGTCTGTCTGCAGGTATTATAGCCCAAATGATCGGACAGTTGAATGGGCGCGCCGCATCGGAAGTCTGGTCGGCCGAAGTTTCTAACATAAAGAAGTCACCGAACATAGGCCTGAGACCCAACGAGATCGCTTACGGCTCGTTGCGCGCCAGGAGATGGGCTGAGGTGGCTTTGAAGGAGACGACCACGGACGCACCTTCGCTGAGACCCAGCTCGGCTGCCGAACGCCGTGTTACCGCGGCGCTCAGCTCGAAGCCGCAGTTGATCAGCACGCGCAGTTGTCCGCCCCAGGGGAGCATATCGCGAACGTGGCCGGCCATCTGGTTTCGAGCGCTGCTGCGGGGTATCTCCACGGTCGACGGCGCGCACTGGTGCAACGTGACGTCTTCCGGACGCAGACAGAGCAAGACCGGCGTTCCCGGAGGCAGCGCGGAGGCCACCTCGACCAGGCGCTGACCAATCTGAACCCGAGCCAAGCCATCCTGCTGCGCCACGACCGTCCCGGGCGCGATTGTCTCGATCCCGACGAAGCTGGCCACCTCGACGTCCGCTGGCGAGCCGAAGACCTGTTCGGGAGGTCCTACCTGACGCAGCCGACCACCAATCATCACCCCGACGCGGTCACCGAACGTCAGAGCCTCGTCCCGGTCGTGCGTCACCAGGACCATGGTCGTGCGGGCCGGCCTTAGGGCTGCCAGCAGGTCGGCTGTCACCGCGGCGCGGGTCGGTGCGTCCAGGGCCGAGAAGGGCTCGTCTAGGAGGAGTAGCTCGGGCTCCAGGGCCATAGCCCGCGCCAGACTGGTCCGCTGCGCTTCGCCACCCGACAGCGATCGCGCCGACCGCCGAGCCAGGGAGGCGATCCGGAAACGCTCCAGCCAGGTCATTATCCTGCTCTCCCGCTCCTGGCGCGACAGGCCGCGCAGCTTCAGCCCCGTCGCCACGTTCTCGGCCACCGAGGTGTCCAGGAGCAACGGCTCCTGAAACACTACCGCCATCCGCCGTCGCAGTCGCAGGAGATTGGCCGGTGTGGCCAACTCTCCGCGAATCCGTATCGTGCCGCACGTCGGCCACAGCAGGAGGGCCAGAGTCTGGAGCAGCGTGCTCTTCCCAGCCCCGTTCGGTCCAATAATGGCCAGCGTCTCACCCGCCTGGAGCTCGAGATGTGGCACGTCCAGCACCAGGGTGGCGCGACGGCGGACCTCCAGATCGGTCGCCTCCAGCATGGGGGAATGGTCGTGCATTGTCACTGCGTCCGATTGCGCTGCTGTACTGAAGTCAGGACGAGATTGACTACGTAGACGAGGACCAGGAGAATGAGGCTCAGCGCAATAGCCGTCCCGAAGTTGCCCTTCGAGGTCTCCATGACCGTGGCGGTGGTGAGCACGCGTGTCTGGTTCAGGATGTTCCCGCCCACCATCATCGAGGCGCCGATCTCAGAGATCACCGCGCCGAACCCGGCCATCACGGCAGCTAGCAACGGAAGTCGAGCCTCGCGCAGCAGCAGCCAGACCATCTGCCGGCGATTCGCGCCCAGCGCCAGGATCTGCATTCGCAGCTTCGGGTTCAGTTGCTGAATGGCGGCCAACGTCAGCCCGGCCACGATCGGTGAGGCGATGACGCACTGGGCCAGCACCATCGCCAGCGGCGTGTACAGGATGTGCAGGAAGCCGAAGGGACCGTTGCGCCACAGGAAGACCGTGACGAAGAGACCGACCACAACCGGCGGCAGTCCCATGCCCGTGTTGACGAGGCTAACGACGATGCGGCGCCCTGGAAAGCGACCCAGGGCCAGAGCGGTGCCCAGCGGGATCCCCAGGAGCAGGCTCAAAGCCGTGGCAGAACCCGACACCGCCAGCGAGAGCAGCGTGACGCCGAACACCTCGGGGTCCGCCCGCGCGATGAGCCCGAAGGCCTGTAGGATCCCATCCCAGATCAGGTCCAAGCCTAGCCGCCAACCTCCTCATCCTGCTTACCGGCATCGGGGAAGAAGAGTGGCTGGTTGAACTTGTCGATGCCGAACTTGCCGATCACATCCTGAGTGTCCTTGGCTACCATGAAGTCGGCAAAGGCTTTGGCGCCCTGGACGTTGATCTTGTCGGACTTGCTCGGGTTGATCACGATGACATGGTACACGTTAAGCAGACTCTTGTCGCCCTCGACCAGGATCTTCAACTGCAGATTCTTGTTAGCCAGGTAGGTAGCTCGGTCGGAGATGGTGTAGCCTGACTTCTCGGCGGCGACGCTCAACGTCGCCCCCATGCCCTGACCGGTCTGCTGATACCAGGACTGACCCTTGGGGGTCAAATCGGCCAGCTTCCATAGCTTCTGCTCGAGTTGATCGGTCCCCGAGTTGTCGCCACGGCTGACGAAGAGTGCATTCGCCTCGGCCACCTTCTCGAGCGCCGCGAGGACCGACGGCTCACCCCTGATCTTGGCCGGGTCTTCGGCCGGGCCGACGACGATGAAGTCATTGTGCATGACCAGCCGGCGATCGGTCCCGTGGCCAGCCTGCATAAACTTCTTTTCCGAGTCCGGGGCATGAACCAGGAGAACGTCGGCCTCGCCTCGCTCGCCCATTGTCATGGCCTGGCCAGAGCCGACAGCTATAGGCTTGACCCTATATCCGGTCTGCTTCTCGAACATCGGTATGAGCAGGTCCAGCAGTCCGGAATCCTGAGTGCTGGTAGTAGTGGCCAGGATCAGCTCTGGGTTGACGGGCTTGGCCGGCGCGGTGCTGGCGCTAGGCGAGGTGGCGGCAGTTGTCGGCTGAGCTGCGGGGCCGGGCGCAGCGGCACCGCCACAGCCGATCGCCAGTGAGACAAGGAATACGAGCATGAGTGCCACGAGACGCTTGATGGTCATCGAGTGAATCCCCCTTGCGTGATCTCTTGCTTCGACGAGTGGACGGGCCGCTGCAGAAGGTGTGATAAGATACGTGGTCAGGCATTCGGTCAGGCGCGTTAGGACAAGAATATCATAACGCAGACGAAAAAGCTAGTGGCTGGAAATGCAGGGACGCTGGGGGCGTTTGGATCACGAAAACGCGCGAGATTGCGCTGTGCTTGTACGGAGCGCCATGCTGCAAACAGAGGTTGGACTCGCCAATCGAAGCCACGAAAGGCGCGAAAAGCGCGAAACCCCCATCCCCGCTGTCGTGCCCTTTTGGTGGCGGTGTGTCGTCTCGCGACTTCCGCGCTCCGGGCGGATCGTCGCGATGCAGACGGCCATTCGTGCAGGCGAGACTCAGACGCCAGCAGGGTCTGCGCCTTTTCCAGTTGTCAGCGTATGCACGAGTCGCCGAATCCCGAGGGGTTTCTCACCGAAGTTGACAAGCAGGCATAGCTCATACCTGCCCTGATGAAGGTACAAGAGGCATTGCTCGGCATCTTCAGGCAGAATGGTGCTGCGGGCCTTGGTTTCCAGGAGTAGCTGTGCCGCTCCTGCCCAGATGACGAAGTCCACGCGCCGCTTCGTGACTACCACGCCATCATAGACGACCGGTATCTCCACCTCGCGCTCGAATTCCAATCCCCGCTTGGGCAATGCTAGTTCCAGAGCTCGCTGGTAGTCCACTTCCATGCAATGGAGTCCAAGCTGCCTCTGAACATCTATACAGGCGCCCAACACTTGGTAGGAGAGTTGCTCGAAGCGATGGCCTTTGTGTGGGCGTGTCTCTGACATTTATCGATCCCTATGAAAGCCCCATCGAATCACGGAATTCACGAACACGGCCCAGCGACGTAGGTAGGATTTCGCGTTTTTCGCGTCGTTTCGCGGCCTCTGTAGGTGTGTCCAACCGCTGTATACAACTTGTTGGCCAGGTACAAGCACAACGTCGTCCCACGCGTTTTCGTGATCCAAACGGCCCCCAATCCGCGTTGGTCAGAACTCCGTCACCCCCGTAAAGTTGAACGCCCCGATCTTCAGGGCCGGTACTCTGTTCAGAGGGAAGAGCTCGCGGACCAGCTTGGTGGAGCGACCGATCATTTGGACGTTGTTGAGGGCTTCCAGGTAGCCTTGCGTGAAGCGCAGGTTCTTGATGGGATAGGCGATTTCGCCGTTCTCGATCCAGAAGGTGCCGTCGCGGGTCATGCCGGTCACCATGACGCTCAAAGGATGTATGTGGCGCGTGTAATGAAAACGCGTCACCCAGATGCCGCGCTTGGTGGAGGCCAGCATCTGCTCCTTGGTGGCGTCGCCCGGCTTCAAGAACATGTTCAGTGGCATCGGACCGAAGGCATCCCCAGCCGGCAGGGCGTGGCCCGTGGATTCCCGGCCCTCGCGATGCGCGGTGTAGCTATCGTAGCAGACGGCATTAGCCACGCCGTTCACGAAGAAGTCGACGCGTTGTTTGGGCACACCCTCGAAATCGAAGGGCATGGGCACGGTCCCCGCTCCCAGTCCATCGTCCCAGATGCTGATGTTCTGGCCGACGATGCGCTGCCCGAACTTGTCGTTCATGAAGCTGCGCTCCTCCTGCACGGCCAGGGCGCTCAGCCCCAGGTAGGCCAGGTAGTCCAGGATGTCGCCCACGGCGGCCTCTTCCAGGATGACCTCGTAGACGCCGGGCTCGATATCGCGCGGGTTGCGGCTGCGGAGGGCCTTGTCGCAGGCCTCATCCGCCAGCGCCTCGATGTTGACCTCGCCCACGTCCGCCGTGAAGTAGTCGGCGTAACCCGAGCCGGCATCGGCCATGATCACCGTGTTGAGCGCGACCATGGTGGAGGGGTCGTAGCCGAAAACGCCCAGCGAGTTGCCCACACATAGCACGGAGCTAGATGTCTCGTAGGCACCGGATGCCACCAGCCCTTGGTCCGCGGCTTTGCGACAGATGAGGCCGACGTCCCTGGCGCGCTGCTCTGGCGTGTAGGCGGCAGTGCTATCGAAAAAAACCCTGGCTTGCCGGATATCCTTCGGTCCCGGCAACGAGACGAAGTCGGGGTTCTCTATCTGATGCTGGGCTATGGTCGAGGCCGTCTCCACCACCTTCGCGATAGCGTCGGGGGTCACGCTGTTCAGGGAAGCGATCCCGATCCTCTTACCGAAGACCGTGCGCACGGAGATCGAGATGTTGCTTTCGGCCACGTTCTGATGAATATAGTTGTTGGCGAAACGCGTCAGGGCGGAGTCACCGGCGTAGAGCGTGACCTCGGTCTGATCCGCCTTGCTCTCCGCCAGCGCAGCTTCGACGATGGCGCGCGCTTCTCGTTCAGTCAACACAGCGTGTACCTCCTAACGATCGATACAGGGAAAAAGGTGAAATGAGGAAAAGGGGAAGAGGAGGGAGCGCGCGATCGTCTTCCTTTCCTTTTCGCCTTTTGCCCTTTTCCCTTTTCACCCCCGTTACCCGATCACCCCAACGCGCACGTTGCGGAAGCGCGCGGGGGCGGTGCCGTGGCCCACGTGGGCGGTCTGGACGGGCTGCCCTTTGCCGCAGTTGGGAGTGCCCCAGACGACCCAGTGATCGCGGTTGCAGATCGCGTCGCAACTGCCCCAGAACTGGGGTGTCATACCCGTATAGGTGGCGTTCTTCAACATGGCGCCCAGCTTGCCGTTGACGATCTCCCAAGCGATCTCGGTGCCGAACTGGAAGTTCAGCCGCTTGTCGTCGATGCTCCAACTCTTGTTAGTCTGCATGTAGATGCCACTGTCGGTGCTGGCGATGAGATCGTCGAAGCTCCACTCGCAGGGCTCCAGGTTGATGTTGGTCATGCGGATGAGTGGCACGCGGTTCCAGCCGTCCGCACGCATTGTCGCGTTGCTGCGTTGGCCGAGGGCCGCGGCCGTCTCGCGCGAGGTGAGGTATCCTACGAAAACCCCGTCGCGGATGATGGGCGTGACGTGGGCCGGGGTGCCCTCGTCGTCATAGCCGAAAGTGCCCAGCCCGCCAGGAACGGTGCCGTCGGCCGTGATATTCACGATGCGGGAGCCATAGGGGAAGTGCCCCAGCTTGTCCAGGGTCAGGAAGCTGGTGCCGGCGAAGGCGGCCTCGTCGCCGAAGACGCGGTCCAGCTCGATGGGATGCCCGCAGCTTTCATGAACCTGTAGGGCCGTCTGGGTGGCATCCAGGATCAGCGTGGTGGTCAGGCTAGGGCATTGCTTGGCCTGCAGCAGCGCGGCGGCCTCGTCGGCGATGCGGGGGGCGTTCCCGGCCAGATCCCAGCGCTGAACGAACTCGTACCCCTCGGTTCCCATGTGCCGGCCCACGCTATTGGGAAAGCTGCGCTTCTGCACGTCGTCGCTCCCCACGGCCGTGGCCTCGATGCCGCAGCCAGTCTGCGTGATCTCCTGCTCGACATAGCTGCCCTCGGAGCTGGCGAAGACCTTGTTCTCGCGCAGGATCTCGATGCTGGACTCAGCCACAGTGATCTGCGGCACGCGCCGCATTGCCTCGTCCGCCTTCAGCAGCAGGTCGATCTTCTCATGCAGGGGAACGGCAAATGGATCGATCTGATACGGCGTTCGGTAGCTACCGGCGGACGGTGCTGCCGGAGAAAGGTTGACCGGCAATCGGCGTACCAGAGCCGAGGCTTTGGCGATCTGGACGGCCAGCGCCGCCACACGATCTCCCTCCGATCCATTGACGAGGTTGCTGGCGGCAAAGCCCCAGGCCCCGTCGGCGATCACGCGTACGCCAAAACCCTCGCTCTCGCCCATGGTCAGGCTCTCGACCTTCCCATTGCGAACCAGGATCGATTCCGACCGACTGCGCACTATCCGCACGTCAGCATACGCCGCCCCGCGGACCCGCGAGGTATCCAGGACTCGGGTTGCGAAGTCTTTCATTCATTTTACCTCTTCGCCTTTTCCCCCCGCCCGCCCAGCCGCCTCTAACTTATTATGACACGTTTCGCACCGGAACGCTGGTAGGCTGAAAAACGTTGGTCTCGTCCGTCGCACCCTGCAGCGACCAGGCGCTGGCGGAGGTGATGCGGACGGATACCAGTTGGCCGAGACAATCGCCATCGAAGCGGAAGAAGGCCAGCTTGTTGCCGCGGGTGCGACCTTCCCACTTGCCGCCGGTCTGCCTCTCCACGAGGATCTCCATGGTCCGCCCGACCAACTCTTGGTGGCGCTCCATCGAGATGGTCTGCTGCAACCGCTCGACGACCTGCAGCCGGCGATCCTTCTCCTCCGGGGGCACGTCGTCGACCATGCGGGCCGCGATGGTGCCAGGGCGGGGCGAGTAGACGGCCACGTGCACCGCGTCGAAGCGCAGTTCTTCCAGCAGGGCGCGCGTGCTCTCGAACTGCTCGGGGCGCTCGCCGGGGAAGCCGACGATCACATCGGTGGTCAGTCCAACCTCCGGCATGGCCGCACGGATGCGCCTAACCAATGCACGATACTCATCCACGTAGTAACCGCGGCGCATGGCTTTCAGCACCTCGTCGTCTCCGGCTTGGACAGGCAGGTTGATGTACTCGCAGACCTTGTCCAGGTCGGCCACGGCTTGGATCAGACGGGTGCTCATGTCGCGCGGGTGGGACGTCAGAAAGCGGATGCGGAGCAGACCCGGCACCGCGTTGGTCTCTCGCAGCAGGTCCGCTAGGTCGGGTTTCCCGGGGAGCGTCTTCCCGTACGAATCGACGTTCTGTCCGAGAAACACGATCTCTTTGGCGCCGCGGGCCACCAGTCCCTCGACCTCACAGAGGATCTCGTCGATGGATCGGCTGCGCTCACGTCCTCGGCGGTAGGGCACGATGCAGTAAGTGCAAAAATTGTCGCAGCCGTGCATGATGTTGACGAAGCGCGAGACAGCGGAGCCGTCCGCGCGGGAGGTATCGACCGCGGGCGCGTCCTGCTGTTCGCTCAGCCGATCGAGGAGCGCGTCGAAGGCCTGGGGCGGAAGAAACAGGTCCACGTGCGGGAAGCGTCGCCGCAGCTCGCCCTGATCCTGCCCGACCATGCAGCCCATCAGGGCTATCAGGCAATCGGGCTTATCGCGCTTGAGGGCGCGTAGAATGCCTAGCCTGCTGGCCACCCGGTTCTCGGCATTCTGCCGGACGCTGCAGCTATTGATCACGATGACGTCGGCCTTGCCCATCTGGTCGGTCTCGTGGTAGCCGAGCCCCGCCAGCTCGCGGCCGAGCCTCTCGGAATCGGCCTTGTTCATCTGGCATCCGACGGTCCAGATGTGGTAAGTGCGCACAAGATTCCCTTCCAGTAAAGCCATACGTAGTGGCGGACCGCCGTGCATTGGTTACAAGTTAGTCTCTTGCGTGAATTGTCAAGCAAGGGAAGGATAGAGCCGGTTATGCTTACCTATTATGAGCAATGGCAAGAAGCGCTACCGTCCACCC
>SCTZ01000029.1 GCA_004297765.1 Chloroflexota bacterium | reverse complement strand
GGCCGGCGGGATCAACGGCTCGATCACCTGCCATTGAGAATCGCTGATGTCGGTCGGGTATGGTTGGCGCTTCATACCGATAGCTTACCATAACCCATCCACCCTTTTCATACACTTTCTTAGAGCGCACTGCCGCGTGGCGAGGTGATACACCGCCAGCATGGTATGCGTCTTGCCGCCGCCAAAGGCTGTCTGAAGCTGGATAACCGGCTCGCCGCCTTTACCGTTCAGCCGCTGTGCCACCTGGATGAGCAGCAGGCGCATGCCTTCAGTGATGAAGGTGCGCTGAAAGAAGGCCGTTGCGTCCTGATACTCCCGCGTAGCTTTGCCGGTGCGCACGGCCGTGATGTCGGCGGCGAACTCCGCCTGCTGGAACGTGCCTTCCAGCACGTCGGGATGCGGGACAGCGATTTCACGCCACGGCTTCATTGGACTCTCACTCCAGTTGGGAAATGTAGTACTTAAGGGATTGGTCTCGCTGTTGCTTCGGCTGCGGCGGATGCGATGAGAACGGGTATTCGCCCCTGCCACTCCAGCCGCTCCTCGGGGTTCGCTCTGCGTGTGGCGACCCAGGAGAGCGCCTGACTCACATCGTAGAGATTCCGAGCGGGTATTGTCGCGCCAGGCACATCCGCGATCGGTCGCGTTCGCTTCTCGCTGGGCCGACCGGGATCGAAGGGATCGATGATCTCCACGTCTGTGCCGTTCGCGCAGATATGCAGCACCCGATAGGCGGCCTTCTTGCCCCACTCCTTGGCCAATGCTCCATCGACCCAGGCGCGGAATCGGGGGAAGTCCAGCGCCGTCTTTTCCCACCGGCGGAGTCGCGATATCTCCAGGTCCACTTTGGTCATTCTATGTGCGATGATCTTGGGGATGCCTTCCAGGTCAAGGGCGAAGTCGTGCACGTCCCGCAGAGCGGCTTTGGTCTCGCCAATCACGAACCCATTCGAGCAGACGTAACGGAGCCACCCGAGCAGTATCACCAACCTGCTCGAACCATCCACCGAATTGCAGCATTCGAGGCGAAGAGCGAGCTTATTCCCATCTGCTGGTGTATGCGAGAAGTCCTCGGGGAAATATGCTCGGAAGTTCATCCACTCCCCCAGCGGAGTGAGTCCAATCTCGCAGCGCAGCGATTGTGGGTCGATCTTCTGCTCGCTCAGGCCTTCGAAGCATCTCTCGACTACCTCAGCGTGCTGCGGCAGGCGGTAGCTGTTGGATACCACTCCGACCGGAATGGGCTGCTCGGCTGGGGTCAGCGGCCTCCTGATAACCGCACGCAGGTGAGGGTTCGGTGGACCATCGGGATAAGCTCTAAAGTCATCGGTGAAGAATGCCGGAATGATTCGAGATAAAGAGCGCCACTTGCCGGCCACATAGGTTACGTCACGTGCCCTCCAACGGCCGACATCGTCGCTGATCTCCAGGGCTGCTGATCCAACGAGATCACTCGGGGCGCAAGCAAAATCGAACAATCCCGTCTGGCGCAGCAAGTTGTCGCTCATGACTTATCCCCCGCATGGACTTGCATGAGTGTTCCCAAGTCCGTTTTCTCCGACGACGCAGAGATTATTACCGAACTCGAAGTTGGCGTCGGAAAAGACCGTGAAATTCTTGAGGTGCAATGATTTGAGCATCGACGGTCTCCAATCTACTCAAACAACGACAACTGCCCACCCTCAACCGTTCCCGCAGCCGCTTCGATGCCGCTCCAACTCGTGATTAGCTCATTTAAGCGCGGGCGTCTTCAGCCCAGCCCCGGCGTTCACACAGAGTGTAGAGGCGATAAGCTAGCTGCCTTGTAGCCTCGCCTTTGTCTTTGATGGCAGCGAGCAGATGCCCCGCGCTAGTCTCGCCCTCGCAAGAGTCCGCAGCGAATGGTCTGCCAGACGAGTGCGAGGTATAGGAGCCAGAAGGGAAAGGCGCCGAGGTGGCGCACACGCCGGCACAGATGGGCGGGGTGGATGACTCGCCCGTCCGGCAAGCCGCAGGCTGCGGCGAGCGCTGGCCAGCAGCTGATCCAATCGCATACTTCCCGGCTGGAGAGGTTCCAGAGCCGGCCGATGAGGGCGATCACCACGATGGACGCATCAGAGTAGACGACGGAATGCCCGCGCCGGTGCGTTCCTGAGATGAGCCTCGGTCGGCTGAACAGGGCCAGCGCAATGATGCTGGCTGCCAAGGGCAGCAGGCCCAGCATCGTGATAAGCTGGACGGCATGGATCCCCAGGGTACGCCCTTTGCCCTGTCGACGAGGCGGCGGGACTACCATAATGTCGTCGCATACGGTAAGCTGTTGCATGCTGGGTAACCTCCTGGTGGAGTTGTGCTCTCCTACCAGTAAGGATACCCAGCTTCTCTACTCAATTGTGCAGCAGTCTCCCTAAAAACCCTAAAGAGGATTTGCTTCAGGTCCGGGCGATGGTCTTTGCTGTCCTTCTGCGGTCCTGTTGCCCACAACATGTCTAACGCCCGCCCGGCCCGGTCATCGTTCAGTTCGGATCGATCGAGTTGGGCAGACCAGGGGAAGAAGAGGGGCAACGGTTTGTCCGCAAAGAAACTGCTCAGCCGATACAGACGAATAGCCCCTTCGCCGAGCAGGTTGTGGATCATAGCAGCCACCACCGTGCCCGTGTCCACCAAGACATCCTCCGCCTCTTCCCGCAACGTCGTGTTGATTGTCTCAACCAGGCCCATCTGGTCCATCAGCTTGGCCAGCACCGGGTGATAATCAGCTCGAAAAGCAAAGATTTCCTGGTTCATCTGACGGCGTCCTCCTTCCAGACACCGCAAATCTTATCCGCTGTTCACCCCGTCTGCCTAATAATCACCCCTTACCACTCAGGACGTCGAGCGGAATATGTGCTGGAAGTGCTCGGTCATCTTCAAGAGGTGCTTGTACGAGGAGCGCAGCCTGGCATCTCGCCTATATGGCCGACTTTGGCGAGCGCGACGGATCGGAGACCGATATTGGCGTACTCCCGTGGTTGGGCGATCAGCTCGTCGGGCGTTCCATGTATGGTGCGATTGCGCCAACTCACTCGGGAAACAAAATCGTACTTCTCGCGTCTGTCTGGTGCGCTTTCCCTCTGGATACGAGAAAGACCCCAGACAGCACAATAGGGACAGTGATGAAGACGTAGATGCTAAGACGCTCGCCGAGTAGAGCGGATGCCCAAAGCAGCGTGGAGAGCGGAGTCACGTTGGTGAAGATCGAGGCTTTGGTGGCCTCGATGTGGGCGAGCCCCCTGTACCACAGGATCTGCACCACGACCGATCCCAACGTCGCCATGTAGAGCAGTGCGATCAGTCCGGACGGGGTGAGCCGATCAACGCTGTGCCAGGCGGGATCCAAAAGCGCGAAGAGGACCATTAGCATCGCACCGGCGCTTGTGGCCCAGGCGACGACGGACAATGGCGACATGAGGCTGACGATCCTCCTCCCGATAATTGTGTAGAGGGCGGAGCACATGGTTGCACCGATGATAAGTAGGTCGCCTGGATTCAGGCGCAGCTCAACGATGTTGGTCAGAGATCCCCGTCCCACGAGGTAGACCACTCCAACAAAGGAGAGGAGAATGCCCATGACCTGAGGGCGGCCGACCCGCTCCCGCAGCAAGGGGATGGCGAGCAGAGCAACCATCATGGGTAGGGTTGCGCTGATCAGGGAGGCGTTGCTGGCCGTCGTCTGCTGTAGCCCGAGAAAGAGAAGCGCGTTGAAGCCGAAAATCCCCGTCAGACCGAGGACAAAGAGTGTCGGAAGATGTGGCAGTGTGGCGCGGCTTGGCCGTCTTTCCTGGAGCAGCATCCACGGCATCAGGCAGGCGGAGGCCAGCATGAACCGGAGTGCGGCGCCGGTCAGGGGCGCGAGCTCCTGACCGAGATACTTGGCGGCCACGTAGTTTCCGCCTGCCAGGGCACAGGATAGGAAGAACTGGACGTACGCGACGTTCAGCCTGATCTGTCCGATTTTGCTCTTGTGCAGAGCCAGCCTAAGCAAGGCTCACCAGCACTGATACCCTCCAGCGATCCCATTGTCGTCCCCGAACGAAGCTTGACTCTTTCGAGGACAGGAAGGCACCCGGGTCTAATAATCTCAAACGATCGTTTTCTGGAAAACGTATACGAAGTATCGTCTCGCCCTTGGACTGCCGTCATCGAAAATTGGCTCCCTGCCCTGCGCAGATATGTGTCCGAGATGCAAGATAGTCCGGGGCAGGGCACAAGCCCTGCCCCGCTGGATCACATTTGACCGATCAGACGATCTGAGACCGGAATTATTCGTCGGACGGTATCCAGTACATGTCGAGGATAGTGTTTGTGGGCTCTCCCGAGCGAAAGCACGCCTTCACCGGCATCCCGATCTCGGGAGTTCCGTGCTCCAGGTAGCCTTTAAAGATAGTGCACAGGCCCGGTATCTCGACGTCGATCTGATAGTAGGGCGTGGTGAGTTCTATGCCGGTGCCGGCGTATTCCACGCGGGCGTACGTGTACACCTTGCCAATGATGGGCTGCGGCATCTCCTGCCAGACCATGGGCTGGTTGCAGTCCGGACAATCCGCCCGGGGCGGCAGCCACAGTCTATCTTCTTCGCAGTCGGGGTTGGGACACTTGGTCGCAAGCAATCTTCCTTCCCCCAGAGCTTTGAAGAAAGGGGATAGTTTCCCATAGGTATGCCTGTGAGTTAGGCTCCGCGGCCACTCTATCACCATCGCGGGTTCTGTCTCCTGCACCTTTGCAGGCTCGCCTATGTACTTGGTGGTGACATCTACTTGCATTATCATTTCCTCCCCTAGAACGCCTTCCTGAGAACGCCGACGGTGACGTGTGACCCGACTCCTGCGTGGGAGACCCAGGCCGCTTGTTTGGCGTTAGATACCTGGAGACTCATCCAGTCGTCAGGCTTCTTCTTGCCGAACGACTCCCAGATCTTCGGGTCGCCGTGGAACTTGTCGTACTTATTCTGGATCTGCCAGAGGCACTCCACCCCGGAGAAGATCCCGGTGGCGCCCACGGCGTGCATGGTGCCGATCAGACCGCCAGAGAGGTTGGCCGGGCATTTGCCGCCGTAGTAGGCGTCCCCCGACTCGATGAAGTCCGGTTCCTGCCCGTAGGGGCGCAACCCGATGTCTCCGTAGGTCTGAATGTCGCTGATGGTGAACGCGTCGTGCAGCTCGACCAGGTCGAGCTCCTCGATAGGGTTGGTGATACCAGCCATACCGTAGGCGAAGTACGCGGCGAAGCGGGCCGCGGCAAAGCTCTCAAACCCCGGCCAGCGCCCTCCCTCTTCTCTCTTGATGAGGTCCTTGTACATGTCGGGCGTCTCGTTGGGCAGCAAAGGTATCGGCATATCCCGACGATCGGCCACGCGCAAGGTATGACTGCCTCCCGCGATGTAGACTTCGACCGGGGTGTCGGACAGTTTGTAGGCGGTCTCCTCATCGCAGAGCAGCATGCAGGCAGCGCCGTCGGTCATGGCGCAGCACTCCAGGAACCGCAACGGGTAGGTCGAGATAGGGCTGGCGAGAACATCCTCGATTGTATACTTTCCGGGCTGCTGGGCATACGGTGAATAGTAGGCGTACAGATGATTTTTTACCGCTACCTTGGCACGGGTGCGCTCGGACAGATTGTAGGTCGAGGCGAAGCGGACGGCCATCGGCGCGTAATAGGCGGAGTAGATGCGGGACAGCCGGGTCTCGAAGTCCTTACAGGCGGCCGTGGAGATGTAGTAGTTGCCAGTGCGGGTATCTACTTCCGACATACGTTCCCAGCCCACCGCCAGGGCGACGTTAGCGTAGCCGCTGGCGACCGCCATGGCCGCAGTCAAGACGGTAGAACCACCGGTTGCGCCTCCCGTCTTAATGCCGATGTCGTACATGGGATCGAGACCGAGATAGTCGGTGACCTTGGCTTCGGCCAAGAGTTGATCCTGGAAATGGTCGCTGAAGTTGCCGGCGGCGATGAAGTTGATCAGCCCTTTGACCTCGCGGGGCGACATCTTCAGGTCGTTCTGTTCCAGCATCTGGCGGAACGCCACCATAACCTGCTCTTCGACCTTCATCTCTGGACAGAACTTCTTGTACTCGGTCAGACCACCGGCAACCGCGTAGACCTTTCTGTTCCAGCGGGGAACGCGCCAGTTGCCTTCCTTGAGAACGATCATGTGCTAAACTCCCTTCTCGGCTCTTTATCGTTAAGGCTCCGGTGAAGCCTTGACCACGCTGGTGGCATCGTAGCTTCTTTTGGTGTCGGAAGATGCTGAGAATCCCGTGTGCGAGATCTCGCCGTGGCTCTCTGCACTAGATGCCCAGTTCCCGTCTATCTCTGCAACTCGGGCAGGATCTTTTCGTAGTAGCTCAGGGATTCCGGGTTCATCAGGGCGTCCCGATTGGTGACCGGACGACCGTTGAGAATGTTTGTGACCGAGCTTTCGACCTTCTTCATGTTCAGCGTGTAGGGGATCTCCGGCACCTCCACGATCAGGGCCGGGACGTGGCGCGGCGAGGCGTTCTCGCGCAGCGCCTTCTTGATCCGGTTCTTTAGCTCATCCGTCAGGGACTGACAGGGGGCCATCTTCACAAAGAGGATGATGCGCTGGTCGCCCTGCCAGTTCTGCCCGATCACCAGGCTGTCCGCGACCTCGCTCAGCTTCTCGATCTGGTTGTAGACCTCCGACGGGCCGATGCGCACGCCCGATGGCTTCAGGGTGGCGTCGGAGCGTCCGAGGAAGGTGATGCCCCCCGTTTGACTATCCATGACGACGGCATCGCCGTGCCGCCAGACGTGGGGATAGACGTCGAAATAGGCGCTGTGATACCTTTCCCCGCTCGGATCGTTCCAGAAGGAGAGCGGCATGGACGGGGCGGGGGCCTCGCAGACCAACTCGCCCTGGCGGTCCAGGACGGGGTGGCCGTGCTCGTCGTAGACCTTCACCTTCATGCCCAGGGCCGGTCCCTGCAACTGGCCGGCATAGACCGGGCTGAGCGGGTTGCCGGCGGCGAAGCAGCCGTTGATATCCGTGCCGCCCGCGATGGAGTTGAAGTGCAGGTCGGCCTTGATCTCGCGGTAGACCCAGGCGAAGCCCTCGTCCGAGAGGGCTGAGCCGGTCTGGGAGATCTCCTTCAAGGAGGAGAGGTCGTAGCTGGTGCCGGGTGTGATTCCCTCGCTGCGCAGGTAATTGATGTAGCTGGCGCTGAGTCCGAAGACGGTGATGCGCTCGTCCTGGATTAGCTGCCACATGGCCCCCGCGTCGGGGTAGTTGGGGTTGCCGTCGTACAGGACGATGGTCGCTCCAACCCCTAGAGCGCTCATGAGCCAGTTCCACATCATCCAGCTACAGGTGGTGATGTAGCTGATGGTATCCTCCCGCTTGAGGTCGGTGTGCAGCAGCAGCTCTTTGAGATGGTTGAGCAGGACGCCCTGACCCTGAACCATACACTTGGGCTTGCCGGTGGTGCCGGAGGAGAACATGATGTACACCGGATGGTCGAAGGGCAGTTGCTCGAAGGCGAGGCGCGGGCTGGCTTCCTTGGACAGGAAATCGCTGTAGAGCACGCCGTGGGGGATGGAGTCGATCTGGGGGTGGTCGTTCACGTAGCCAACGACGACGGTCTGGAGGAGCGAAGGCATGCCGCGAGCGATGCGGGCGGCATTGGTCAGGGAATCGAAGGGCTTGCCCTTGTAGAAGTAGCCGTCGACGGCGAAGAGAACCGTGGGCTCGATCTGACCGAGGCGGTCGAGGACGGCCTCGGGACCGATGTCGGTAGCGCAGGAGGACCAGGTGGCGCCGATGGCGGTGGTGGCCAGCATGGCGACCGCCGTCTCGATCAAGTTGGGCATGTAGCCGACCACTCTATCCCCGGGCTTGACCCCGATGCGTCGGAGAGATGCGGACAGGCGTGCGACGGTGTTATAGAGCTCGCGGTAGGACATTGTGGCTGAGCGCTGGGTTTCGCCGCGGAAGATGAAGGCGGTGTGGTCGTCCTGATAGCGTAGCAGGTTCTCGGCGAAGTTGAGCCGGGCGCCGGGGAACCAATGCGCTCCTGGGAAGCGGGTCAGGTCGTCGACCACGGCATCGTAGGGACGTGAAGCCGTGATGTCGGCGTAGTCCCACATGGTAGCCCAGAAATCTGGGATATACTGGACGGACCAGTCGTATAGCTCGGCGTACGAGCCGATGTGGAGGTCGTACTTGTCGTTGACCAGGCTCATAAACCGTGTCATGTTGGCCTGTCGGATGCACTCCTCGGATGGTCGCCATAGCGGAATTCCCACGTATCTCTTCCTTACATTGCAGCGTCAGCTAGCCCTTACGGCAGGGAAGGAATATGCGAGCGTCGTCATTACGAGCTCGGAAAAGGTCGCAAATGGCTTGTTTGGCCCGGCTCCAACAGTCGCGGTATCGTCAATGCGTATCTTTGTGCGGCTTCCGGAGCTGCTTCTGGGTTGTCATACGGGTTGGCACAAACAGTGTCTTAGTCTCTTGTTGACGGCAATTCTAGCCCATATCCAGAGAGCAACCTACTTGAGTTCGTCACGCGCGATGACGAGGCGCTGGATCTCCGAGGTACCCTCGTAGATGCGCATCACGCGCACGTCCCGGTAGAAGCCTTCTACGGCTAGCTCCTGCATAACGCCCATGCCGCCATGAATCTGCACTGCGCGGTCGGCGACCCGGCCGACCATCTCCGTCGCGAACAGCTTGACTATTGCCGATTCCTGCGGAATCTTCTCGCCTTGGTCGAGACGCCAAGCCGCGTTGTAGGTGATCCAGCGCGCGGCGTGCAACTCCGTGACCATATCGGCGATCATCCACTGGATCGCCTGAAACGATGCAATGGGCTGTTTGAACTGCACGCGCTGCTTGGCGTAATCTATTGACATCTGCAGCAGCCGGTCAGCGATGCCTAGCGCTTTTGCGGCTACGTTGACCCGACCCATATCCAGAGTGCGCATGGCCACACTAAAGCCGTTACCCAGCGTCCCCACGATGTTCGCTTCCGGGACCCGACAATCCTGGAAGTAGATTTCAGCCTGACAATGGGGCGGCCGTCCCATGCTCTCCTGAATCTGAGCGACGCCGAGTCCCGGCGTGCCCTTTTCGACGATGAAGGCGGTGAAACCACCGCGGGAGCGTTTCTCCTTGTCGGTGACCGCGATGACCGTCACGATGTCGGCGTCGGCGCCGTTAGTGATGAAATGCTTGTTGCCGTTGATGACCCATTCGTTACCTTGCTTCACGGCGTAGGTCTCCGCAGAGCTAGGGTCAGAACCCGCGTTTGGCTCTGTGAGTGCAAAGGCCGCTATCTTGCGACCCGAAGCAATATCGGGCAAGTAGCGGCGTCGTTGCTCCTCACTGCCATCCAGGAGAAGGGAGTGCGAGCCGATGCCGTTGGCAAGGGCCATTTCGTGTAGGTAAGCGTGATGAGCATGAGCGAGTTCCTCAGTGATTAGCGTCAGCGCCAACACGCCAAGCCCCATGCCCCCATACTGCTCGGGAATGACGACTCCGAAGAAGCCAAGCTCCTTCAGTTTGTCCATTGCCGAGTCGGGTGCCTTTCCGAGACGGTTGACTTCCGGTTCTAGCGGTATCAGGACATTGCGTGCCAGATCACGCGCCAGGTTCTTTACGGCTTTGAGGTCTTCGGGAATGCTGAAATCCATATATCCTCCTAGGGGCGCCACCCGTGCTATTTGCTAGTTGGTGTGGTTGGAAAGGATAGTGACCGCGGCGTTGGCCAGACCCATCCCCCCAACATTGTGTTGTAGCCCGTACCCGCGGCGGATTTCGACCTGCCGCTCACCGGCCTCATTGCGCAGGTGCCAGTACAGTTCGGAAAGCTGGGCCAGCCCAGTCGCACCCAGAGGATGACCCTTGGACAGAAGACCGCCGCTAACATTCACGGGAATTCTGCCGTCCCTTTCGGTTTCACCACGCTCGACGAGCTTCCCACCTTCGCCCTTCTCGCAGAAGCCGAGATCTTCGTAGTCAATTAACTCGACGATCGAGAAGCAGTCGTGCACCTCGGCCAGGTCGATCTGCGATGGCGTGATGCCGGCCATAGCGTATGCCTGCTTTGCGGCGCTGACAGTAGCGGCGAACTCGGTGAACGTCTTTTTCTCGTGGAAGTGCAGATAGTCTGTGCCCAGGCCGAAGCCGGCCACGTATACTGGCTTGTCCGTATACTTCGCAGCCAGGTCGGCCCTGCACAGGATGATCGCCGCTGCGCCGTCGGTCTGGGGGCAGCAGTCTAGCACGTTGAACGGATAGGCGACCATCGGCGACTTGTAGACGTCTTCGACGCAAATCGCAGCCCTGTGGTGTGCGTAGGGGTCGAGGGCGCCGTTGGCATGATTCTTTACCGCAACGAGGGCCATCTGCTCCTTCGTTGTGCCGAATTCGTGCATGTGGCGGACGGCGTAGAAGGTAAAGAGAGCCGGCGCCGTTTCCCCGCGGTTGATGATCGGATGCCCCTGGGTGGCCCGGGAAAGCAAGCCTTCAGTGGTCGATTTGTCCCGCATCTTCTCTGCGCCCAACGCCAGCACGACATCGTAGACGCCAGAGGCCACGCCCAGGCAAGCGTTCCGGAAGGTATCGGCACCAGTGGGACAGCCGTTTTCGACGCGCGTGGATGGGATGCCGGCCAAGGCAATACTTCCTGTCAGACTGGCGCCGCCGAGGGCCTCCTGACCATGGAGGAAGCCACGGGCAGTCCCATACCAGCCGGCCTGAATCTCCTTGGGAGTTATACCCTTGTCGACGCCCTCTATCGCGGCGAGATACGCTTCTTCGATCATCTGGTCGTAGCTCTTATCGAACAGCTCACCGAAGCGGATCATGCCTACGCCGACGATGGCTACCTTATTCCATCCCATTCAAGCCACCTCCTGTCGTGCCGCCAGCACCGGGCGGAATTTATAGCCATAGACCGTCGCGCCTCGCTCATTGGCGATAGCCCGCAGCACCAACTCGACATCCATCCCGATATGCATCTCCTTGGGGTCCATCTCAGTCCCGTGAGCCACAAATCGGCTGCCATCGTCTAAGTCGGCGATGATCATCGGTAACGGTGACTGAAACGGCAGGGGCATGTAGTAATTGACGCCATACGTGTGGATCTTGCCCGTGCGGCTGAGGTGGACCTTGTTCAACTCCGTACCGCCACAGCGAATACAGATCTTGCGCAGCGAGGGTGGGTAGTTGATATAGCCGCACTTGGCACACTGTGCGCCCACCAAGCGGTGCAGTTCTTCGTTCCCGCGCCAAAACAGCGGCGAGGCCGCTGGCACGGCCATCTCGACGGGATCGCCCACCTGCTTCAATATCCCAACCTGCTTGGCGTATGCCAGGTAGTCGAGGGATTTCGTGCGCTCCAGATAGCACCCAACCGGAAGCACGCTCGCGCGTCGTGTCTCGATCTCGGGTTGCACAGTAAGGCTTACCGCATCGGCGATCCCGGAGCCGTAGGAGAGCAACAGAATGCGGTTGCCAGGCTTGGCCTGATCTAGAACGGCTGCCAGGTTGAGCAACGCCGAGCTGCAGCCGGTATCGCCAACCCGGTCAAACAGGGATGTCGACGCATACTGTTCGGATGTAAGCCCTAGCTTGGACGCTACACGCCGATGCGCGCGGCCGTCAACGTCCTGAAACACGACGTAGGTGTAGTCGGCGACGTTGGCTGCCAATTGCTTTAGAAGTCCCCGCGCCGCTGTCATCAGCGCTGTACCGTAACCGGCTTCGCCCGCGAACCGCGCGTCGTAGGCGCGTACGTAGCGCTCGTCGCTGCCTCGCCAACGGTCCAGAAGCTGAGTTGACGTGGAAAAGCTACCCTCGATCGTGGCGATGCAGTCCTGGTTGCCGACGACCCAGGCAACAGCGGCGGCCCCCAAGACGAACTCCAGCTCGCTACCAGGACCGGCCGCTCGGTAGTCGCTCGCCACGACGAGCTGACGAGTCGGACCGTCCTGAGCCGCGGCCAGCGCCATCTTTAGCGCGCCAATTCCAGCGCGCGGTGAGCCCGCCAGATCGACACGTTCGGCCTGCGGGGATAGGGCACACGTGTCGGCGACGATGGTCGCCGAGGAGTGCTCAGCATAAGGGGGAGACGTGCTCGCTAGATAGAGTGCCCCTATCTCTTCCGGCGCTACCTGGGCGTGGCGCAGCGCGTTTCCGGTGGCCTCTACCCCCATCGTCACCACATCCTCGTCCGTACCGGGAATCGCTAGCTCTCCACGACCTCCGCCCCCCCAGGTCTTGCCAATCTCTTCACGCTTGATGCGGTACGGTGGCACGTAACAGCCATACCCGACAATGCCTGCGGACATCAGTACCCCCTCCAATTGTGAACGCGTGTGTGCCATGTCGTCTAGAGTGAGTTCCTGGTGCGGAGTTGGTCACCAGACCGATGTGCGTCCGGCGTCCATGTCGTGGGATCGATACTGGTGTCACCAGTTTCTATCTCCCGCACCAGAAATCATGCTAGTGAACGTAAAACCCGCGCCCGGTTTTCTCGCCGAGGTGACCCGCGCGCACCATCTGCCGAATTAGCATGCTAGGCCGGTAGCGAGGATCGCCATAGTGCGATTGCAACGCTTGCATTATTCGCAGCACAACGTCGATACCTAATTTGTCGGCCCACTCCAGCGGACCAAAAGGATGATTGAGCCCAAGCTTCAGTGCCGTGTCGATGTCTTCCGCGGAGGCGAGGCCCTCAGAGAGAGCGAAGGCCGCTTCGTTGATCATCGGGACGATCAGCCGGTAGACCGTATAGCATGGCATCTCGTCCATTGCGATGGCCTGGTAGCCTAACGCCTTGACCACGGCGAGAGCGGTGGCGACAGTACGGCCATTGGTGTCCATTCCCTTGCCGATCTCGAAGAAGCGACGGTTCATGAACGGCATTGGCTCATGCAGACCAATCGTCAGTGTTGGACGGCCGCTCACGAAGCCCAACTCCGTCGGTGAGAAGTACGGAGAGGTGGTGACGAGGACGGCGCCGGGCGAGCAGATGGAACCTAGTTTCTGGAAGAGCTCGTTGACGTTCGACTGGTCGTGACTCTCTATCGCTTCGAACACCATCTGCGCGCTACCGTTGCTAGGAGCTTGGTCTGAGAGGGTGGGAAGCAGCGTTGTATCATAACCGGCCGCCCCGAGCTTCGTGGCGAGGCCTTCGGCCTTTGGCCCTGTGCCTACCACGGCAACGGCCTTTACGTCGAACGGCTCGAGGTCGTAACTTGGGCTGGGTATGCGCGGGGTCTGCTCGCCAGCCGGGTACAGGTAAAATCCTTTGCCCGCTCGGCGACCAAGGTGACCGGCCCGCACTAGGGTGCGGACGATTGGTACCGGCCGCCATTTCGGGTCACCCCACTCGCGCAAGGCGGTTTCCGAGGAGGCCAGATGGGGAGCCAACCCGGTTAAATCGAGTAGCTCCAGCGGCCCCATTCGTAACCCGGCGCCAAGCCGCGCGGCTCCGTCGATATGCTGGACCAGGACGCCTTCCATTGCCATCAGCTGCGCCTCAAAGTACAAGGGCCGCGAGACGCGGTTGACGATGAAGTTCGGCGAGTCGCGCACGATCACGGGCGTCTTTCCCAACGTCCTTACGACGTCCACCATTGTATCGACGGTTTCCTGCGCCGTTTCGGCACCACGGATTAGCTCCACCAGGCGCATGACCGGGGCTGGATTGAAGAAATGTGCGCCGATGAACCTCTGTGGCCGGCCGTAAGCGGTCGCCATTTCGCTTACGCTGAGCGAGGAGGTGTTCGACGCAATGATGGTGTGTTCCGGGCAAATGGCATCCAGTTGGCGAAAGAGGGCCTTCTTGGCCTCCATGTTTTCGAGGATCGCTTCGATGACGAGGTCGCAGTCGCGCGCTGCTTCGGCGAGGTCGGCGCAGGGCCGTACTCTAGCAATGGCTGCTTCTGCTTCCTCTGCCGTGCGCTCCCCCTTCTCTACACCCCGCCGGATGAACTTGGCGATACTCGCCGTGGCATTTGCCAATTGAGCGGCATCGACGTCGTAAATTGCCACGTCAAAGCCAGACTGGGCGCATACCTGAGAAATGCCCGAGCCCATAGCACCAGACCCGACGATCGTGATCTTCTTGATTGCCACATCTACCCCCTATTTGCCGCGAAAGTTCGGCGGACGCTGCTCTTCGAATGCGGCGATACCTTCCTGCAGATCCTCGCTCGAGAAGCATACACTCAGGAAAGCCGACTCCATCGCGCCGCCCTCCTCGATGGAGCTATCGAAACTAACGTCGATCGCTTTTCGGGCGAGACGGGCGGCGAGTGGCGCTTTTCTGGCGATCAAAGCCGCAAGCTCTAGAGCCTCATCGAGGACTCTGTCGTTCGCCACAACGCGATCTACCAAACCGATCCGGAGCGCCTCTTCCGCGCTGACGGTGCGGCCGGTCAGGATGATGTCCAGCGCGCGACCCTTCCCCACCAGTCGGGGCAGCCGCTGGGTCCCCGCTGCTCCAGGAATGATACCCAGGTTGAGCTCAGGCAGGCCGAGCTTGGCCCTGTCGGAAGCCACCCGCAGCGTACAGCTCAACGCAAACTCCGATCCCGCGCCGAAGGCGTAACCGTTGATCGCCGCGATGGAGACTTGTGGCAGTGTTTCCACGGCGCGGAACAGCGCCTGGCGCTGGCGCGAAATCTCAAATGCCCTTGCCGGCGTGCGACTGCGGAATTCCTTGATGTCTCCTCCGGCGCAGAAGGCCTTGTTGCCTGCGCCGGTGAACACCACGACACGCAGGTCGTCATCGCCACTGATCGTTGCCACGGTTCGCGCGAGCTCGCCCGCGAGTGCAGCGCTCAGGGCGTTGAGGGCCGCGGGCCGGTTGAACGTCACCAAACCGATATGCTCGCTCTTGCGCTCGAAAAGCAAGATAGGCTCTTCTGCCACCGCACGCACCATCCTTCCTTCCCATAGAATGCTTCAGGCTCTCTCGGCGTTCCCTTCGGCTGACGGCGCGAGTGCGCTGAGGGTTACGCTTGGACGGCGGAGTGATATCCGCTGAACACTTCGACCTTACCGCACTGAGGTGCTACGATGCAATATAATGCAGTAGTTCGAGCCTATAGGTGCCTATGGGTTCGATTTCCGATGCCATTATGGCATTGCCAATTCGGAAAGTCAATAGGTGGCTTACAAGTAGTTTAAACCGTGAGCGGTTTTCAGGAGCGCGTTGACAGATTTGGAGGGAACGGCATGTGGAGATGAGGACGGCGCGCGGCTGCGGGCTAGGTCTACATGGCCTTCCGCAGCCGCTTTCGAGGGAATCATCGGGCTCGCTCGGGCTACTCGGGTCTCACCCAATCATACGTGCGCTTGAAAACCTTGAGCAGGTGCCAGCTTTCGCTGCGGCGAATGCCCGGCACGGTACCCAGGCGAGAGGTAATGAAGCTGTACATTTCGTCGTTGGAGCGGAAGTAGGCAGCGATGATGATGTCATAGGAGCCGGTCGCCACTCCCACGTAGCGTACCTCTTCCATAGCCGTGAGTTGCTCGGCCACGTCCGTGATCTTGTCGGCGTCGACTGCCAGGCCAATCAACGTGTCGATGCTATAGCCGATCTTGTGAGGATCGGCCACGGCGACGATGCGCATCATGTCCTCTTTCACTAGCCGACCGATCCGGTTGCGGATCGTCGCCTCCGTCACGCCAAAACGGCGAGCTAGTTCCGTGGCTGTCTCCCGTCCGTCGTTGCGCAGGGCGCCGATAATGCTCAAATCGAGGTCGTCAAGCTGCCCATTCTCTGTAGCCTTTTCAGCCTTCGGCCGTCTTGTCCTTTTGCTGATCATCCATAGCCTCTCTTGCTAACGAATTGGCATCGCTCTCGCCCTACGTCAAGAACGGAATTCGAAAGGAATCCCACTCCAGAGTATCACAGAGCGCTCTTGTCATCGTAGTTTATCACATGAGGTGCATTCTTAGTCAACCTGAGGCACCGCCAATATGGTCGGTGCCCGGGATCGCAGACCGTGGAGATCTGGACCTGCTGCGGAAGACCTATCACGACCGCCTTGTGTTGTTGGGGTGACGCCAAGCTGTTGGAGCGGCGCCAAAGCGCCTTTCGCTTTACAATGTAGTTGTGTAATCAGTGATTCGAAAATCAAAGCAATTTCGCACGGGGCCTCGAAAAACCTCTTGACAAAGCGCACGACACATAGTATTCTGCATCCACCGCTTCACAGGCTGGACCAATTCTCACGGTCGCACGATCGGCACTTGATGGTGCATCGCCAGCTAGTCCATACTGTGTGGTAGTGCTCTCCATATCGAATGATGGGTGCCTTTGAAGTAAAGGGTACCTTGAGCGGTCGGGCTAAAGGCAGCTGTTATCGAGTGCTTGAGCGTAAACACCGCGTAGATGATCGCATAGACGATCGAAGAAAGGGGAGAGTACAGGAAAATGACAAGCGTCCTGCACCGATTGCTAGCTGGCATTATGATCGTAGTCGCCCTAGGCGCGCCAGTGGCGTGCACCAAGCAGGAGACGCCAGCGCCACAGTCCGCTTCTCCGGGGCAGTCGCAGCCCACGACCCAGGCACAGTCCAACATACCGGTGCCCGCCGATGCCTTTATGATCCCTGCGGCCTTTGACATGACGGGGCCGACTTCCGCGGCTTTCATTGGCTCAATCAAGCCTGCCTGGGAAGACTATTGGAACTACGTCAATGAAAACGGCGGTATTCTCGGCCGCAAGGTCGGCTGGCGCATCTACGATAGCAAGCAATCGCCCGCCGAGGGGCCGCAGGTCTGGAAGCGTATGGTCACCGATTTTCCGAAAGCGCCATTGATCGAGCTCGACGGCACGGGCGTGCGCGTGGCAGTGAAGCAGATGGCTGCAGAGGACAAGCGGATCCTCACCGGCGTGGGCCACAACCTCGACACGGCCAACCCGCCCGGCTGGATCTTCACCCCGAACAACCTCTTCGAGGACATGATCGCGACCGCGCTGGAGCAGTACTTCCTCCCTCAGTGGAAGGAGAGCCGGCCGCTGCGCTTTGCCTTCATCCTCCAAGATGCCGCCTGGGCCAAGGCCGTGGAGGACGTCATTCCCTATCTCAAGAAGATACCGAATCTGGAGGTTCTGCCCAGCGAGTACATGGCGGGCAATGCCATGGATCTCACAGCCCAGATGAACAGGCTGAAGGACGCAGGCGTCGATGTCGTCTGGATTCAGCACGTTGAGCCTGGCACGGCCGTCATCCTCCGTGAGGCGCAGCGAATGGGCATCAAAGACAAGGTGAAGTGGATCACCAGCCCCTCCGTCGATCCTGTCACGCTTTTTCCGTTGACTGGCGATCTGATTAACGGCCTGTATCAACTCAGCACCACCAATTCGCCGTTCTCAGACGATAAGCCGGGCGTCAAGCTCGTCGTGGATCTCTTCAAGAAGAACCATCCCGACGCGCAGTTCCGCCCCGGCATCATGTACGCCCACGAGATGCTTGTCCTTATGGTTGCTAAGGAAGCGATCGATCAGACGGTACAACGTGTCGGTAGTTGGGATAAGCTGACCGGTGAAGCCCTTTACGAGACGTATCAGTCGCTGAAAGTAGACACCGGGGGATTGTCAGGGCCGATCGCGTTCGGCAAGAACAAGCGCTGGGGCGTGGATTACAACATAATTTGGCAGTTCAATGCCAAGGGGGAGCCGCGCGCCGTGTCTGACTGGCTCAAGACCTCGCGAGTATTCCCAGATCTGCAGTAGCGGTCTTAGGGCGGTCCTAATACCACAACCGTAGTTTGTCATTCTGAGCCCTTCCGCAGAAGGACGAAGAATCCGCGGCCCGTGGGATACGGATTCTTCGTCCCGACTCAGAATGACAAGGAGCGATGAAGGTACGGTTGTAGTACTAACCGATCGCTTCGAAGCAAAGTGCTCGTTCCAAGACCCGAAGAGGGGCGGCATTCCGGAATGTGCTCAACCTCGAGCCTCGGCCGATACCGAGGAGCATCTGCGGAGCGCCCGCAGCGGGCGTGCGCAGAACAAAAAATGATATGGAGGGCAGAGAACACATGTTTAGCCGCAGGAAGCGAAGTCTTGTCCTGATGGGTTTGCTTCTGGTAGCCTTTCTGACCACGTTGGCTTGCCAGCAGGCACCAGCGTCCGCGCCGATCAACTCTCCATCAGCGTCCGGGCAGGCTACGACGGCCGCATCAGCATCCGCGAAGGTGCCGGTTCCGTCCACGCCATTCATGATCCCGGTGGCCTTCGACATGTCGGGCCCTACTTCGGGCTCCTTCATCGACTCCATCAAGCCAGCCTGGGAGGACTACTGGGGGGCGATCAACGAGCAAGGTGGCATTCTTGGCCGCAAGGTGGAGTGGCGCATCTACGACGACAAGCAGTCGCCCGCAGAAGGCGCCCAGGTCTGGAAGCGAATGGTATCGGACTTTCCAAATGCCCCGCTCATCCACATCGAAGGCTCGGGCGTTCGAGTGTCGATCAAGCCGCAGGCCGGCGAAGACAAGAAAGTCGCGATTGGGACCGGCAATACGTTCGAGGTCGTCTCGCCTCCCGGGTGGGTATTCGCGACACACAACGTGTACGATGATATGGTTGCAACCGCTCTTGAGCGTTACTTCCTTCCTCAATGGAAGGAGAGCCGGCCGCTTCGCTTCGCCTTCGTCACTCAGGATGCCGCTTGGGCGAAAGCGATCGAGAACGTCATTCCTTACCTCAAGAAACTGCCCAACCTCGAAGTACTCCCGACCGAATACACCCCGGCCGTGCCGGTTGACTTGACAGCTCAGATGACACGCTTGAAAGAGGGAGGGGCCGACGTGGTTTGGGTGCAACACGTCGAGGCCGGTATGGCGCCGGTGCTGCGCGAGGCGCAGCGCATGGGACTGAAGGACAAGATCAAGTGGATAACCGGACACTCGGTCGACGCCGGCACGCTCTTCCCCTTGGTCGGCGACAACATCGCGGGCCTGTATCAGGTGAGCCCCACCGCATCCCCTTACAGCGACGCGAGTCAGCCCGGCGTCAAGTTCATGAATGACGTCTTCAAGGCAAAGCATCCGAACGCGAAGTTCCTGCCCGGGACCATGTACTCCGGTGAGGTCATGGCAGCGATGCTCGCCAGAGCGGCGATCGAACAGGCCGTGCAGAAGGTCGGCAGCTGGGATAAGCTGACCGGCGACGTTCTGTATGACACCTATCAGTCACTGAAGGTGGACACCCAGGGACTGACCGGTACGTTGACATATGACAAGACCAAGCGTTGGGCGGTGGACTACAACAAGATTACCCAGTTCAATGCGGCCGGCGAGAACAAGGCAATTAGCGATTGGCTGCCAGTATCCAGATCATTCCAGGTCAAGGCCCAGTAAGAGCAGACCAGAGGTCGAAGACTCAGCTTATTGACGGCGACAATTGTGAGAGGCGCCTGGTCTAGCGGCCTAAGACGCCGCTGGATCAGCCGCCTTCTCACAGGGGCGCCTGTCGATCTTGCGATACACCATGCGCGGAACTTGGAGAAAGTAAGAATGGCTAAGAAACGATACGGGTTCATTACTGACGATATGGTCGCCCAAGCCCGGGCGCGCATCGGCACGGAATGGATACCGGAAGAGCCTTACTACAACACGGTCGCTTCACGAGACGCGATTCGGCATTTCGTCGACGGCATCGGAGACCTGAACCCGCTCTTCCGCGACCCGTCCTACGCAGCCGAGACTCGGAACGGTCGCGTGATGGCACCGCCCACTTTCCTCTATAGCGTCTACTGGCCCGCGGGGCGGGCCGGAGTGCTGCCTGCGGTGCCTGGCTTCCATTCGGGCAACGAATGGCGTTGGTTCCTGCCGATCGTAGAAGGCGATGCGCTCACGTTCTCCGTTCGCGCTACCGACGTGGTGGAGAGAGAAAGCAAGAAGTTGGGCCGCATATGCACAACCTACGACGAAATCACCTATAGGAACCAAGCGGGCGCGGTCGTCGCAACTGCCCAGGGGTGGAGTATGGCAATTGTCGGGGTTGAGCCACCCGCCGACGAAGGCAGTCTGTTTGTGGATCCCGAGGAGGGATACACGCCAGAAGAGCTGGAGCGCATTTATGGCGACTACGATAGAGAGGCAATCCGCGGCAACGTGACACGCTTCTGGGAGGACGTAGCCGTCGGAGAGGAACTGACACCCGTTGTGAAAGGTCCGCTTGCCCAGCGGGATATTGCAGCGTGGTATGCCGGCGCCGGCTTCTTTTATATGCCTGCCCACCGCCCCAATCCCCGAACGGTGGAGAAGGCGATGCCGCGCATCTACGACTTTGGCTCGCAGCGCGACTCCTGGCTAGGCCATCTTCTCACAAACTGGGCTGGCGACGATGGCTTCATCTGCCACATGCGGGCAGAGAATCATTCTTTCAACCGCATTGGCGATACCACGTGGTGCCGGGGCAAAGTCGAGCGGAAGTTCGTCTCTGACGGCGAGTGCCTCGTCGAGATCGATTGCTGGGCTGAGAACCAACGCGGCACGCAAACCATTCACGGTAAGGCGACCATCGCTCTGCCTTCACGCGAGCACGGGACCTTTCCTCTTGAAAGGCGTCTCGCTCGCGCGTGATGCGGTTCTCGCTGGCGACACTACGACGCCTGGGATGGCAGATAGACGTACTCACGGAGGTCAATAGCGGAGATGTCAGGAGCGCTCGCGGGAATCAGGGTCCTGGACTGGACGAACTATCAACTCGGTCCGGCGGCGACCATGATGCTAGCGGACATGGGCGCCGATGTAATCAAGATCGAAAACCGAGAGATCGGTGACCTCGGTCGAATCACCGTCGGCAAGCTATTGAAACAGACCATCGGCATCGATTCGGATCGAAACTTCTACTTCGAGACGTATAACCGAAACAAGCGCAGTGTGACGATCGACCTGAAGATGGCGGGCGGACGGGAGATTCTGTACCGGTTGGTCGAGAAGTCGGACGCTCTGGTCACAAACGTGCGCCTGGACGCGGCGGCGAAGCTCGGCGCCGATTACGAGACGCTCGCCAAGATCAACCCCCGGCTGGTCTACGCGCACGCCTCAGGCTATGGGGCGAAGGGACCTGCATCCACCAAGCCTGGTTTCGATGCACTGGGGCTGGCCAGGTCCGGTGTCATGGACGCGCTTGCGCCCGCCGGGATGCCCCCGCAATGGCCCACTGGGGCAATCGGCGACCAAATCGGCGGCACCCTTCTGAGCTACAGCGTTCTTGCTGGTCTTGTCTGTGCGCAGAGGACCGGGCGCGGCCAGATGGTTAGCACGTCGTTGCTTGGAAGTTGCATGTGGGTGGAGCAGCTCAACGTCAATGCCACTTTGATGCTCAACCAGGAGCAGCCCAAATTCGACCGTACCAAGACCGGCAATCCCATCTACAACTTCTATCAGTGCCAGGACGGACGTTGGATCTTCTTTGCGCTATTCCAGTCCGATCGACACTGGCCTGATTTCTGTGCGGCAGCCGGCGTCCAGCATCTGCAGGACGACCCACGGTTTGCTAAAGCGGCGGCACGAGAGGAGAACTGCCAGGAACTGATCCGCCTTCTCGATCAGGTCTTTCTGACGAAACCCTCTTCGGAATGGGTCTCGAGATTCAACGCGTACCACGATTTGGTCTTCGATCTGATCTCGCCACTCTCGAACCTGGCAACCGATCCCCAGGTTCTGGCCAACGGGTACGCCATCGATTTCGAGCATCCTCACTACGGTACGACCAAGATGCTGGGCTTTCCAATCTCCTTTGACGGCACGCCGGTGGAGATGCGCCGAGCCGCACCCGACTTGGGACAACATACCGAGGAAGTTCTTGTGGACGTCTGCGGTTACACGCGAGACGAGGTCCGGGATTTCAGGGAGCGACGCGTAATTTGACGGCTTCGCTAAGCGCGCGATGGCCGTTGTAGACAACATACTTCGTTACACTTGGAGGCACATGTGACCACGATGGAACTCGCGAGACTATTTGAACCCGGTAGGATCGGCACGATGACTGTCCGCAACAGGATAGCCATGTGTCCGATGGTTGATAACTTCGGGACGATAGAAGGTTACGTGACCGAAACTCAAGTCGGCTATTATGAGGCCCGCGCAAAGGGCGGCGCCGGACTGGTCACGATCGGGGCAGCGGCGATCGATTTTCCCCGCGGCAAGGGACTCTGGCGTAACTTGGGCGTGGACCATGACAAATTCCTCCCAGGTCTGACTGAGGTGGCGGGGGCGATCAAGCAGCATGGCGCGCGAGCGGCCATCCAGATTCACCACGCGGGTCGAGAGGCTAAACGGGCGATCACAGGGGTGCAGCCTGTGGCGCCCTCGGCTCTGATGGCACCGCCGACTATATGGGGTGCGCCATACGAGCGCGATATGCCGCACGCTCTGACCGTCGCCGAGATCAAGGAAATCGTCGATCAGTTTGCCGACGCCGTCGATCGCTGTAAGCGCGCCGGCTTCGACGGCGTGGAGTTTCACGCAAACAGCGCCTACCTCATCGATCAATTCCTTTCAGCCGGATCGAACAAGCGCGAGGACGAGTACGGCGGTAGCCTCGAGAACCGTGCCCGCTTTCTCGTCGAGATCCTGAAAGCGACGCGCGCCAAGGTTGGCCGCGAATACCCGGTATGGTGTCGGTTGACCGTGCGCGAGTATGGCATCGACGGAGGCATCCGTCCAGAGGAGGCCGGGCAGTTTGCACGTATCGCGCAGGAAGCGGGTGCAGACGCCATTAACACCAATATCTTCGTCTATGGGCAAAGCCTTAAGGTCCTTCCTCCCACGGCGGAGCCGCCGGGCAATCTTCTCCGCTTTGCCGAGCCGATGAAAGAGGCCGTGTCAATTCCGGTGATCGCCATAGGGAGGGCCGATCCTCTCCTCGCCGAGCAGACCCTCCGCGCCGGGAAGGCCGATTTCATCGGTATCGGCCGTGGCTTGATTGCTGATCCGGAATGGCCGCACAAAGCCGCCGAGGGCCGTGTGGAGGATATTACTCCTTGCATATCCTGTTTGGTCTGCCAGGACCGTGTCACCAAGCGCGGTATTCCCATGGAATGCACAGTGAATCCGCGCGTAGGCCATGAGCGGGAGATGGAGCTGCAGCCGGCCGTTAGAAGGAAGACGGTGCTCGTGGTCGGAGGCGGGCCCGCGGGTATGAAAGCGGCGACGGTTGCGGCGGCACGCGGCCACGATGTGACCCTGATGGAAAAAGACAATCAGTTGGGCGGGGCGATGGTCATCGGCTCAATCCCGCCACATAAGCCACACCTGCCACTGTTCACCGAGCATCTCGGCCGCCAATTGAAGCAGACGGGAGTAAAAGTCGTTCTCGGGAAGCAGGTGGATGCGCAGACGGTCGAATCTCTCAAGCCTGATGCCGTGATCGTGGCGTCGGGTGGCAGCACGAAGACCCCTCCGATTAAGGGTCTCGAAAAGGCCGGGGTGTTGTTCGCGCAGCAAGTCTTGCCTGCCACTGACAAGGTGGGCGAACGAGTTTGCATCATAGGCGGCGGTGATGTGGGCTGTGAAATAGCCGAGTACCTCGTGGACAATGGTCGGAAAGTCATGATCGTGGAGATTCTGCCAGAGGTCGCCAGTGGTATGGCCTTCGCGCTTGGACCACTCATGCGAGCGAGGCTTGAGGACAAAGGGGTGGAGTCGTACACTGGTACCAGGGTTGAAGAGCTTCAGCCGGGACTGGTCACGGTCGTCACCGAGGCTGGTGAGCGGAAGGAGTTGTCAGTTGACACGATTGTGCTGACGACCGGTACCAAGCCACAGGACGAGCTTTCACGGCTGCTCGATGGGCGCGTGGCCGAGGTACACACCGCCGGGGATTGCTCCCAGGCCGGAACGATTCGCGACGCCATGGAATCCGGCTATCGAGCCGGAATGCGCGTGTAACCAGAGCAAAGACGTCGGGCGATGCCTGTTCGGGCGAGTTGGGCCGCCGGAGCTTTAGCGTAGGGAGTTTCGGGTAGTGTCTAATGATGTCATTCTTAAGATCGATAATGTCAGCCTCTCCTTTGGAGGCAAGAAGGCGCTAATCGACCTGAACGTCGAGTGCCGACGAGGCGAGATTCGCGCCGTAATTGGCCCGAACGGCGCGGGTAAGACGTCGCTGATCAATTGCATCAGTGGCTTTTACCGTCCCGAGAAAGGGGAGATATACTTCGAGGGCAAGGCCATCAGCCGCCTGCCCGCGCACGATCTCCCGAAGCTCGGCATCGCCCGCACCTTCCAAAATCTCGCCCTCTATACTGGAATGACCACACTGGAAAACATCATCGCGGCCCGCCATCTTCGCTACAGCACCAACCTGGTGACCGGCGCGCTGTTCTGGAAGTGGGCGCGCAAAGAGGAGGTGGAACAGCGGGCCGTCGCCGAGGAGATCATCGATTTTCTCGAGCTGCAATCCGTGCGGAAGCAGCCGGTAGGCAATCTGCCGCATGGGGTTCGCAAAAGAGTGGAGTTGGGCCGGGCTCTAGCGCTCGAGCCACGGCTGCTACTCCTCGATGAGCCGATGACAGGGATGAACGTCGAGGAGAAAGAGGCTATGGCGCGCTTCATCCTTGACATTCACGAGAAAAAGGGCACCACGATCATCCTGATCGAGCACGATATGGGGGTTGTGATGGACCTTGCCGAGCGTATCGTCGTGTTGGATTTCGGCTGTCGGATCGCAGAGGGCTCGCCGATAGAGGTGCAAACCAATCCTGAGGTCATGAAGGCTTATCTCGGAACTGGAAAGACTTAGCGACTGGTGAGAGGACCATCGTTAGAGTGCAAAGTATAGTAAGGAGGTGCTCGTTATCATGGCTGATAAGCAGTGGCGTATCGTCGCCATCGATCCCCCCCACACGCCGTCATTGATCAACGAGAAGAGGGTACTGGAGCCCCTGGGCGCAGAGGTTGTTGGGATATCCTGCAAAAACGAGGACGAGATCATCGAGGCAGCCCGGGGCGCCGACTGCATCTTGGTGGCGCTCGCCCGGGTCACGCGGCGAGTCCTCGAATCGCTACCTCAACTAGTGCTGATCGGCAAGTACGGTGTGGGCGTCGACAACATAGATCTGGAGGCCGCAACTGATCTGGGCAAAGTGGTTGTGAACGTCCGCGAGTATGCCAGCGAAGAGGTGTCTACCCATGCCCTGACGCTCATGTTGGTATGCACGCGTCGGATCATCAGGCTTAATGAAGCGGCTAAGAGCGGGAAATGGGACTATCACTTGGCCGAGCCTGGATACCGTCTCGCCGGCCGCAACCTCGGCCTGCTGGGCTTCGGCACCATCGCGCGGAAACTCGCACGGCAAGCCCAAGCCTTGGGCATGAACATTCTGACCCATGATCCGTTCGTCGACGTCCCGACGGCTGCGGCCGCCGGTGCCCGAAAGGTCGAGTTCGCCGAGTTGCTGCGCGAGTCGGATTTCCTTTCGGTGCACGCCGTGTTGAACAAGGATACATACCACCTCCTGGGCGAAGCGGAGCTGCGCCAGATGAAGCCCACAGCCTATCTAGTAAACACCGCTCGTGGTGGGCTGATCGACGAGCAGGCCCTGGCCAGGGCGCTGCAGGAGGGCTGGATTGCCGGAGCCGGTCTGGACGTTTTGGAGAAAGAGCCACCCGCAGCCGATAACCCGCTTCTTGGCCTCGACAATGTCGTGGTCACGCCGCACGCCGCGTTCTACGCAGAAGAGTCGTGGCGCGATTTGGAGGCGAATCTGGCAGAGCATGTCGCCGAGTTCATGCACGGTCGCTGGCCAAGCTGGGTCGTGAACACCGCGGTGATGAACAAGGTGACGCCGCCACAGCCAGCGACGGCATCTTGAAGCGGTGCGGACTGAATAACGAGGAAGGGAAGATACCGTGAAGCTAGCCACGTTCGAGAAGACCACACCTATCGGCGCGGTACGCCGAATCGGCGTCGTTCACGGTGACCAGATAATCGACCTGAACTTCGCCTACGCTTTGTACCTCACGGAGCAGAACGACCCGCGACCGTACGAGATGGCAGGATTGATAGTTCCGCCGGACATGATCCGCTTCTTTGAAGGCGGGACGGCGTCGAAGGCTGCCGCGACGACCGTTGTAGCTTGGGTTGTCGAACGGCTTGCTGACAAGGTGACTATAACCGGCGCTCGGGGTGAGACCATCGTCCACGCACTCGACGAGGTAAAGCTGCTTGCGCCCGTACCGGAACCGACCAACGTCTTCGCTACTATGAACTCCGACCGGCATATGTTGAACGGTCTGGAGAAGTTCGGGCTCGGTTTGCCCAAGGCATGGCACGACACACCGGCCGTGTACCGCAGCACCAACTCAGGAGTTGCTGGATCGGAAGATCCCATCCTCTGGCCTAGCTACACGGAACAGCTCGACTATGAGCTTGAGTGCGGCATCTACATCGGCAAGCGCGGCATGAACATTCCAGTCGAGCGGGCGTCGGAGTACATTGCCGCTTATACGATATATAACGATGTGAGCGCCCGCGACGTGCTCAAGAAAGAGATATCGCTCTACACTGGTCCGGCAAAGGGGAAGTGCTTCGCAAACAGCAATTTGATGGGACCATGGGCTGTGACGCCCGACGAAGTCGACCCGAGCAACATGAGAATGGTCGCGCGGATCAACGGCGAGGTCTGGTCGGAGGGCAACCTTAACGATATTCACTGGTCCTTCCCACAACTGATCGCCCACATCTCCAAAGATGAGATGCTCCGACCGGGCGATTTCATCTCTGGCGGCTGCATCGCCTTCGGCAGTGGACTCGAGCTCGATAGGTGGATTCAACCGGGCGATGTGGTCGAACTCGAAATCGAGGGCATTGGCGTGCTCCGGAACCGCGTCGAGCGGCGACGTGGGCTTGACGGCGTCGAGTAGAATCACACGAAGGAGGACGAATCGGCTGTGAAACAGGCGCGTAAGCTACGACAGATGCTGGCGGAGGGGGAACCGGTCGTTGCCGGAGGATGTGTCGAGCCGCTCACCGGACGGCTTATTCAAGAGGCGGGATTCAACAGCGCCTACTTCAGCGGTTACACGGCGGCCGCCACTATGCTGGCCCTTCCCGACACAGGATACTACACGATGACGGAGATGGATGGCTGGATACGTAACGTCACCAACGCCATCGACATTCCGCTCATAATCGACGCGGACAATGGTTACGGCACGGCGATCAACGCTCAGCGCACGGTGCGCCACTTCGAGAAGCTCGGCGCTGCTGCGATGCATATTGAGGATCTGCTGTGGCCGAAGTACTGTGCCCACATCGGTGGAACGCGAGTTGGACCCATGGAAGAAATGGCCCTCAAGATCAAGGCCTGCGTCGCCGCCCGTGAGGATCCGGATTTCATGATCATCGCGCGTTCGGAAGCGCCCACGGGCGAGATCGATGGCACCATCGAACGCCTGCACGCCTATGTCGAAGCTGGGGCCGACGCCGTCTTCCTCGTCGGCGCACGCAGCAAGAAAGATCTTGCCCGCATTCCCAAGGCTTTCAACGTGCCTTGCATGGTGGATATCACTGAGGGCACGTATGGACCGCAGGATTTCACGGTCGAGGAGGCCAAGGATATGGGCTTCAAGATCGTGATTCTTGCTCTCGCCACGTTTTTCGCCAAGATCCACGCCGTTCGGAGCGTCCTCAAGGAGATTAAGGAGCACGGACACACGCTGAACTTCCGCGATCGCATGGCCAATTTCAAGGAGATGAACGAGTTCCTGGGCGTTCCGCGGGTGTGGCAGCTCGAGAAGGACTACATGACCATCGATCACAAATAGTCGAACCGGGCGATGCGTTGGGGTATTCCCCGATCTGTTCCGCTTGCGCTGCGATAGCCATCCCGGTCGCGCCTGCAATCTAGCGACCGGGATGGCCTGCCGTGCGGTGGTTCGCGCACCTGTGACCGGCTTTCTGGGCACGCAGTGCTACGTTGTAACTTGAAAGTCTGGTGCCGCGGGGGCGACCGAGTCGCATTTCGCGCCAGCGCCGAGGCTCTGATCTAGATTGATTTTGAAGAGAGGAAGAGGATTGGCAGCCACGTACCCAACGGCTATTGATACGCTTCCAAAACTGCTGGTTGACCTCCATCTCTCGCATCCGGCCAGGCTAGCGCTGCGCAAGAAGCGAGTAGGTTACTGGCACCAGTATTCGTGGCAAGATTGCTATGAGCACGTCAGGGACTGTTCTCTCGGGTTGCGTGAGCTCGGACTAGAGCGGGGGGACGCAGTCTGCATCATCGGCGACAACGACCCCGAGTGGCTCTGGTCCGAGCTAGCCGTTCAGTCCGCCGGCGCGATGGTCGCGGGCATTGGCGCCGAGGCAAGTACCCAACAGATTCGGCAGCACCTGCGCGCGCTACGTCCGAAGATCGTGATCGCAAGGGACCAGGAGCAGATCGACAAGCTGCTTGCCATAAGAGAGGACCTGAGCACCGTACGGCAAGTAATCTATTGGGATTCCAAGGGCATGGGCTCCTATGACGATCCGTGGCTTCAGTTCATAGGAGTTCTGAAAGAGGCCGGCAGGCGCGTGGCAGATTCTCAACCTGAGCGCTTCGAGACGGGCGTAGCGGAGGGTCGAGCCGGCGATACAGCTATCATCTGCTTGACGGCGGGCACCGAAGGGAAGCAAAAAGGCGTCTCCATCACGTACGATGCTCTGCTGGGAGCCTATGACAATTGGAGCGCGCGCGCTGGGGTGCAAATCGGGGACGAGCTTTTCAGCTTTGGCCCCCTGGACACCGTGGTCGAGCAATCTATCATGATACCCGCCGCGCTGCTTCATGGTGCGGTGATCAACTTTCCCGAGCAGCCCGGATCGGTGTTCGCCGATCTCGTCGAGGTGCGCCCGCATTTCGTTGTTTTCCCTTCCGTATGGTGGGAGTACGTTCATAAAGAGCTCTTCGCGGCCAGCCTTGAGGTAACTGGGATCAAGGCATGGTGCTATCGCCAGGCAGTAGCTGCGCATCCTGGCGGCGCATTCCAGATATTGGGCGGGCTTGCTGGAGCGGCGACGAGAGGATTGATTCGTAATAAGCTCGGGTTCGGGCGCCTCAAGTCTGGCTTCAGCACCGGCTCTCGCCTTGGGCCGGTGGTCTCCGCATATTTTGAGCGCCTCGGCGTTCGCGTGCGCAACCTGTACAGTCTAACTGAAGCCGGCGGCACGGTGTCCTGTCAGGACATTGGCGACCCAGAGTACTCGAGCGCGGGCAAGGTTGGGAACCGAACAAAAGTCATGATAGCCGGAGATGGAGAGATTGTCGTCCAAACGTCGGGCGCTGCCGATGGGGGCGTGGTCTATACCGGTGATATTGGCGCTCTTGGCCCGGATGGCAAGCTATCCGTCTGGGGCCGGAGATGTGAGATGATAGAGGCGGAGAACGGCGAGCCTTGTTCTCTGGGGATGGTTGAGAGCGACTTGCGGGGCAGTCCATTCATTTCAGATGCACTCGTCTTTGAGCAGGCGCAACAGGGCAACTACTCGGCACTCATCGCACTGGAGAGAAAGACAATCGCGCGCTGGGCAGGCAAGCGGCGCATTGGCTACGCCAACATGATTGATCTGGCTGACAGAGAAGAAGTGCTGACGTTGGTGAAGGAGCACATCGAGACGGTCAATGCTGCCGTGACCAACCGGCTGACGGTGAAGGACTTTATCCTACTCCCGCTCGGCTTTGATCGAGACGAGCTTACCGCAACCGGGAAGCTGATACGGACCGTCGTCATGGATCGTCGCCTGAACAAGGCAGGTGACGGGGCAAAACCATCGCGCCAACGGCTGAGCTTCGTCGGCGAAGACGGCAACAGGGGGGTTGATTAGCATGGATATCGTCGGCCTGCTGATCACAGGTATCATCGTCGGCACGATCTACGGCTTGATAGCCATGGGCTTCTCGCTAGTTTACAAAGCTTCCGGCGTTTTCAACATGGCGCAGGGTGAGATCGTGCTCATCTCGGCGTTTGTGTTGTGGACGACCCTGACTACCCTACACCTGCCGGCAATTGTCGCAGCTATCTTAACCATCGTTGCGGTCTCCATTTTCGGCATCGTTGTCGAGCGTACGATGATACGTCCCCTCATCGGGCAGGATCATATGGCCTCGGTGATGATGACGCTCAGCCTCGTCCTCATCATCAAGGGCGCCGTCGCCGGAATCTGGGCGACCGAGCGCGTGGGCTTCCCAGAGATTTTCCCTAAGGCTGCGGTGAAAGTCAGCACACTGAGCTTCAGCCAATCTATGCTGTGGAGCTTTGTGATCGCTATGCTTATCTTGCTCGGCTTCACGGTATTCTTCAATCGCACGAAAGCGGGATTGGAAATGCGTGCGGTGGCTATGAGCCACGCTATGGCGCTCAGCCTCGGTATCGACGTCAAACGCTTGATGACCCTAGCATGGGTGTTTGGCGCCGGACTGGGGGCGGTCGGGGGTATTCTACTGGCCTCTATCGTGGGTGTGTCGATGGGCATTGCCGATATGGGACTGAAAGCCCTGTCGGTGGTGTTACTCGCCGGCATGCAATCCCTCCAGGGCTGCATCGTTGCCGGCATGATCGTCGGTCTAGGAGAAATCCTCGCGGTGCGGTACCTCGATCCCTACACGGGTGGCGGCATGGGCGATCTCTTTCCCTTCGTGCTCATGCTTGCCCTACTCTTGATGAGACCGTACGGCCTTTTTGGCGAGAAGATCATCGACCGCGTCTAAGAATGGCAGTCAGCTTGAGGTGAATGCGTTGCTTACTGACTACGAACAGGACCTGGACTTGATCAGGACGCGGGGGCAGCTTGCGATCATTCTGCTCTTCCTGGCGTTGATGTGCAGCTTGCCCTTTGTACTCAGTGTCGGTTGGTTGACTTGGGTAAACGTGACCATGGTCACCATCATCGCGGTCATTGGCATACAGATTCTTTCCGGTTATGCCGGGCTGATGTTCATAGGCCAGTCCGCGCTCATGGGCGTCAGCGCCTACGTAACAGCTACGCTCACAACGAACTTTCACTACCCGTTTTGGGTGGCGCTACCTGTGGCGATCGTCTGCTCCGTGATCATGGGCCTCTTGGCCGGCGTTCCCGCCTTGCGCGTCAAAGGCTTCTACCTCGCGATCACCTCGATTGCTCTCCAGTTCATCTTCGTATTCATGATCACGCACGCCCCGGCCTCGATCTTTGGTCAGTCCGCTGGGCTCAGGGTGACGGCACCGACCGTTGGCAACATTGTCTTTAATAATGAGCGATCTCTTTTTTACCTGATTTTCGTCTTCGCGGTCATTGCCATCTTGGTGTCCAAGAACCTGATGCGTTCGCGTGTTGGTCGCGCCTTCATCGCGATACGTGACAACCCAGTTGCAGCGCGGTCGACTGGCGTGAACCTGTTTCGGTATAAGCTTCTCGCCTTTCTTGTGTGCTCGTTATTCGCGGGCCTGGCTGGCTCGCTCTGGGCGATCGAGGTACGCTGGGTGGCCTCCGAGCAGTTCACCCTGTTTACCTCGATCTGGTATCTCGGCATCATTATTATCGGTGGCCGCGGAACGCTGCTTGGCGCTGTTTTGGGAACGATTGCGCTGCGGTTGATCGAGGAGATCGTCAACCAGAGCGGGCCAAGTCTACTGGCGTCGATTCCTGGCTTCGTCGGCGTATTCGCGCTGTTAAACGTAATCGGCGGCTTGGTGATTGCCCTCTTCCTCATCCTGCAACCGAAGGGCATCGTGCACGCATGGTCGATGATGAGGAACTGGGTTGCCCTATGGCCCTTCAACTACAAACTTTTCGATGGCAGGTGAGCGGCAGCCATGCTCAGAGTAAATAACATCGACGCTGTCTATTCTCGGGTGATCCACGTCTTGAAGGGCGTCTCGCTGGAGGTTCCCGAAGGCAAGGTGGTCGCGTTGCTCGGAGCCAACGGCGCAGGAAAGTCCACCGTGCTCAAGGCCATCTCGGGCATGCTGCGTATCGAGGATGGCGCCGTAACCAGCGGCTCGGTTGAGCTCGATGGGCAGCGGATCGACGGGAGAGGACCGGAGCAGATCGTCGCGCAAGGTCTCGTTCACGTGATGGAAGATCGCATCGTCGGGCAGTACTTCACCGTGGAAGAGAACCTGGCGCTCGGGTCAGTGTTGCGCCATGATCATGCGGCCGTTCTACGCGACACGGACGTCGTCTACGAATACTTCCCGAAACTCGCCCAGCTACGCAAGACAAAGGCGGGCTATCTTTCCGGCGGTGAGCAGCAGATGCTCGTTCTTGGCCGTGCTTTGATGTCCCGTCCGAAGGTCCTGCTGCTCGACGAGCCGTCATTGGGGCTGGCACCCCTCGTGGTCGAGGAGATCTTCGGGGTCATTGAGCGCATCAACCGCGAAGAGGGTATGACCATCCTTCTAGTTGAGCAGAATGCCACCGTCGCCCTGTCTGTTGCCCATTACGGCTACGTGTTGGAGAACGGCCGAGTGGTGCTCGATGGCGAGACCGCGAGCCTGAAGAGTGATGAGAACGTTAAAGAATTCTACCTAGGCCTGAGCGTTGACGGCGCGCGAAAGAGCTTTCGCGACGCAAAGCACTACAGCCGCCGTAAGCGCTTGGTTCGCTAGACGCGCCTAACGACGACAACACGCTGAGAGTACTCGATAACATTGGCATGGAGAACGGAAACATGAGCGTCCCAATGGCCCTCGAAGGCATCCGCATTCTTGATCTCTCACGCCTGCTGCCCGGACCATATTGCTCTATGGTCCTTTCCGACCTGGGCGCGGAGGTGATCAAGATCGAGGAAGTCTCCACACGCGGCGCGATGGGCCGGGATATCCTCACTCCCCCAAACGCTCCCCCTGAAGAAGAGCTCGTTCATAACGCCTACAATCCCTTGGCGAGGAACAAGAAGAGCATCGCCATCAACCTAAAAGAAGGGGCGGGGCGCGAGATCTTCGGTAAGCTAGTGCTCACCGCCGACGTCGTCCTCGAAGCCTATCGTCCCGAGACACTCGCGCGCTTGGGCGTTGATTATCAGACGATGGCGGAACTCAACCCACGTATCATCTACTGCTCGATCTCCGGGTATGGTCAGGACGGACCCTATCGCGACCTGCCGGGCCACGACGCAAACTACGCTGCTGTTGCCGGCGCAACCTCGATCACCAGCGACGACCACGGCAACCCCGTGGGTACGACGTTTCCGGTGGTCGATCTGACTAGCGGTCTGATGGCGGCAATCGGCATTTTGAGCGCACTCCGGGCGCGCGAGACCACAGGGCGGGGACAGTACGTGGACATCGGCATGCTCGATAGCGCTATGCAGATGGTAATTACGTACGTTAGTCGCTACCTACGCGATGGGCGGGTACCGCTGCGCAGCGAGCCGTCGCTGCGTGTGGTTCAGACGGCGGATGGCAAGTACCTAAGCACGCAGAACGTCGAATCCTACTTCTGGGAGCGCTTCTGCAAGACGATTGGCCGACCCGATCTCATAGCGCTGCGTACTGCGGGGCGCGAGCAACGCAGAAGGGCCTACGCCACGGCCCGCGAAGTGCTTGCCACCAAGACTCGCGACGAATGGTTCGAGTTGCTCAGCGCTGCCGATACTTGCTCAGCCCCCGTCCTCGAGATCGACGAGGTAGTCGAGAACCCGCAAGTGCAGCACCGCGAGATGATCTTGACTTTCGACCATCCGACAGAGGGCAAGGTGCGCCAAATCGGCCTGCCCATTAAGCTCTCCGACACGCCGGGACGATTCCGCGACTTTGCGCCGCTTCTCGGTCAGCACACGAACGAGATCCTGAAGGAGTTGGGCCTCAGCGGAGAGGCGATCGATCGGCTCCATCGCGATGGCGTAGTGAAAATCGCTACGGACGGCACTTCTGAAACGATGCCCTCCAACGGGCGACCTGCTCGGGGCTGAGCGATTCCCGTTCCTCCAAGCACCAGGAAGTGCTACTGTAATGCTAGTCGCGCGGAGCTCGAGGCCCCAGATCGATGTGATTCAGCAGGTCAGCACAGTCTGCAAGAACGGCCGCTGGCGATGGCTAGCATCATCCATTCCACGCTCTGCGACGGGCTGTTGAGGGCGATTGATACATGAAGATCGTAGTGTTGGGCGCCGGGGCAGTTGGATCGGTGATCGGTGGTCTGCTCAAGCGGAGCGGCGAGGATGTCTATCTCATCCGTACCAATCGCGAATGGACCGAGACCATCAACCTGAAGGGACTAACGATCAGCGAAGATGGCAAAGCGGACATCAACGTGCTGGTACCCGCTGCAACTGATCCGGCTGTAGTGGGTGGAGCAGATCTGGTGGTAGTCATGACGAAGACGCCGAATACCAGAGACGCTCTGAAGAATGCATCCCGCATCATCGGACCCAGCACGCTGGTGCTTACCCTGCAGAATGGCTTGGGTAATGCCGAGAAGATCGCCGAATTCGTCGATCCCGCCAACATCATTATTGGCACCACCACGATCAGTGCAATGGCAAAGGCGCCGGGACACGTCGAAAACATGCGTCACATGGCGGGAACGATGAATTACATCAGAAAGTGGCAGCGTAGCAACTCGGAGGATGTGCAGCGCGTTGCCAGTACGTTCACCGCGGCTGGTATGGGCACGGAGATTCTCGAAGATCTCGATCAACTCCTGTGGAAGAAGCTTCTGATGCACACCGGCATCGCCGCGCTCGCCGGCATCACCCGTTTGAACTTAGCCGATCTTCTCGCGGTCTCTGATGCGCAAGAACTGATTCGCGCTCTTATCGCGGAGACTATGGCAGTGGCGAATGCGAAGGGTGTCGCCCTGGACCTGCAGGAGGAGCTAGAGCACGCTCAACAAGTGTTTCTGAGTACCGGACCGCACATCAACTCCATGTGCTATGATATGACGCACGGTCGGAAGACAGAGATCGACAGCTCGAACCTGGCTGTTGCAGCTGAAGCGGAGAGAATGGGTCTTGCTGCACCCTACAACAAGGCGATTGGCTTGCTAGTTAGGGTCATCGAGCAGACTTACGACAAGCGGCTGTAAAGTTTGCCGCGGCACCAATCTTCAGCGCCTTCAGTGTGACCATGCTAGCGCGTGCCGGAGTTGTGCATGCCGTCACGGTGCGACGCACAGAACATTGGTCTCTATTCCTGCTAGTTCAAGACGCCGCGCTCAGTCAGCTGCGCGACATCCTCTCGCGTCATGCCAAGCAGGTCGACGCAGACGTACTCGTTGTGCTCGCCCATTTGTGGCGAGGGACGGCGAATGTCACACGGCGAGCTCGAAAACCGAAACGGAAGATTGCTGATCCAGTCGACGCCGGTCACCGGGTGCTCATAGTCAAGGTAGACCCTGCGCTCGGTGATATGAGGATCGAGAAAACGCTCCTCCGTGCTCACGCACGGCATAGCGGCAACCCCGACTTCCTGGAGCAACTGCATGACTTCGTACGAGCTATGCTGCTGCGTCCACTCTGTCACGCGCTGATCCAACCCGTTGCGATGCTGCAGCCGCTGGTACGAGTCGGCGAAGATCGGTTCCTCGGTCCAAGCCGGATTGCCTATCGCCTTGCAGAATTGTCGCCACTCGTGGTCGCCGGACACGGCGATCGAGACCCAGCTATCCTCACCCTCACAGCGGTAGTTGCCGTGAGGCGCCATTGAAGCATGGCGATTGCCCATCGTTTCGGCCACAACACCGTTCATAAAGTATCCGAGCAGTGCCTCACCAAGCGTGGCTACGGTGGCTTCGAATTGTGCCATCTCGATGTACTGCCCGACGCCCGTCTTCTGTCGATGACGCAGCGCGGCCATAACCGCAATGGCGCCCATGATCGCGCCATTCGCGTCAGCGTAGGCCTGCTGCAAGCCGAGCACTCTTTCGCCTGGATACCCTACCATGGAGTCCACACCAGAGAAGCATGTAAGCGATGGTCCGTAGGTAACGAGATCGGCGAGTGGACCGGTTTGCCCTGCCGCCGGCAACGAGATCATCACCAGGGCAGGGTTGACCAACCGCAACGTAGCATAGTCTAGACCCCTCTTGGCCATCACGTCCGGCGAGAAGTTCTCCACAACGATATCGCTGACCGCCACCAGCCTCTTGAGCAACTCCACGCCTTCGGCATGGGAGAAGTCAACGGTGATCCCCAGCTTGTTACGATTCGCCGAGTGGAACCAGGGGTCTCTCTCGACATCTCGCTCCAGATTGTCGGGCGAGAGCCGCAGCGAGTCAGGGCGCTTGCGCGTTTCGACTTTGATCACTTCGGCGCCCATATCGGCCAACATGCAACTCAATAGCGGTCCAGCCATGGTCTGGCCGAAATCGATTACTCGGATACCCTGCAACGGTCGCTGGGCCTCAGACATGTTGCCACCCCTCCTAGATGATGCCGGTTTGTCGCAGCTTGACGAGTTCCTCGCTCGTGCAGCCGAGACGGCCGCAGTAGATTTCTGCGTTGTGCTCGCCCAATAGCGGAGCCGGGCGATTGAGCGCCCAGGGGGTCTCGGAGAAGCGATAGGGTGCGCCGGGATATCTCAGCGTGCCGGCCTCTGGATGGGTGATCTCCGTAAAGAACTGGCGCTCACCGAGATGCTCGTCATTGGCGACCTCGTCGATGCTACGAACCGGTGCGAATGGGATGTGCTGTTCGCGGCACGCGGCGAAGATCTCGGCCTTGGTGTGCGCGGAGAGCCAGGGAGCGAGAAGTTCGTCCATTTCGGCCGCGTACTTACGCCCAATTTCGTAGCGGTCTTGGAAGCGTGGCTCCTTGGCGTACCATTCGGGCACCGCGCCGTCCCCGACCAGCTCAAGAAACCGCTTCCACTGAAACCCTTGGATCGCGATCATACTCATAAAGCCATCTTTGCATGGGAGGATCGTGTAGGGGTAGATTCCCGGCGTCCGATGGCCCGAGCGCATGCGCTGCATCCCATGATAGACATAGCCACTCATGAGATAGCCAACGTGAAGCGTAGCCCATACCTCGGCCTCACTAACGTCGACATGCTGTCCCTCGCCGTTAGCATCGCGAGCAAAAGCGGCGGCGAGCGTCGCGAAAGCGGCGACCGCGCCGCCTTGATAATGACCAAGGCTCATGGGAGGGGTCAGCGGCTCACGCCCGGGCTCGCCGACGATGTTACTCATGCCACCTAGCGCAGCTGCGTTGATGGCGTATCCTTTGTAGTCCTTGTACGGACCGGTTTGACCGAATGGGGTGACCGAGGTCACGATGAGCCGGGGATTCACCTCCCGTAGATGCTCATAGTCGAGACCTCGGTCTGCCAGTTCCCGAGGTGCGAAGTTTTCGACGACGATGTCGGCCTGAGCAACAAGCCGGTAGAACAGCTTCTTGCCGGTTTCCGTCTCAGTGTCGAGCGTGATCCCGAGCTTGTTCGTATTCAGATTCAGATACAGGCCGCTGCGCTCGGGGTGCGGTGCATCGTTAGGGAACGGGCCATGCCGGCGGGCACTATCTCCAGCCAAAGGCTCGACCTTGATGACCGTCGCACCGAGGTCAGCCATGAGCTTCGAACAGAAGGGCGCCGAGATGAAGTCGCCGTACTCGATTATCGTGAGATCCGAAAGGACCGCCGTCATGGTTTGTTCCCCCGCTCACCGCACAATCTTGATAGTCGAGGTCGCGTCTTACGCCTTTCGATCCGGCAGGATAACGCTTGCCGTGCCGAGGGCGCTGATCTCACCGCGCTGGTTGCGCGCAGAAAGCTCCAGGTCGACGACGCCCCTGTCATTCTCACGGTACTTCTTTACGATCTTCCCCTGGCACCAGGTGGTGTCGCCGAGCAGGTTGTGCCGCCGCACCCGGACGTTCAACCTTTTGAGAAAACCATCGTCTCCCATCCAGTTCGTCACGAGGTTGCCGAGCCAAGAGATGCGCTCCGGCCCGTAGTCGTAGGCTTCGGGCACGCCGACCTTGCGCGCCAGTTCGGTGTCCCAATGTACGCGCTCTGGTGGCTCCGGTACACCGTAAGCATTCTTGATCCCTAGCGCGGGATGCGTCTTGAATAGATCGAAAGCCTGCTTGTGCGCCCGAAGGTAGAGGCCACCCCAGCCCATGTCGAAACAGATGGCACTGGTGATCGTGTAGGGCCCCTTGACGATCTGTGGCAGGGCCTCGCCCTCATTGACGTCGTCCCAGTAGCGTGGTGCGGCGCCACGAATCTCCTCGCTTTCGTAGTCACGGATGATAGCCGCAATCTGCTCCTCCGAGTAACCCGGATTCAGTCCGCTCTCACTCGCTTCCTGCTCGTATTTCGCGATGTCCCGAGCGCGGTGCCGCTCCGTCCGGAAGCACCAAGAGTCGGCCTCGGCCAGCAACTTGCCATCTTGATTTATAAAGGAGGAGTGATAGATCTGCTGAATGGCGCGTCCGGCGAAGCGGGTCTCCTTTTCCACTAAGTCCTTGAGATAGCTCTTCACGACGATGCGCTCGTTGCGCCGCAAGACGTCATGCCATTCCCAGTTGGTACCGGAGTACATCGCGTGCACGCCGGGAAGACCGCCAACGTAGCCGCTCACAATATTGCTCGCCGCGAAGAGGATTGTGGGCGGGGCCAGAAGCGTGCCGTATTGCGTCCGCGCCGCGTACTCTTCGTTACGCCAAAGCGGATTGTTGTCGCCGATGCCATCCGCGAAATGGCGGATTACATCCTTGCTTAGCTCCTCGATGAAGGCTTTAGACTCGCCGAGCTCGACCCCGATTCTCGACCGCAAGTCGTTCAACCCCTTTTCAGTGATCGCTGCGGTCTCTAGGGCTACCTGGTGCTGCGTCATTCCCACACTCCTGAATTACGATGTTTTTCTGCTCGCCGTTGGCGAAGAACACACCGGGTTCATCGCGATGACAGGGGCGATCGCGGCGCTCTCGCCGAACTGATTGTCGGACGATGTCGGGGAGACCGCCCCGGTTCAGCAAGAGCATAAGCTTCGATTTACAAAAGCATTATGACCTGCTAGCTTCGAAAAGTCAATAGTTAGCGCACAAGACTATTGTGCTTCGCGCAAACGAGTGCTATACTGTGTGTCGCACGACGCACGAGGTACGGAACCGGCCCTGGGACGTAGGGTGGTCTGTGACCACTCTCTCCAACCTTCAGATGATGAGCCCGCCGGTCCCGGGGACATTCTTGAACTGGGGCAACAGTAGATGAGAATCGAGCGCGTCTCCGAAATAGGACTGCTGGTCACCGATCTGGAAGCAGCAACGAGGCTCTACCGAGACATTCTTGGCGGTGAGATGTCGGAAGTCGTATCTCCGGCGGGCGACGGTCGGTGGCGGATTTGCCGCTTCCGAAACATCGACCTCCGATTGATGGAGTCCGCGACGGCGAACGGGGCCGGCGACGGTGCCGCGCGAGGCAGTGATCGCATCCAGTACGTTGGGCTACGAGTTGCCAGTGTGACCGATGTGCGGAATTCGCTAACCGAGCGCGGTATCGCGGTGGCTGATGAAAAGCCTCGCGGTGCGCAGGATCTGCCTGCGGCTTTTGTCGATCCCGCCGCCTTCCATGGGGTTAGATTCAAGCTCGTTGCAGGCAAGTACGATCTCGTTTTCTCAGCATCCTCCGCTCGCAACTTCGAGACTCCTGTCGACCGGCTGCTACATGTGGGTATCAATGTGCGCGACCTGGACACCGCGATGAGGCGCTTTGCCGATATCTTTGAGTTGCCCTACACAGTTTCGTACTACCGTCCGGTCTATGGCTTGCGTTTTGCTTTCTTGCGCGCGGGGAATGTCGACCTCGAACTCCTTGCTCCGAGCACTCCTGAAGGCTTGATCGCGCGCTCGATTGACAAGGTTGGGGAGGGCATCGCTCATCTCTGCTGGTCCACGCCGAATATCACGGCGACGCTCGATTGGCTGCGTGAACACCGGTGTCGACTGATCGACGAACAGCCAATGACGATCCAGAACCTCCGAGCGGCGTTCGTCCATCCTGAGGCGTTCAACGGAGTGCTCCATGAGTTGGTTGAGGGAGAGCACCGCTTCTTCGAGTCGGATACGCCGCAGATTCTTTGAGCAAAGGTGGTAGATTTGGCATCACCGCTTGCGGGAATCAGAATACTGGAGCTCGCCAACTTTCAGATGGGGCCCGCTGCTACCGTCATGCTGGCCGATCTGGGTGCTGACGTAATCAAAATCGAGGATCCCTTCGGCGGTGACCTCGCGCGGGGCATTGTCAAACTGCTTGGCCAGACTATCGGCGTGGCGTCAGATCGCAATTTCTACTTTGAATCGATCAATCGCAACAAGCGTAGCATCACAATCGACCTTAAGAAGGAGAAGGGACGCCAGGTTCTGCATCGGCTGGTCGGTAGCGCGGACGCCTTCGTCACCAACGTCCGTCTCGGTGTGGCGGAGCGAATTGGCGCCGACTACGAAACCCTGGCCAAGCTGAACCCGCGGCTGGTATATGGGCACGCCTCTGGATATGGGCCCAAAGGACCCGATGCGTCGAAGCCCGCTTTCGATCCGCTGGGACTTGCCCGGTCCGGTATGATGGATGCCCTCACGCCAGCCGGTCTGCCCCCCCAATGGCCCACTGGTGCCATCGCGGACCAGTACGGCGCGACCATGCTCAGCTACGCTGTTCTCGCCGGGCTAGTGAGCGCGAATCTGACCGGCCGCGGCCAGAAGGTGAGTTCCTCACTATTGGGCAGCACAATGTTTCTCGGTCAGTTCTGCGCCAATGCGACGCTCATGGTTCAGCATGAGCAGCGCAAGTTTCAGCGAGAAGAAGTGAGCAACCCGTTACAGAATTGTTATCGCTGCGCGGATGGCAGGTGGATTTTCTTCGCGATGTCGCAACCCGATCGTCACTGGCCCTCCTTCTGCGCCGCGCTGGGCATTCGGTCTCTCCAGCACGATGAGCGCTACGCTACCGCCGAGACTCGCGCGGAGCACTCAGCGGAGTTGATCGCGATTCTGGACGGAATCTTTGCCACCAAGAGCGTTGACGAGTGGGTCGCCACGCTAGACAAGTATGGCGTCCTGGGCTTCGATGTCGTCGCTTCGATGTCGAATCTCGTCTATGACCCCCAAGTAATCGCAAACCGGTACGTGGTCGATTTCGACCACCCCGTTCTGGGAACTATCAAGATGATGGGCTTCCCGATAAGTTTCGAAGAGATGCCGGCACAAGTGCGTATGCCTGCGCCTGAATTGGGCCAGCATACCGAGGAGATCCTGATCGAGTTGTGCGACTATTCCTGGAACGAGATCGCTGAGTTGCGCGATGAGGCAGTGATCTAGGCATTAAAAGGCAATTGACTGGAGGCATTGGATGGGAGACAAAGCAAGCCCGCGGCTTATCGAGGACGTGGTGCACGCCGGCCTATGTACGCTGTGCGGGGCCTGCGTAAAGTTGTGCCCCTACCTGCGCGTCAATCCGCGCGCTGGCGAGATACGGCGCATCGATGAATGCAACCTCGCGCTAGAGGACGGACGCTGCTACGCCTTTTGCCCGCGCACCAGCCTGGACCTCACCGCGCTGAGCCACGCCGTTTTCGGCGTCCCGTATGCTAGCGGCGATGTGGGTGAGGCACGCAAGGTCGCTCTCATGCGATCGCTCGATCCTCAAATCGCTGCTCGAGCGCAGTATGGTGGTGTAACCACAACGCTCCTCATCGTGGCGCTGGAGCTTCACTTAGTTGATGCGCTGGTGCTCACCAAATCCGAGCAGTTGATGCCAGAACCTACAATCGCCACGACTCGCGAGGAAGTGCTCGCTTGTGCCGGGACTAACTTCATCATGTGTCCGGTGCTGGAGGCTTATAACGTGGCAGCACGCGGCTCGGCAACACGCATCGGTGTAGTCGGAGTGCCGTGCCAGATGCAGGCTTTGGCAAAGCGTCGCACGGTAGGGTTCGAGGGCAGCAACAACGTCGGTAAGCTGGCGTTGACCATCGGGCTATTCTGCACCTGGGCCTTCGAGCGAACTTTCTTCGACTTCGTGGCCAAACGCGTCGACCCATCCAGGATCAGGAAGACCGATATTCCACCGCACCCGGCCGACGCCTTCCTGATCTACACCGACGACACGGTGATCTCGATTCCGCTCGCTGAAGTGCGCGAGCATATCCAGCCGGCCTGCAATTCCTGTATCGATATGACGGCGGAATTTGCAGATGTCTCCGTCGGTGCACCACGGGGAATTGAGGGCTGGAACACCGTGATCGTCCGCAGCGAGGTGGGGGAAGAGTTGATCGCGGGTGCGGAGCATCTAGGACTACTCGAAGTGCGCCCGCTGCCCGAGGAGCGCGTTAGCAACCTGAAACGTGCCGCCAAGCGTAAGAAACAGCGGGCGGTAAAGCATCTAGGCGCTCAGGTAGACAGCAACGACAATCTCGGATACCTCAAGATGCCTTCAGGGGTGCTTGAGAACCTGGACAGAGACTGAGGCGTAAGGAGACTATACGTGGGAAACGAAGCGTCGGTCGGGAAGATTACAATCGCCTCGGATGCCCCGGAGCACTTGGAACTGCTGCTTGGCAACGCCGCGATCGCGCGGGGCTTGATCGAGGGCGGGCTGAGTGTTGCCGCGGCCTATCCGGGGACTCCTTCTACTGAAATCCTAGAGAACCTCGCGAAGGTGGCGGAAAAGGCTGGATTGTACGTCGAATGGTCGACCAACGAGAAAGTGGCGGTGGAAGTCGCTGCGGCCGCCTCGATGTCCGGCTTGCGGGCGGTGACGGCCATGAAGGCCCAGGGACTCAACGTCGCCATGGACTTCGTGATGCACGTCAACCTTACCGGCACCGGCAAAGGTGGCCTCGTCCTGATCGTCTGCGACGACCCGGCCGGCCATTCCAGCGGCAACGAGCAGGACTCTCGCTGGGTGGTCAGAGCAGGCGACTTCCCCCTGCTCGAGCCAACCAGCGCCCAAGAGGCCAAAGATATGGCCAAATACGCGCTGTCGTTGTCAGAGGAACTGGGCGCTCTGATCTTCATCCGCAGCGTGACGCGCATCTCGCATAGCAGCTCAGATGTGGTCTTTGGCGATAAGGAGCAAGTCGCTCGGATACCCGAGTTCGATACCAGCACTGGCTTCTCGCCCACGCCGGTGAACAAGACGCACGTAACGGCAAAGCAGAAGCTCGAAAAGGCGCGCAGTATCTTCGATTCCTCGCCTTTCAACGCGTACGTTGGCCCGAAGACGCCAAAGCTCACGATCATCTGCTCGGGAACAGGCTACCAGTACAGCCGAGACGCCCTGACTGTGCTGGACAACCCGGACTCCGTGGCGATTCTGAAGCTCGGCACGACCTGGCCGCTGCCGACGGGCTTTCTCGTACAGCACCTGGATCCGGACTCTGAGATACTCGTCATCGAAGAGGTAGATCCGCACATCGAGACCGCCCTGAAGAACTGGCTATACGATGCGAAACCGGGCGGGGTACTGCCAAAGGTGCACGGAAAGAGCACCGGCCATATCCCAGCGGTTGGAGAGATGAACCCGGATATCGTCGCGATTGCGGTGGCGAAGATCCTCGGCATCAGCTTCCAGCCCCGCGAGGCGGAGTACGACGAGCGAGCGCAGCAATTCCTGGCGACATTGTGTCTCGAGCGCGAGCTGGTCTACTGCCCTGGCTGTCCGCATCGGGCGAGCTTCCTACATATTAAGAATCTCTTACGTCTGGACGGCAACGATGGCTTCGTTGCCGGCGACATCGGCTGCTACTCGCTGGATCGCAGAACAGGTGGCCAGCGGGTGAGCAAGACGCTGTTCGCGATGGGCTCAGGGGTCGGGGTGGCCTCTGGATTCGGCAAGCTCGGACGGTTCGGATATCGCCAACCGGTGTTTGCCGCCTGCGGCGACTCGACCTTCTTCCACGCGGCGATTCCCGCCGTCATAAACGCGGTGCACAACAACTCCGACGTCATCATTGTCGTGCTCGATAACAGCGCCACGGCAATGACCGGATTCCAGTCGCATCCGGGGCTACCCGCTGGTGCGACGGCGGGTTCCGCGGTCTCCGTAAGTATTGAGGATATCTGCCGCTCCTTGGGCTGTGCTGTCGAGGTCGCCGACCCCTACGACACCAAGGACGCGCGAGAGAAGCTGTGGCGCCTGGGTCAATTGAAGGGACCGAAGATCATGATCATGCGCCGGAAGTGCGGTCTGATCGCCTTCCGCGAGGACGGTGCAACCTACCGTGTTTGGGTTGATCAGGGGCAGTGCTTGGGCGAGTCCTGCGGCTGCAATCGCTATTGCACGCGGATCTTCAAGTGTCCGGCGTTGGTTTGGGACAAAGAGGTGGGCAAGGCGGTGATAGACAAAGCGATGTGTACTGGCTGCGGCTTCTGCGTGAACATCTGTCCGGAAAATGCGATCCAGAGAGAGGCGCTATGATGGCTGGCAAAGATCCTGTGAACATCGTTGTTTGTGGTGTTGGTGGGCAAGGAAACGTTCTCCTTTCACGGCTCATCGCGAAGGCATTTGTTAACAAGGGCTACCACTGCACGATCAGCGAAACTTTCGGTGGCTCGCAACGTGGCGGCAGCGTCATGAGTCATGTACGGGCGTCGCACTTGGAGGCGCCGGGCGTGCTCATTCCGAGAGGAAAAGCGGATGTCGTCGTGGGCATCGAGCCGATGGAAACCTTGCGCATCTTGGCCACCTACGGTAACCCCAGCGTGGCGGTGATCAGCAATACCCGTCCCGTGTATCCGATGTCCTGCATCATGGGCGAGAAAGAGTATCCCGATCTCGCTAGCATCAAAGCGGCAATTCGTACGCTATCCGGGCGTGCCTGGTTTCTTGACGCGACAGAGATGAGCATGGAAATCGGCGATACGCTACTCACCAATATCATCATGATCGGCGCCCTAGTAGCAACTGAAACGATCGACCTTACGTTCCACGAGATGGAGGGTATTCTACGGGAGCAGTTCGCCGGGAAGGTTGCCGATAAGAACCTCGCGGCGCTCCAGCGCGGTCGAGTTGCGCTTGAGCAAGCGATCGCCTAGCGCAGCGACGCGACCAGGACTAGCAGAGGGAGTCCGGCATCGAGGTAACGGAATGAACGGCTTTGGCGATCTAGTGCGGATCGATCTGAGCGGCGAGACGGTCACCGTTGAGCAGATTCCTCTGGCGTTGCGTCGCCGTTATCTGGGTGGCGAGGGAATCAACTCCTGGTTGCTGTGGGAGCATTTCCTGCATCATGATCCGAAGAGTGATCCGCGCGGCCCGGACAATGTGCTGATCGTTGGGCTCGGGCCGCTAGGCGGCACGCCCTTCGGATTGGGCAGCAAGACGAAGTTCACCTTCAAATCTCCGGCCTATGGCCTATTTGGCGATAGTACGGCGGGCGGCGGTTTTGGACCGACTCTCCGCTGGGCCGGGCACGATCATCTCGTCATCACGGGGCGGGCACGGCGTCCGGTATATTTGTCGATCGACGACGATCGAATCACGTTCCACGATGCTGCCCTACTGTGGGGCAAGAATACCAGTGAAACCAATCGGCTTATCCGGCACGAGCTTGGCACTGCCGAGATGGAATTGGCCACTATCGGCCGTGCTGGCGAGAATTCGGTCGGTTTCGCCTCGATCACCGTGAGCGATCATCGCGCCGCTGGGCGTACGGGTGGCGGATGCGTCATGGGATCGAAGAACTTAAAGGCTATCGCCGTTCGCGGCACAAAGGGGATCGCTGTAGCGGACACGCGGGCATTTCTGGTGGCGATGGATGACCTGGTGTCCCGACTGAAGGAGAAGCCACAGCTCACAAACAACTGGCGGCGGCGCGGCACTTTGGACGCGGTCGATTACCTTAACGTGATCCACGCGAACGCCTACCGCAACGGACAGCTCTCGTCGATGCCGGAAGAAGCGATCCACAGGATCAACGGCGACGCGTACACCAGGGATCTGATGGGCTCCAGCTACTCGTGCTCGCCTGGCTGCGCGACAGCTTGCAGCGCCTGGCACCGCGTCCGCGGTGTCGAGAGTGTCGCTGCCAAGCACTTCCCTAACGAGGAAGGGCTCAAACCGGAGTACCTGACCATCGCCTCCCTGGGCATCGGCACCGATATTCGGGATCTGCCCGCGGTGCTACATCTAAACAAACTTTGTACAGAGTACGGACTCGATGTTGTGGAGATGGGGAACGCCATCTCCTTTCTGATGGAGTGTCGGCAACGAGGCGTCCTAGATGACGTTGATAGAGCAAGCTGGCTCCGCGGACCAGAGAACGTCGAATGGGGCAACTGGGAAGCAGCGGCGGAGATCATCGAGGCGGTGGGAACGCAGCGAAACGAGTTGGGAAAGCTATTTCGAGATAGCGTTTATCGGGCAGCCCAGCAAATCGAGTCACATACTGGGCGATCGGCTGTGCAGTACGTAAGTTACGGCAAGGGCGGCGCAACCCTCTCCGAGGACCAGCGACCGTTTCCCGGCTGGGCATGCAACATTGCCGTGTCGGCGCGGGGCGCCGACCATTTGCGCGGGCTCTCGCCCCTGGAGAAAGCCGGGCGCAAGGATATCTCGATGGCATGGTTTGGCAAGCCAGATGCTGGAGAGGTTCACGGTGTTTCGCTGAAAGGGGCAGCCTCGGCGCGGGCGGAGAATATCAACTGCGTGGTGAATGCAAGCGGCATCTGTCTCTTCATGCCCACCCGCGATAGCCTCATCTTCGGGCTGGACGCGCTCGAACCAGCGCTTAGCGCACTCACTGGTGTGACATTTGCCGCGGATGAGCTATACGAAATTGGCGAGCGTATCTGCAACGTCGAGAAGGCCTTCAACTCGCGCCTGGGACTAAGCCGTGCCGACGATAAACTCTGTGATCGTTGGATGAACGTTCCAGCGCCGGACGGCCCGGGCAAAGGGATGAAAGCCGCTGACTATCTAGCTATGGTGCTAGACGAATATTACGACTGGAGGGGTTGGGACAAGACGACGGGGCTGCAGAAACGGGAGCAGCTGGCGGCGCTGGGGTTGGAAGATATTGCAGAAGTGCTTGCCCGCGAGGGCGTGCTCATCGAGTAGCGTCGGCGAGCACATCCTAGATGCGGGCAGAAAGGGGGACGAAATGATGGCGGGAGCGGCGAAGCTCCTTCATGCCAACCCGGAGCTTTGCACGGGCTGCCGGATCTGTGAGTTGGTATGCTCGATGCGGCTGACCGGAATGATCAGTCTACAACGCGCGGCGATTCATATCACACCGCGGGCAGAGTTAGGTCAGTTCGAAGTCACGATTTGCCGCCATTGTAAGCGCCCACTTTGCATGGAAGCCTGTCCGGTTCCGGGAGCCATGTCCTTCCATTCCAAGTTGGCCGGGATTGTCGTGATCGATCCCCATTTGTGCAATAGCTGTATGGCCTGCGCAGAGTCGTGCGCCTTCGGAGCGATTCAGCGTGGCCCAAGCGGCGTAATGCATAAGTGCGATCTTTGCGATGGTGATCCGCTCTGCGTTCGCTACTGTCCCAATCGCCCAGCGAACCTTAACCCTAACTATCCTCTTCCTGAGGGAATGGCGCTGGAGTACGTGGCACCAGAGGATGTCCAACGTTTCAAGAAGCGTCTGATGCAAGAGAAAGCGCAACGCGGCAACGCGAGGTAGTATGAGGACAGGTTATCCGAGATCAGTTTCAGCGCATGAGGCGATTACGGCCATCCACTCTGGCGACACAGTGGCGTTGGGGACGGGCTGTGCCGAGCCCCTGGCTTTGATAGAAGCTCTCGTAAACGAGTGTGCACGTTTTCATGATGTGCGACTGCTAACGATGGTGCCTGCTAGTAGCTGCGAATATGCCAAGCCGGAGATGGCTCAACACTTCCGAGTCCTGGCATTTGTCGCCAGCAGTGGGCTGCATGAGGCACTATCCGCCGGACGTGCCGAGTATATCCCTTGTCACGTTTCGGCAATTCCTTCCCTGTTCACCCAGGGGTACCTGCGGCCTGACGTGGCGATGATCCAGGTAGCGCCTCCAGATGAACAGGGATATTGCAGCCTGGGGATCTCGGTGGATTACCTGCTCACTGCAATAAAGACTGCGAAAACCGTGATCGCCGAGGTCAACACGCAAATGCCACGTACTTACGGCGACTGTCGTATCGCGCTCTCGGATATCGACTTGATAGTCGAGTCCGCGCGCTCGTTGTTGACTGTACCGTGCGCTCCAATAGGCCCGGTGGAGGAGCGCATTGCCGGCAGGGTTGCGGATCTCATACCAGACGGGGCCACGTTGCAGGTGGGTATTGGAGGTATCGCCGACGCGATCCTGCGGGGGCTGGACCGCCACCGCAAGCTGCGCTTCCATACGGGAATCATCACAGATGGGATTATTGCGCTTGTCCGCTCAGGGGATGTCTTGCCGCCGATCGTCAGCACGGTAGCCATGGGCAGTCAGGTCCTCTACGAGTTCTTGCACGAGAACCCTCTGGTCGCGATGCACCCGTGTAGTCACACTCATAGTGTCGACACCCTCGCCCGCATAGAAGGTTTGGTCGCGGTGAACTCCGCGCTGCAGATCGATCTAACCGGACAGGTCAACGCGGAGTCGATCGGAGGGCGGCAGGTGAGCGGGGCCGGTGGGCAGCTAGACTTTATTCGGGGCGCGGCGTGCTCGCCTGGTGGTAAGGCAATTATCGCCTTGCCATCGACCGCCGGGCGTGGCACGGTTTCCAGAATCGTTCCCCATCTCGATCGAGGTACGACAGTGACGACCCCACGCACGGACGTTCAGTTCGTCGTGACCGAATACGGCGTAGCCGACTTGCGTGGGAAAGGACTGCGCGAACGCGCCCACGCTTTGATCGGCATCGCACATCCCCAGTTCCGAGAAGTGCTGCTAAAGGCCATGTCGCTGGACACAGCCGTCGCTCGGGCAGAACCAACATAGAAACATAGAGAGGAAACAGTCGATGTCCAATCACCTGGGAAAGAGATACGTTTGCGAGGAGTGCGCGGCCGAGGTTCTCTGCACCAAGGCCGGCAATGGTAGCTTTGTCTGCTGTGACAAAGAGATGCAAATCAAGCAGGCCCAGCCCCTGCCCTCATCAGACTAATAAGCCCGGAGGTAACGTGCGATGGCGACGCAAATAGGCAAGCGTTACGTGTGCGCCAAATGTGGCTCCGAGGTCATTGTGACAAAGGCCGGAGCCGGGGCGTTGAAGTGCTGCGGCGAAGACATGCAGCAGAAGAAACAATGAAGGGGATGCTCCTGGATAGAGCAACGAAGCGAGCATGAATACGTACGAATTCGTGAACATCGCGGCGCAGGTCTTTCCCGAGCGCGAGGCCTTGGTCTTCGAGGACCAGCGCGACGACTATGCCACCCTCCAGCAGCGCATCGTGTCCCTTGCCGCTGGGCTGCGAGAGCGCGGACTCGGCCCAGGACAGCGGCTCGGCGTAATGGACACCAACAGCAGCCGCTTTATTCAACTCTTCTACGCCGCGTCCTTTCTCGGCGCCACCTTCGTCCCTCTCAACTACCGGGCCAAGCGCGAGGAACTGGAGTATTTGCTGAACACGGCCGAGGTGAATATGCTCTGCGCCGGGGCGCCGTACGTCGATTTGGCCCGCGCCGCACATCCGGCCGCACCTTCTGTCGAGGAGTTGATCAGCATCGATGGCCCCGCAGAGGCAATGCGCAGCTTCGACGAGTTACTGGTGCCGGGCGTGGAGATCGAGCCCGCTGAAGTCGATGACGGGGAGCTCAACGTGATCATGTTCACCGCGGGCACCACCTCGCGACCCAAAGGCGTGATGATCCGCTACGGGGATCTGGCCAGCTACGCCCTGAACACGGCCGAGCCGGTCAGCGAAGATGACCACTATGCCCAGCTCCTGGTGGCCCCGTTCTACCACATCGCGGGACTGACCGCCATCATGCTTGCGCCGTACTCGGCCCGGCGCATGGTTCTGTTGCGGCAGTTCGACCCCCTGCGCTGGCTGGAGACGGTCCAGAAGGAGCGCATCACCCACGCCTTCGTGGTCCCGACCATGCTCAAGCGCATCGTCGACGAGCCCAGCTTCGGTCGCTATGATCTCTCCAGCCTGGAGGTGTTCTCGTACGGCTCGGCCGCGACCCCCCCAGGGGTGCTCCTGCGCGCCCTGGAGCTCTTCCCGCGCAGTGTAGGCTTCATCAATGCCTACGGTCAAACGGAGACGACGGCCACGGTGTCCATGCTGGGGCCAGACGATCACCGTTTGGAGGGCACGCCGGAGGAGGTCGAGCGCAAGAAATCCCGTCTGCGCTCTATCGGGAAGCCGCTGCCAGATGCGGAGATACGCATCGTGGGGGAGCAGGGCGAGACGCTCGCGGCCGAACAGATCGGCGAAGTGACCATCCGCACCGCCCGTGCCACGCAAGGCTATCTGGCGAAGAGGGGCGAAGAGGGTCACATCGCGAAGCGTGATGCCGAGGGCTGGCTGTACACGTCGGATCTGGGGTGGATTGACGAAGAAGGGTACGTTTTTCTGGCGGGG